>NZ_DLMP01000001.1:605205-823357 GCF_002479335.1 Exiguobacterium sp. UBA7533 | reverse complement strand
AGCAAGTGGCAAAAACAGAATTACCGTATGAGTATGTTGTTATAAATAAGGCACAAGTTTAATTAGATAATGTATTTTGATTTATAGGTTAATATGATTTGCTGATATTCTTTCATTTTTAATAATTCAAAGAATACAAAAGCTCGTTCATAAGATTTTTTGATTAAATCATAGTCTTCGTTTAAATTTTCAAGACAAGAACCTTTTTGGTAATATAGCTGACCAAGCATAGACATATCTTTATATTTTAAACTTTGCTCGATTGCTTCATTAGTTATGTTGAGCGCATACTGCATGTCTTTCAACTGAAAAAGAGTTTTTGAGAAATTATATAGAATGCGAATACGATCTAATACAAGTTCTTCGCTCTCAAAGTCTAGGTTAATAATTTCTTCGTAAACTTTTCTACTATGTGAATAATTTTTATTTTCAGAGTACAGATTTGCAATCGCTGACTTTATTCGAATAATCATGCTAGGAGAATAAAAGGTGGAGGAATACTTTTCCGATAGCTGGCGTAAGACTACAATGCAAGTTCTATAATCAATTTTATTTAATTTGTGAGCAGCAATATTATTGTAATAGTTAAGTAGCAAGCTAACTTCCTCATCAACATTTGATTGTTCTAGTCTTGATTTTGTTTCATGGTAAACGTCATCAAATTCGTTATTTCGAAATTTTTTCAGTAGTTCTTCGTCTAGATGATAGAAAGCTTCACGATAATTGGCATGATCAAAGAATGAAGAAAAAGGAACTTGTAGTTTTTTAGATAGTGCAAAGAGAAGCTCAACCGTCGGTGAATGGGTACCACTCTCGATCTTGCTGATTTCTGCTTGACTGCAAATTCCGTTTGCTAAATCTTTTTGTGTCAGATTATGTTTCTTTCGCAGTCGGCGTAATGCTAAGCCGATTTGCGGTGACATGAATTGATCCATCGGCTCCTCGTCCTTTCGTGAAGATTGAACTGGTACAGGGTACCAATTTCTATTATAGAAGCGAATGGAACGGGATACCACTGATTTACTTGATTTCGTATCAATGTTTCAACGACCATCTCACTTGATTCAGAAAGGGGTACAACCATGACACTCATTTTAAAAGAAACGCGACGTAACATGACTTCTTGCGCTTGGTGTCTCAATCCTGCTACCGTCTCCGTCGCCCCCCTCGCTCATCGGGAAATGGACCGGACTAATACGAAACCAAAAGCAACTATCAAATCGGCTTAATACACACAAAAAGGACTTCATTCGGATAGTAGAGAATGAAGCCCTTTTTTCAATCACTTGACGAGAAAGGAGAGAGGACATGATCGGATTATCACTTTTATCGGAACAAAACGGCTGGTTACAACGTTCCTTGCCATCCCTCGCGATGCAGACTTTTTGTGAGACACATCGTATTTCAATCGATGCCTTTGATTATGATACGCATACGTTTCATGATTTACTCGATTACATGGATTTTCAGGAATATGAGCACTATGTCTTCGTCCTCCAAGGAGAAGGGGAGCGTACGTTGCGTCTCGTTGCCTATTTGCAACACGAGATGCTACACGTCCAGTTTCATTTGATCCGGCAGAACGGGGAGGTTCTGTTCGGTCAACCGGATTTCCTGAACGGTCTCTTCTTACCGCAGGAAGAGATACCGGTTTCGGCATCCGTTCCGGCTGTCCATCATGCTCTCCTTTCGTTGATGACGGGTGTCTATCCCGCATCCGTGCCGCACCATCCACAACCGCTGCGTCATGTCTACATTGAGGACAGCTCATTGTTGGACCGGATTCCAGTAGAGAGTTTTCAAATGATGACGATCAATAGTGTCATTTATTTTGATCATCCGATGCGGCACGATCTGCCGATCATCGAACTGATGAGCCGGACCCCGATTTTGTTGACGTTCTCAGATCGTTTATCTCCGTCACTTGCGTCACAGCTGACGGTTTTATCTCGCGATGCACTTGCCGAGCGGTTACAAGACTGGCAGCAAACGGGGCGCATTCAAAACGATCAATCGATGGGTATTCTCGATTATGCGACATTAAGCGGATTACGCGTCTCGCATCGCCTGTTCTTTTTTGCGGACGGGATTTACGCTGATCGACAAAAAACGATTCAGTTGAGTGCGGATATTTCAAGCGATATTGAATGTCTTCGAGAACAGCAACCTCAACCGGAGGCGCTCGCATCGCAAACGGAACTGGAGTTGTTTCCGTTGTTGTATCAACTGGCAGGGTCGTTTCAAGGGACGAGCCGTTTCATCACCCCTTACTCGGATCTTGAATTACCCCGGACGTCTGGACGGATTGGACCGTTAACATTGATCGGCATTCAAAATGAGGAAGGGTGTTTTGCGTTCGATCGAACGACGTTACGCCTGTTCGAGACGAACGAAGCATTCCTCTGGATTTTAGAAGCGGATCAAAAGGAACAATTCGACGTGTTGCCAGAGCGACTCGGCGCAGACTATGCGGAAGCGATTCAGCATTACAAGGAGTTGATGTATCATGGGTGAGATCTTATTTGGTCCGTTTTTGCGTAAAGGTAGCTACTCCCGCGTCCAAGTGCTCGATCATGTCCAGGGAGATGAACGATTTGGTCGATTGTACCAAGAAGCACAACAGTTAAATGAAGTCGATGAGTTGATGCTCTATCGACGTTATCTACAAAAAGGAGAGCGGATCCTGTTTCATGGAACGTTTGATCCATCCCTGTTTAATCTTTTATCGGATGAGGGGTATGACCTTTATCTGATCGAACCGGAAGCTTCGCGGACGAAGCAAATCGCGGAGGCGTATCAGCATAAGGTTTATGGATGGAGTCATGACGTGACGGACGTCGTCGGACCTGAGTATTTTGATCGAATCATCTTACCGGGAACGACGATTTTACGTTATACGCGCGGGGAATTACTGTTGTTCTTCCGAAACATCCGTCAGTTGCTACGACCGAGCGGACGCTTGCTTGTGTCCTTGTATCACATCGATCACCTGAAATCAATTGTCCATCCGATTGCGACACGACGCTTTCAAAAGACATTACTTTTCTATGGCTATCACATCGATGGGGAGCGTCTTTTGTTCAACGCTTATCTCAAATCCGGACAAGAGGAAAAAGTCAGTTATGCGATCGAATATCTATACGAACCAAAAACGCTGTTTGAATTTGCGACGTTATCGCGTTATCATGGACAATTTCTATATGAAGGAAAGACAATGATGGTATTGGAGTTCGAAAAACAATAAGTACAAAATATAATGTACTAATAAAATAAAAAATATATGTAATATATTGGTTTGAATAGGTCTAAAGACTGGGTAATGAGATACAGTAGTTTCCTTTGCACGATTCAAAGTACATCATAAGAAAGAGGAGCCGGATGTATCATGGAAAATCAGAGCGGAAGTACCTTTCAACAAAGTTGTCTATCGTTCATTGAGACCTTGTTTCCAGACGAACCTTTTCATTTCTTAGAAGAATCGAAAGCGACGGACGCCTTTGGTTATCCCGGTCGTCAATTGTTTTTCTCTTCATCTGCCCGTACTTTGAAATTCACTGTACTCGAGCAGGCGCATAAGCATTACGCACGTGTATTCGTATCCGAGAAAACAAGCGAAAATACGTTTTTTCGTCAGTTATTAGAAGCAACATATGACGACAATCAATTATACATCGATCATATCGTCCAAACAGAATAAAAAAAGAGATCAAAATCAGCTGATTTTGATCTCTTTTTTACGCTTCGATAGAAGAAAGACCCCGCTTTAATGCTTGATCAATGAACGTTGCCATCTCATCCCGGACAGGTGATGAGACGAGTCGACCATCAAAATAGATTTCCTTCGATAGACTGAGATGAACCAGTAAATCTTCAAGAATGAGCTTTAGATCAAGCGGTTGCGATGGTTCAAGCGCTTGTTGCATGAATTCACTCAATGAAGGATGCTGTACATACTTCGGATCGATGAGATCAATGATCGTCGTGTCTAAAGCAAGAGCCAATCGTTCCAAAACTTGAGCAGAAGGAATGCGCTGACCACGTTCGTAAGCGGAAATGTCCGTTGCTGATTCACCACACCGTTCACCTAAAAATTTTTGAGTATACTTGTGTTGTTTGCGCAATTGCATGATTTTTTTTCCTAGTGCACGATTCATGGCACTCCACTCCTATTCTTCAGCTCATTCTTTATAGTACTAATTAACCACTTTCATTATAAAAGAAACCTGATAAATGTAAAATATCGTTTTTCAAGGAAACTAAAAAAATGAACTGGGTTAAAATAGAAATTGATTTTCGGAGAAAATCGCCTATCGTTTCTGTCCGTGCTATTCTAAAGTGATATCACATAAGGGAGTGTCTTCATGAAAAAAATCACCTGGTCCGGCTATGTCGTCTTTGCCGTCCTATTGATCCTCTTCATCTCAAGTTCGATGCCCTATCAGGCGCAATCGATCAAACCTGATCTATCTCGCTATATCCCATTAGGATTCGTCGATCATCTACGATTCATCTCCTTCTCGTATCATGGAGAAGTCAGTGTAGCGGCGCTCGGACGCAGTGGGTTCATTGAATTTTTCATTCGTAAAGCAGCGCACGTCTCGACGTTTCTCGTATTAGGTATCGGCTTGATTGATTTGACGCGTCGTCGTTTGACACCGGGTCTTGCCATCTTATTCGCTTACTCATTAGCAATCACCATCGCTGTGTTTGATGAGTTTCATCAAATTTTAACGGGTGACCGGACTGGTCTCGTCCAAGATGTGCTACTCGATGGAACGGGAGCATTGATCGGAATCGGATGCTATCTGCTCGTTCGTAGGAAAAAAGTCCGGCGTCAAGCAGGAAGTCTTTCTTTCTGGCACGAAAAGAAAAGGCATCACTTTTAACGAAGGAGATTGCCACTATGAAGACTGCCCATTTGTTGATGACAAGCGTCGGTCGCCGGACGAAACTGGTCGAGTACTTCGTCCGTGAGATGCCGGACGGTCGCGTCAGTACTGCGGATTGTAATCCACTTGCACCGGGTCTTTATATGACGGAACGTCATTATCTTGTCCCGCGCATCGACGCACCGGGGTATATCGATCATCTACTAGAGTTGTGTCAGCGGGAAGGCGTAACGGCGCTGTTGTCATTGATAGATCCCGAACTGGAGTTGCTCGCAGCGGCAACGGAACGATTTGAAGCAATCGGTGTCACGGTCCTTGTCTCACCGGTGGATGCGTGCCAATTATGCTTTGATAAATACGCTATGTATACGTATTGTGTTACGGAAGGGATTGCCCATGCACGGACATACGCGACGCTCGACGCATTCAAAAATGCGCTCGCGCAAGGGGAAATCGCATTTCCAGTCTTCGTAAAACCACGTAACGGCAGTGCTAGTCTTCATGTCCAAACCGTCTCCTCCCTTCAGGTCGTCGAAGGATTGTTCGCTGTCCATCCGAATTTATTGATTCAGGAATACTTAAGAGGACAAGAGCTTGGCGTTGATGTTTATGTCGATTGGCTGACGCATGAGGTGACGGATATCTTCATTAAGGAGAAACTCGTCATGCGCGCAGGAGAAACGGATAAGAGTCGCTCCGTCAAACGCGACGACGTCTTTGAATTGATTGAGCAGGTCTTAGCGGGAACTCGTCTCGTCGGTCCACTAGATTTTGATCTGTTCGATGTTGACGGCACGCTCTACTTATCGGAAATCAATCCACGATTTGGTGGGGGGTATCTTCATGCCTATGAATGTGGGGTCAATTTTCCGAAAGCGATCCGAAACAATCTCCACGGGCAACGCAATCCTCGACGGATCGGGGCGTATACGGAAGACATCTATTTGTTGAAGCACGATACGGTGACACTATTACCGGCATCTTTACTTGAGCAGATCGAAAAATCATGATACGCACGAAAAAGGAGTGATCCGGTAACGTACCGGGTCACTCCTTTTTTAGATGGAAGAGAAGGATTAGGAAAGAGAAACGCGTGCACGCTTGAGACATTGCACGGCAGAGGTCCAGCTGCCGAAGAGGGCGTTGATCGTCGAGGTACTCGGAACCGAGCGACCTTCTGCCCATTTTCGGTAATGGATGATGCTGAGAGAAGGTAATTCTTCTTGTGCCTGCCGCAGTGCTTCAAGGACGTCTTCTTCGACCCATTTCCGGCGAGGTGGAGCGATGTCAAGGCAAGCGAGAGCATCTGCCCACGAACCATATTTACGGGCAATCGTCGCGACTGTCGGATGTCCATTTTCCTGTGCCCAAATCGCATACGTCTGTGTTGTCAGACGCGAAAGGACATCGGAAGCTTCAAGTAAAGCAGTGATGATCCGTTCTTCCGTCATCGAGATGGAGCGTGTCATCTCGATCTGTGCTTCTTCAAGCGCACGTGACCAAGAACCGAAACGTAAGTTGATCAGCGTCAAGGATGGTCCGTGTTTGGCTTTTGCCCACTCCCGGTAGCTATTACTATGGAAGGGATGTAAACGTGTCGATGCTTCCTTGATGAAAGTAAGAATCTCTTCATCTGAAAAATACGGACGAATTGATGAGAGACCAGCAGCTTGGAGTGCTTCACGCCAAGAGCCGAATACATTGATGATCGTCGTGATCGATGGAATGTCTTTTCCGACCGACCAGCGCGCATATGTCTTTGCGTCGAGAGAGGGATATTCGATACTAGCTTCGATCAGGCTATCGATGACTTGTTGTTCTGTCCATTTCTTCATGATGTCATACCCCTTTCGTGTAGGTGCGTCTAGGTGTGGGTACTGTCGTGATGTGGAAGTCGACGAAGCGACGCATAAGCAAGAAGGCTGAGCCAAATGAAATAAAATCCACTCGGTCTGACGAGAACACTTTCCGTGAATTGGAGTAACCCGAGCCAGCTGGCTAGCAAGAGCGCGAGGAAAGCGAGATCCGTCGTCTGAATGCGAAGCAGTCGATAAAACAGATACAGAAAGACTGCACCGTACAGCAGACAACCGATGAGACCGAATTCGTAGAGAAACGTGATCGGTGTGCTGTGAAATGTATAAAGAATCCGTTCCCCGAGTTGTTCCTGCATTCCACGCGGGGCACTTCCGATCCCGTGACCGAACCAGAGCGCGTCAGCGGAAGCGTGCCATCCTGCTTGCCAAAGCGTAAATCGTCCGTTAAGACTGAGCAGACGAGGAAGCAGACCTTGAAATGCGAAGACGGCACATAAGATCAGGCTTCCTGTCACATAACAGGCAGCTACCTGCATCCGGCGTCTCGTTCCCGGAACCATTCGAATACTCGTCAAGAGTGCCAGGAGGACGAAGGAGTAGATTCCTGTCTGCGAACCGCTCCTTAGCAAAGCAATGACGATCAG
Organism: Exiguobacterium sp. UBA7533; assembly: GCF_002479335.1. Classification (NCBI taxonomy): domain Bacteria; kingdom Bacillati; phylum Bacillota; class Bacilli; order Caryophanales; genus Exiguobacterium; species Exiguobacterium sp. UBA7533. The sequence continues at coordinate 816,007 of NZ_DLMP01000001.1, read as the reverse complement.
GAGTAAGAAAACAGCGTGCAGAAGACTTTGCCAACGTGGAAACTGTCGGAGTAGATAGAACCAAGCAAGCAGTCCTCCCGGAACGAGCCACGCTGCGAACGTATTCGGATTGTTCATCAGTCCAGCAAGGCGAAGGAATGAACCTTGCTCTCCGACATACAGCTGAGGAAACGACAAAGGACCGATTCGAAGCCATTGTAGGTTTTCGACCGGAACATACTCTGTGCCAAACGAGACGATGAGTGCGTAGGAAGCGAGAAAGACGGCTTGTCCGTAAAGGAAGTAATACAGAAGACGATGCCATTGATCGATCGATGTACGTGAGAGCGAAGAGACGATGCCGACGAAAAGCCAAGTCGAAATGAGGTAAAGCGAAGCAAGGACACGATCCGTATTCGCGTTAAAAAAGAAAAATACAATATGAAATGTCAGATAAATCAGAAAAATAAATCCGATTTGATGTCCAGTTGTGCGATTGACGCGATAGAACGGTCGTAAGATGAACCAACAGACGCTGAACAGAATGATGTAGGCAGGAAGCAACCAAAGTGACCACTGTTTCGGTAACACTTCGTCCGTAAAGGATAGAGGACGAATCCAAGCATCGAGCATGATCCAAATGACTAGGATGGATAAGGCAAACGATGTGGGTATATTGACTGATTTTAACATGATTTCTAAAGACTATCCACCCTTCATATAGGACTTATTACCGATTCAAATACTTTTTAATCGTCAAATTTGTATTTACCCTCATCTTTTAAAAAATCATGCATACCAATGAAAAAATATTAAGAAAAACGCAATCATTTTTTCGTGAATCGCGTTTTTTTTGTGACATGAATTCCTGCTGTGAACTCGCGTCACGCAAACGAGATAGCTACCGAAAAAAATATAATCATTTTCACCAAGCTCTAATTGTTTTGGAATTCGATTGGAAATAAGGTGTAGACATAACCAATGTCCATCCATTCGGTCAAGCTAGAAAGAGGTGAACAACAGTGAGCTCGATGCATCAAAGAAAAACCTTTGGAGATCATCTGACGACACTCCGACGCGGCTGGTGGCTACTGGCACTCTTCACGATGCTCTTCGCAGGTGCCGGATATGCACTCAGCACGTATGTCATTCCGAAGACATATGAAGCGACGGCCTACATCCTCGTCGTTCCTCAAGCAAACGCAGAGGCGACATCGACGCCGACACTCGTCAGTACCTATCAAGATATCTTGCGAAGCCCAGAGGTCGTCGATCAGGTTGCCCAAAAGATGAACGTCACCGACAAGCGATTATTCGATTTGACGGATCGTCTGACGGTCTCGAGCAATCTCGATTCGCAAGTCATCGCCTTATCCATCACAGATCGTTCAGCGGAGCAGGCAGCCATTCAGGCAAATACGATGACGGAAGTCTTCCAGGATTATCTCCCGCAACTGATTAACACGAGTAAGACGGAAGTCTTCTCTAGTGCACGAATTCCAACGAAGCCCGTATCCCCGAACATTTTGATGAATACGGGAATCGGTGGTGTCCTTGGTTTAATGCTCGGACTCCTGATCGTCTATTCGCGCTCGTTAAGCAAAAAAGAAGTGACACGTGAAGCGACCGACAGTTATCCGAAAGTCATTCCCCGGACGCACTCATGAGAGAGGAGAGGAGACACCATCATGCAGCATTCCCCGCTTACCCCGTATCGTCGGCAGTTGAAGATTGGACTCCTTCGCCTGATCGACGCCGGAGTCATCGCACTCGCAACCGTAGTAACGTTCTACTTCTTTAATCCGCTCCATCTCACCGTCAATTTCGAGTTACAGGATGCGCTCGAAATCGCACTCATCCAGTGGATTGCCCTCACCTTCGTCGCTCATTGGATGCGTTTCTATCAAATCATCTGGCGCTACGCGAGCTTACGTGATCTCGCCGTTCTCCTCGTCGTCGTCCTTGCCAGCAGTTTCGTTTTACTTGGTCTTGAATATGCGTTGTTCGACTTTGCGGTCGAACGGGCGATCTTCTTGCAGACGGGACTTGTCTTGAACGGTATCTTATTCGTCCGGTTGTTGATTCGTGGCCGTAGTCTCAGACTCGTTCCGGAGCATAAGACGCTCGGCAAACGGACGCTAATCATCGGTGCCGGAGCTTCCGGACAGATGATCACGAAAGAACTGAAACAAAAGAAATCGCATATCTTAAACGTCGTCGGATTACTCGATGACTCGCTTGAATTACGCGGGATGCGAATTCACGGTGTTCCTGTCATCGGAGCGATCGAGCAACTTGAATGCATCATCAAGGAACAAAAGATTGAAGCGGTCGTCCTCGCGATCCCGTCCTTACCGTATCCGCGACGAATCGAACTGTTGAATCGAATTAAACAGACGCAAGTCGAGGCGCATACGTTACCGATGCTCGTTGAACTCGCTTCCGGTAAGGTCTCGATTCAACAAATCCGTGAAGTCTCAATCGCTGATTTACTCGGACGGGAACCAGTCGAGCTTGATATCACGGAAATCGAACGAAGTGTGCATGGAGCGACGGTCCTCGTCACCGGTGCCGGTGGATCAATCGGTTCCGAGATTTGCCGGCAACTGATTCGTTTTCGTCCTGAACGACTTGTTCTTCTTGGACACGGTGAAAACAGTATCTACCTGATTCGCCGGGAACTCGAGTGTCTCAGCCAGGACATCCAGTTCGAATCCGTCATCGCCGATGTACAGGACAGTGACCGGATGCTTGAAGTCATGCGACGCTTCGAACCGGACCTCGTCTATCATGCGGCAGCCCATAAGCACGTCCCGCTGATGGAGGATAATCCGAGCGAAGCCGTCAAGAATAATATCTACGGAACACGTAACGTCGCCCGAGCAGCAGAAGCGGCTGGAGTCAAACGCTTCGTCATGATCTCGACCGATAAGGCAGTCAATCCGACGAGCGTGATGGGCGCGACGAAACGAATCGCTGAGATGGTCATCCAGCAGATGGCAAGAAATAGCGAAACGACGTTCGCCGTCGTCCGGTTCGGCAACGTCCTCGGTAGCCGCGGTTCCGTCATCCCACTTTTCAAGGAACAAATCGCGAAAGGCGGGCCGATCACGATCACCGATCCTCGGATGACACGTTACTTCATGACGATTCCGGAAGCGAGTCGTCTCGTCATTCAAGCGAGTGTCCTCGCAAAAGGAGGCGAAGTGTTCGTCCTCGATATGGGTGAACCGGTTCACATCACGACACTTGCGAAAAACTTGATTCACTTGAGTGGATTTACGGAAGAACAGATCCCGATCGTCTACAGCGGGATTCGAAAAGGGGAGAAACTCTACGAGGAACTGCTCGCTCGTGATGAGGTGCATGACGAACTCGTCTTCGATAAGATCCTCGTCGGAAAGACACGCCCCTTCGGCTCCGTCGATCCGTACTTGCGTGAGATCGCCCAAGCGCTCGATCGGGATGATACACTTCGCCAGTATTTATTAGAAGCGACGAACGAGACCGATGCCGATCCAGTCGCACCAACGATGCGGATCGCTCGTAAATAGAGAGGGGGTAGAACGATGAAAACGGTTCGGCTGTCTCGCTTCAATCTCATCTTCATTGCAGATACAGCATATTCGTTGCATCAATGGATGATCTTGACGCTCCTGATCAAATGGAGTACGCCGCTCAATATCGGCTACTTCAATTACGCCCTTGCCATCACCGCACCAATCGTCATGTTCTGTTGGCTGAATGCCAGTACGATCCTGACGGCAGAACGGGCTGGACTGACGAACTTCTGGCTCTTCATCAAGACCCGTTTTTCGCTCCTCTCGGCAGGTGTTTTCGTCCTCCTTGGTGTCTATTATTTCTTCGGTGAAGCGAACATCTTACTACTGACGTTACTCGTCTATCTCAATAAATACATGGAGTCGTTCGCTGATCTCGGATACGGCTTCTTACAGGGACACACTGCCTTCAAGGAAGTCGCCATCTCGAAGATTTTTCGCAGTCTCCTGAATGTCTCAGGCGCAGCACTCGTCCTCTTTACGACCCATTCGATCCAGGGATTCGTCATCGCTTTGATCACTGGTAACTTGATCATGTTACTCGTCTACGATCTCCCGACGATTCGCCGGGTCGGTCGTGGTTTTGACAACCAAGCGCTCGACTTACGATATCGATCCGGTAAGGAGTTGTTCCTTAAAGCGATGCCACTCGGGTTCGTCGCTCTACTGATCGCCTTGAACGCGAACATCCCACGGTTATTCGTTGGACATGCGATCGGAACGGAAGAGCTCGGATATTATGCAAGCATTGCCTATCTACTCGTACTCGGTAGTCTGTTCATCCACTCCTTGATTGCTGTCTTATTGCCGAACTTCTCGTCAGAGACTGGAGAACGCCAAAGTTTACCGGAACTGCGCAAGCTGACACGGTCGATGTTACTGATGACGAACGTCGTCGGGATCCTCCTGATTCTTGGAGCAATCTTCTTCGGAAAGTGGGGTTTGACGATTTTCTACAATGCGTCGTTCGTCAAATATCATCTGATTTTCGTCTTGATGATGGTCGCGTCGTTGTTCTTCTATAATTCGACCGTCATTCAAGCACTACTGACCGGCTTCCAGCAGTTTCGAATCCAGACACTCTCGATCTTCGGCAGTGTCGTCGTCAATCTCGTCGCTTGTAGCCTCTTGATTCCGTTGTACGGACTATACGGAGCGACGATTGCATACACACTTTGCGCAGTCACTCAGATCGTCCTACTGTTACCCGCGCTCTATCGCTCCTTGTATCCACGAAACGTCGCCCTCGTCGTCGAACAAAGCAGTTAAGGAGGGAAGAAGATGCGACCAATTCTCTTACTCATCGTCATTGAAGCGCTCGTTTGTCAATTCGCCCGGTCGCTCTTCCCGGACACGTACGTGACCGCCTTGCTGCTCATCAACTCGGTGTTGTTTCTCTATTATCTACTCCGCCAAGCCGAGACGACGCCGCTCTATCTCGTCTTCATCACCGCTTTCTTCGTCCGATTGGTTTTGATGTTCATCGATCTCGAACTGTTCCGCTTACCACCGCACAGTGGGGACGATACGGAAGCCTTTCATCTCGAAGGTGTCCAAATCTTCACCGACCCGTCGACCTTCAACGATGTCGTCCGCGGCACCTATTCCAAGTTTCTCGGAATTTTCTATCTGATGTTCGGACCGGAACGAATCCTAGCTCAGTTCTTCAACGTCATCCTCGGCGTCGTCGCCGTCGTCATTCTAGCAAAGACGTTACAGCGGTTACGTTTACCGGAACGATACGTCTTCGGTGCAACACTCATCTTCGCGTTCTTCCCGCAAGGATTGTTGCTCTCACCGATTCTCTTACGGGATCAGATCGTCGCTCTTGGTATCGTCTATACGCTTTATTACATGGTCCGCTGGACGGAAGAGAAGTCCAGCAGACATATGGTTCTCGCGTATCTCGGCTACTTCGTCAGTACGATGTTCCACTCCGGTCTTGCCGTTGGAATCGTCGTCTTACTCGTCTACTTCTCGTTTTATAGCCATGAGACACGACGCATGGACTTTGAACCGACGAAGGTACAGCGACTGATTTTCCAAGTACTCGTCGTCGGCTTCATCGTCTACAGCTTCCAAGACGTCTTGTTCGCGAAGTTCACTCACGTATCGGAAAACGGACAGTTGTTCAGCGGGATGAGCTATGACCGTGGCGGCTCCGCTTACTTGAATGGATTGACGGTGACAGGTCCAGGCGACATGATTCTCTACTCACCGATCCGGATGATCTACTTCCTGTTCTCACCATTCCCGTGGCAATGGTCGAGTGTCATGAACATCCTGATTTTCTTCCTTGACGCCATCTTCTACTTCATCGGTTGTTTTGCCATCGTTCGGTCGTTCAAACTGATTCGTCAGCATCCGTTCGGCAGCGTCCTCTTCTTCTTTTTCCTTCTTTTTGCACTCAACGCGTTGATCTTCGGTCTTGGAACCGGCAACGTCGGAACGGCCATTCGACACCGGTATAAGTTGTTCCCGATGTTACTCATCGTCTATACATCCGTTCACTACATGCGCCTGCAAGCGCGCCACTACTTCGAGGAGGTCGAACACCGTGCCGAATAAAACGATCTTAATCACTGGTATCGCAGGCTTCATTGGATTTCATGCCGCACGTCGTTTCATCCGGGAGGGTTACCGAGTCATCGGACTCGATGAAGTGAACGACTATTACGACCCGACGTTAAAAGAAGCCCGGCTCGCTGAACTCGGCACGAATTATACATTTTACCGGGTCTCGCTCGAAGAGACGGAAGTCGTCGCGCGAATCTTTGAACAAGAATCAATTGATCTCGTTCTGCATCTCGCAGCACAAGCAGGCGTACGGTACAGCATCGACCGACCAGACGTCTACATGACATCCAACATCGTCGGTTTTCTCTCGATTCTAGAAGCCTGCCGCCATCATCCCGTCGAGCAGTTGATCTACGCTTCATCGAGTTCCGTCTATGGATCGAATACGAAGATGCCGTTTGCGACGACGGACGCCGTCGATCATCCGCTAAGTCTTTATGCCGCTTCAAAGAAAGCGAACGAATTGATGGCACACACCTATAGCAGCCTTTACGGCATCAAGACGACAGGGCTTCGCTTCTTTAGCGTCTACGGTCCATGGGGGCGCCCGGATATGGCATTGTTCAAATTCACGGAGGCAATTGCGAAGGGCGAACCAATCGATCTCTACAACTACGGCGAGATGGGACGAGACTTCACCTACGTCGACGATATCATCGAAAGCATCTATCGTCTGTTCCAGACTGAACCGGAAGTCGACGCGACGTTTGACGCGTCAAATCCCTTACCGGATCGTAGCAACGTCCCGTATCGCGTCTACAACATCGGTAGTCATAGCCCGATTCGCTTAAGTGAATTCGTCGCCTTGATTGAACGACGCCTCGGTAAGACGGCGATCAAGAACGGGATGCCGTTACAGCCGGGTGACGTCCCGGAAAGTTTCGCCGATGTCTCCTCACTATTTGAGACAATCGGCTACCGACCACAGACGACGGTCGAAGCTGGTGTCCATGCATTCATCGACTGGTACGAGAGCCATTACTTGATGAAGGAGGAAATCCAAGATGGCGCTTAAAGAGAATATCTACTATCGCTCTCCAATTTTCATCCAAAATTGGCTGACCTCGTTATACGGTCGGAAGTTGATGCAAGAACGCTACGGTCGCTTCTATGAGCAAAAGATGAAGGAGCTCCGGATGAAGGACCGGACGCGGGATTACCAAGCGGAACAACTCGACCGTCTGAATGCGTTCCTTGCCTTCGCCGTGGCGCATACACCGTATTACAGACAACTCTTTCACGAACATGACATCCAGTTACCGTTTACGTCACTCGAGCAGCTGAAGACGATTCCGATCCTTGAAAAAGAGACGCTTCGCCAAAACAATGATGCTTTCATGTCCCGTGTCGATGCGCCGGTTCGCGGACGGACGGGAGGGACGAGCGGAAAGTCACTCCAAGTCGCCTTCATGCGAGAAGATGTCCAGGAACGGATGGCCCATCTTGATTACTTCAAGGAACTCCACGGTTTCAAGGCCGGAATGCGCCGGGCAAGCTTCACCGGGCGGACGCTGACAGCCGTCGATCAAACGAAACCGATCTTCTGGCGGATGAATCGACCACTCAATCAATTGTTACTCTCGATTTTTCATATGAAAGAAGAGAACTTCCCAGCCTATATTGAAGAGCTGAATCGTTTTCAACCACGCGCACTCGACGGAACACCGACGGCGATGGTCGAAATCGCCCGTTATATGCTGAAGCACCACATTCAACTGGATATCCCGCTGATCGCCATCTTCCCGACATCCGAAACGGTGACGGAGGAGATGCGCTCCATCCTCGAGGAAGCATTCGGTGTCCCGGTCTTTGATCAATACGGTTCCTCGGAAGGAGCACCAATCATCTCGGAGTGCCGCCATCATAAACTGCATCTGCACCACGAAACTGGCATCATCGAACCGTATGGAGAGGACGGAGAAGTCGTCGTCACATGTTTTACGACACGCGGCACACCGCTGATTCGTTACCGGATCGGTGACCGGATGACACTCAGTGACGAGACATGCGGCTGCGGATTAAATGGTCCCGTCATCGCCTCGATCGATGGTCGGGGAACGAGCTACATCGTCAGCGAGAAGCGTGGCAAAGTCTTCGAAGGAGACATCACGACGATTGCCCGGGAGCTACCGAACTCAGTTCTACGACTCCAAGTCGAACAGCATGCGCTCAATCATGTGACACTCCGCTATATTCCGGATGCGAAACGTTTCCAACCGAAGCACGAACAGATTCTCTTGAACGAGATGCGCAAGTTACTCGGCTCCGACATGAAAATCGTCCTCGAACCAGTCGAACACGTCAAACAAGAGCCAAACGGAAAAACGTTGATCGTCAAACAGTCGATGAAATAGGAGGAACCCAACATGAACAAGGCAGTCAAACACATCGTAGATACGACAGCAGCCCATACTGGTGCACTTCCCATTGCCAACCGTTCGATTGCCGTCGTCGGACTCGGCTACGTCGGACTTCCCGTTGCCGTTGCGTTCGGTGAAAAGACGGGCGTGATCGGCTTTGACATCAAGGAACAACGAATCCAAGAACTTCAAGAAGGCATCGACGCGACACTCGAACTGAGTCCCTTCACGTTGAAGAACGCAACCGTCGATTATGTCTCAGATCCATCGGTACTGCAGGCGAGCGACTTCATCATCATCGCCGTTCCGACCCCGATCAATGCACAGAACCAGCCGGACCTGACACCACTCTTACGGGCGTCGCACCTCGTGGGTCGCCAGCTCAATAAAGGCGACATCGTCGTCTACGAGTCGACCGTCTACCCTGGAGCTACGGAAGAAGATTGTATCCCGGTTCTTGAAGAAGCGTCCGGCTTATGCGCTGGTGTCGACTTCTTCGTCGGCTACTCACCGGAGCGAATCAACCCGGGTGACCATGAGCACACGTTTAAAACGATTAAAAAAATCGTCTCCGCCCAAGATGAACAGACACTGGATATCGTCGCGGAAGTTTATGAAGCCGTCGTCGAAGCCGGTGTCCACCGTGCCTCATCGATCAAGGTCGCGGAAGCAGCAAAAATCATCGAAAACACACAACGCGACCTCAACATCGCCTTGATGAACGAACTCGCAATCATCTTCGACCGGATGAACATCGATACGCTCGAAGTCCTCGAAGCAGCCGGTACGAAATGGAACTTCCTCCCGTTCCGTCCGGGTCTCGTCGGTGGTCACTGTATCGGTGTCGATCCGTTCTATCTGACAATGAAGGCGGAGTCACTTGGATACCATCCGGAAGTCATCCTTGCCGGTCGCCGGATCAACGATACGATGGGGCGTTTCATCGCAACAGCGCTCGTTAAGAACTTGATCAAACAGAACATGCCGGTGCTCGGCGCCCGGGTCACAATTCTTGGATTATCGTTCAAAGAAAACGTCAGCGACATCCGCAACTCGAAAGTTGCGAACCTCGTTCATGAAATCGAAGAGTTCGGAATCGACGTCCAAGTGACGGACCGACTCGTCGAAAAGAGTGAGGCAAAACGTGAGTACGGGATCGACTTACTCGAGATGAGTGAACTCAAACCAGCCGACGTCGTCATCTTTGCCGTCTCACACGAAGAATACGTTGAAGGTGGTTGGAATCTGGCACAACACTTACTGAAGGTCGGTCGCGGCATCGTCGTCGACATCAAAGGCATGTTGCCACGAGCAGAACAACCGGAGGGGGTCCACGTATGGCGCCTCTAAAAATCCTTCAAGTCTGTGCTCTCGATACGACGGCAGAGACGATGTTGCAGCCGCTCTTACTCGCTTTGCAAAATGCGGGGCACGACGTCGGCATCGCCTGTGCCGACACGGGTGCCTCGGTGAAACTGGCAGCAAAGGGATTCCGGATGCATGACATTCCGATCGAGCGGCGAATCGACTGGACGAGTAACTGGCGGACGATCCGTGAAATCACGCGAATCCTGAAAGAGGATGGTTACGACGCCGTCCATGTCCACACACCAGTCGCCGCCGCCCTTGGACGGGTCGCCGCCAAACGTGCCGGGACGAAGCATATCGTCTATACGGCACACGGTTTTTACTTCCACGAGAAGATGGGGCGGATGACGTATCAGCTAACGTATTCAGTCGAAAAGTGGTTGGCACGTCTCGCGACCGATTATCTGCTCCTTCAAAGCGAGGAAGATTATCAACTCGCCCAGCGCAAACGCTTTAAAGCGAATACCCGGCTGATGCATCTCGGAAATGGAATCGACTTGACCCGCTTCTACCCACGACCACGTGAAGCCGGAGCGCCGTTTACGTTCTTATTCATCGGTCGGATCGTCGAAGAGAAAGGAATTCTCGAACTGCTCGATGCATTCGAGGATGTCGTCTATCGTCACCCGGAAGCGCGTCTCGTCATTGCCGGTGAGATGATGGCAAGCGAGCGCGATCAGACGACGAAACACTTATTCTTACGGCGGATCCGCGAGATTCCAAACGTCGACTACCTTGGATTCGTCGAAGACGTACCGGGTTTGTTCCAACAAGTCGATGCCTTCGTCTTACCGTCGCATCGTGAAGGCGTACCACGATCAATCATCGAAGCGATGGCGAGCGCAAAACCGGTCATCGCGACAAACATCCGCGGCTGTCGTGAGGAAGTCGTCGAGGGGAAGACAGGTTATCTCATCGAAGTCCGCGATATCACGAAGCTTGCCAAACGGATGAACACACTCGTCGAACATCCTGACCGTGCCAACGAGATGGGACGGAACGGATTTGACCGTGCCATGAAACATTTCAACGAAGCCGACGTCATCAAACGACAACTTGATCTCTTTTCAGCTATGTAAAAGGAGGACGTCATCATGAAACGCACATTCGACTTCACGGTTAGTCTTATCGCTATCTTGATCCTGATTCCCGTCTACGCCCTCGTCGCCTTAGTCATCTATACGAAGCTCGGTCGTCCGATTTTCTTCAATCAAGTCCGCCCAGGTTACAAGGGGGAGTTGTTCAAAATCTACAAATTCCGCACGATGACGAACGAAACGGATGCTGAGGGAAAACTTCTCCCGGATGCAGACCGGATTCCGGCATCACTCGAGTGGATTCGTCGCTTAAGCCTTGATGAGATTCCGCAGTTCTTTAACATTCTTCGCGGTCAGATGAGCTTCGTCGGGCCGCGTCCGTTACTCGTCAGTTATTTGAACCACTATACGAAGGAGCAGATGACACGGCATGATGTCCTTCCTGGTCTGACGGGCTGGGCGCAGATTCATGGACGGAACGCGACGACGTGGCAACAACGACTCGAGCAAGATCAATGGTACGCAGCGAATCAGACATTCCGACTCGATCTCTATATCTTGTTCAAGACGTTCAAAATGGTCATCTCGTCAGAGGGGAACTCGACGGCTCATCAGACTGGGATGGGTGAGTTCAAGGGTCTCGACGGAGGTGTTCCCCATGATGTCGTTAAGCGATGAACGGTTAATCCGGGATCCGCGCGAATGGGATGCACTCGTTGCGACCTATCAGCTCGATTGTTACTACGAACATGCTTACTTCGAACTCGCGAAGGAACACGACGAGATTCCTGAGTTATTTTATTATCCGACGGAGTTTGGGACGTTGATCTATCCGTACTTGCGGCGACGGATTCCAGGCACACTCTTTGAAGATATCACGACACCTTACGGCTACGGTGGTCCTTCCTTCAAAGGCATCTGGTCACTCGATCAGATTCGCGAAGCGCGCGAGCGATTCGAACGCTATTGCAATGAGACGGGAATCGTCACAGAGACGGTTCGCTTCCATCCACTCTTGCACAATCAAGAACTGGGTCAATACTGGTGCCATCAAACGGAGATCCTGCAGCCGACCGTGACACTGGAACTAACGGACCCGTTCGAGATGATCGAAAGCGACTTTTCGCAAATGACGCGACGCAACATCCGGAAGGCGCGTCGCGAAGGCGTCACGATTCGTCTGGGACGCCCGGAAGAATACCGGGACTTCGCGCGTCTCTATCAGATGACGATGGACAAACATCAAGCCGATGCCCGGTATTACTTTGATCAGACCTACTTCGATCACTTCGCGGACGGACGAATCAAAAATGTCCTGTTGCTTGCTGAACATGACGGACGGATCATCGCCGGATGTATCGTCTTGACCGGTCGCCAGTTCGCGCATTATCATCTCGGTGCTTCCGATCCCGCGTCGTTAGCACTTCGACCCAACCACCTATTATTCGCGGAGATGATTCGTTGGGCAAAACAAGCCGGTTTTCAAGCGCTTCATCTCGGTGGAGGCACGACACGATCGAATACGGATAGCTTGCTTGCCTACAAACGATCCTTTAGTGCGAATCAAACGTTTTTTGGACTCGGTACGTCGATTCTGGATGCCACGATCTATGAGCGTCTAACGCGACAATTCGAACGACAACATCCGGAAACTCAAATGGGTCACTGGTTCCCGCTCTACCGAACACCGATTCGTCATCTGTCATCTCGAAGGGAGGAAACATCATGAAACACATCCCACTCTCCATCCCGCATTTAAGTGGTCAAGAAGCCCGTTATGTCACCGAGGCACTCGAGACGAACTGGGTCGCCCCTCTTGGACCAAATGTCGATGCCTTTGAACGAGATATGCAAGCGTACACGGGTGCTGGTGCAACGCTTGCGACGAGCAGTGGGACAGCAGCGATTCATCTGGCGCTCGCGACACTTGGTGTCACGACGGGGGATGATGTCTTCTGTCAGTCTTTGACGTTCATTGCTTCGACGAATCCGATTCGGTATGTCGGAGCGCGACCTGTATTGATCGACTCGGAAGAAGAGACCTGGAACATGTCGCCCGTTGCACTCCGGCGGGCGTTGATCCAGGCGGCAACACGTGGTCGACTTCCGAAGGCTGTCATCGTCGTTCATCTGTACGGTGTCGCCGCGCAAATCGAGGAGATTGCTGCGCTTTGTGAAGAATACGATGTTCCGTTGATCGAGGATGCTGCAGAATCACTCGGGACTCGTGTCAACGGGCGGATGACCGGAACGTTCGGAACGTTCGGTATCTATTCGTTCAATGGCAACAAAATCATCACGACGTCAGGCGGCGGAATGCTCGTCGCAAATGATCCGGCTCTGATCGAACGTGCCTTTTATCTCGGAACACAGGCGCGACAGCAGGTCTTGCATTATGAGCATACGGAAGTCGGCTACAATTACAGAATGAGTAATGTCGCTGCTGGGATCGGACGGGGACAGCTTGAGGTTCTCGATCAACGCGTCGATGCACGGCGGAAAATTTTTGATCGCTACGACCGTGCCTTTGCCCCGGACGGCGTCACGTCGCAAGTCGAGCAGCCTGGAACGTTCGCCAACCGCTGGCTCAGTGCCTTTCTTTTACCGGGTGGTCAAGCGCAACGCGATGCGATGATTCAGACACTGCAACAAGCGAATGCCGAGTCTCGCCCGGTCTGGAAACCGATGCACTTACAACCTGTCTATCGCGACGTACCATTCGTCACAGCAGAAGGGGTTGACGTCAGCCGTCGCTTGTTTGAAGACGGTATCTGCCTTCCGTCTGCTTCACAAATGACGTTCACTGAACAAGCCGTCGTCATCCGAAACGTTCGTCATGCTTTACAGACGACCGTACGCCGGAACGTCCAGTCATGAATATATGGGAAGGGGACATCGTCATGCGCGATATGGAGGAAGCGATCCAAGCACTCCGTCTCGCTGCGAACGGGAAGAATGAATTGACGGCCAATACCTATTTCCGCTGGCAACTCCACACCACTCATCCAAGCGTCGCGGAAATCCTGATGCTGTTTGGATCGTGGCAAATCGCCTTGGAACGAGCAGGCATCGGGCATGCCCGCTTGACGTTCACGAAATCGGAAATCATTGACGCCTTGCGTCAGGCACGGGAGGAACTCCATCCTTTCACGAGTGCGACGTACCGCGAATGGGCACAACAGAAACAAGCACCAAGCCTGACGGATATCGTCCATCAATTCAACTCGTGGCAGCAGGCATTGTCAGAAGCGGATATCTTAAAGGAACGCGTCCAGGAAATGGAACAACGGATCATCGAGTCATTACTGGAAGCGCAAGGGGTCTTGCCGGTCTTGACGAGTCAGACCTACACGAAGTGGGCGGCTGGTCAAAATCGTCCGACTGTCGCAACGATTGCCCGCCGGTACGGCTCTTGGTCAAACGCACTTGAAATCATCGGCATCGAATTCCCGCGTAAACGCTGGCGGGAAGAAGAAGTGCTCGACGTACTTGCTGAAGCCGCACAAGAGACGGAGCATCTGACGATCGCAAGTTATCAACGGTTCAGTATCGGACGTGATGCGCCAAGCATCGGAGTCATCACTGCCTTGTTCGGTAGCTGGCGCAATGCTTTACTGGTACTCGAAGCACAACGACCGTCCTGAATTGAAATTGAAGAAAAGGAGAATGGGTGATGAAGAAATGGAAATGGATCGTACTGACACTTACGGGGATTTGCCTGCTCCTTCTCTTTAGTTCAGGCGGATATGTGTATCATAAAGCGAGTCAGACGCTCAAAGAAGTTCAGGTACCGGTCAAAGCAAGCGTTGAGACGGAAAATGCCGTTGAGCAGAAAAAAGGACTCTCGTTTCTCTTACTCGGCGTCGATCAACGAAAAAATGAGACAGGACGGAGTGATACGATCATCGTCGTGACGATTGATCCGAAAACGAATACCAGTCAGATGATCAGCATCCCGCGCGACTTAAAGACAGACATCATCGGCAATGGTTCGAATGATAAAATCAACCATGCCTATGCCTTCGGTGGTTCACAGATGGCGCTTGATACGGTCAGTCATCTGTTAAAGATTCGAATCGACTATTTCGCTGAGATCAATCTAGCGGGTTTTACGGATCTCGTCAATGCGGTGGATGGGGTCAGAGTCAAGAACGATATCAATTTTTCGTACTATGAGATGCAGTTCCCAAAAGGAGAACTATCATTGAACGGGAAGGAAGCACTCGCCTATGCCCGTATGCGGCACGATGATCCACGTGGGGACTTCGGACGACAAATCCGCCAACGGCAAGTCGTTCAGGCAGTCGCCGATAAGATGACAGAAGACTTCTCGATTCGTCGCTTTAATGCTGTCCTCGACGCCCTCGGGAAAAACGTCAAGACGAACGTACCATTTTCCGTTGCCCGGACGGTCGCGACGGACTACCGGGATGCCTTACGCAACGTCAAGACCTTGTCGCTTGACGGATCAGGAGGCATCGAATCGGACGGCATCTATTACTGGCATCCGACGGATAAGTCGTTAAAAGAAGTTCAAGCTCAACTGCAGGAAGCGCTCAAATGATTGGAATGGAGAGGAAATTGCGATATCAGGACTGATTGATAACGAAACGAACGCTACTCTCATCCGCGCTTTCCTCAGGCGGGAAATCAGCCGCGGCAACCAACATTTCATGCTGTTTGCCAGGTCTGATTCATCCCTGACGAAAGTACCAATGGCACTTTCTTTTCCTGTAGGAGTCGCGGATGAACGATAGCGTTCTCCATCAATCAAAAAAGATGTCCATCTCCGATTCATAACCGGAAATAGACATCTTTTTTGATGAATCGATTAGCATGTCACGACGAGCGGATCGTCCGAAGCATCGAGAATTTCATCATCGTATAGAGGAAATAGACAACAGTCAGAACGGCAGCCCCACTCCATAACCATTGATATGCGGAACTAAAGTAGCCGAATCGAAGACCGATCAATGCCGGTACGATCAACGTCAACCAGCTTAATACGAGGGCGACGCGGGCAGTAATCGCGTCAATCGGACGATTCATTCCCATCCCGAGGAAAAACAGGCTCCAGAGCAATACCCAGAACAACCATGTCACCCCGCCGATGATGTCTGCTGTCGTGAAGCTGACAAATGCATAAAATAAAGCGGCGATCGCAACGAACAAGGAAAACCAACCGACACCGCTTCCGTCGAGGTTAAATAAGAACGTGATCCCGACATAAACATACGTAAAGGCAAACAAATAAATACTCGCGTACCCGAACGTCAACGCTGGATCACCTGCAGCACCGATGACAAGATACGTTGCGATGAACGTTTGCAGTAGACCCGTGATGAGACTGAAGACGCCAGCGCTACGGAGATCGACTTTTCCGAACAAGGTCAAACTATTTAAAAAGAGCGCAACGCCCCCAAATAATAAACTGACATTTCCCACGTAAAAACTCTCCTTCATTAAGACGTCAGACGTCTGATTCTAATTTCAACTCTAAGATGAATTCGTTTTCAGCGCAAGTATAATTTGAAGGAAAAAGAAAACAGTCTGGCTCCCGAAACGGAAAACCAGACTGTTGATGAGTCGATTATTGATTTAAGACGGAGCGAAGTGTCGTCTCGGTTTGGGACAACGTTCCTTTCAGTGTGACGAGACCATATCGTGTCGATCCTTTTTTGATGAAGAAGACACGTGTGTAACCAGATTCCGGTGTGTAACCAGTCTTGCTTGCATAAACACGTGTATCTCCTGGAAGCGACGTATTCGTATGATACCACGTCAATGTCCGTGCATACGGTCCTTTAACGGTCGTCTGATACGACTTGCGTCCACTGATCGTCATGAGCGTGCTGTACTTCGCATATGTATTCGCGAGTTTTTGCATATCAGCAGCTGTCGTGTAATGACTTGGATGATAGAAACCGTGTGGGTTCATGAAATGGCTCGCACTCATCCCGATTGAACGGGCGCGGTTATTCATGTACGAGACGAACTTCGATTCAGAACCTGCTGTCCGGACGGCGATCGCTTTTGCTGCATCGTTGCCAGAGCGGATCAGCATCCCGTTCAAGAGTTGGCGCATCGTCACTTTGTCGCCAACACGGAAACCCGCTACGCTACTGCCAGCAGGGACAGATAACATCGCAGACGTCAGGGTGAACGTTTGATCGAGTGTGCCTTTACGCGCTGCTTCGTCATAAGCGACGATCCCCGTCAATAGTTTCGTTGTACTCGCTGGGTAACGGCGAACGAAACTTTCTTTCGTCAATTGATAACTTGACGATCCAAGCTTAAAATACCGCATCGACGCAACAGGATAACTACCACTCGAGGGTTTTGGACTGCTCGTCGTCACTTTTCTAGCGACTTGGTTCGACACATAGTAGTAATTGGTCGTACCTTTGACCTTATACCAACCGTTCGAATACGAAACCGCATTGAACTTCGAGTTGTAAGGTGCGAGTCGCTTGATATTCTTTGACGATGCCGTGCTTGGGGATGTTCGGACGTTCGCTCCAGCTTTCGAGTAGACGACGATTTTGTACGTCTTCACTGAGCTACTCGATACTTTTTGAGCGACCTGGTTCGATAGATAACGATATGTACCTCCGTCCTTGATCTTGTACCAGCCATTCGTATACGAGACGGCTGTGAATTTTGCCTTGTACGCAGCACGTCTTACAATCGTTGCGGACGAGGCGGTACTCGGCTTCGAGCGGATGTTCGCTCCAATCGTCGAAGTGACGACGACTTGGTAACTGGCTGCCTGAGCCGGAATGGCGGGAAGGCACAAAGCGAACAATAATAAGAGCGTAAGACTAGTACGGAGCAAGCGCTTCATAAAAACTCATTCCCTCCTTGTTCAAATATGGTTTTATCATAAAACAAAAAAAGGAAATTCACTTCTTTTCAAAAAAAGGAATTTGATGCCTGTAAAGGGCTGTTTCTCATCTTTTCGTGTCAATTAACGTATCATAGGGAATGTAAGCAACAGTCGAAAAGGAGGAGTTCATATGAAATTAGCCGTCATTGGTTTAGGGGACATCGCTCAAAAAGCCTATTTACCGGTCTATGCTGAACGATCTGGTATCGAGGTATATTTGATTTCACGAGATGAAGAGAAAGCAAAACGATTGCAAGCAGACTATCGCTTTGCGGGGACATACGCGACGTTTACTGATGCTGTACAGGAAGGGATCGACGCGGTTATGATCCATTCAGCGACCGTCGTCCATGCCGAGCAAGCGCGACAAGCGCTAGAAGCAGGAATCGCCGTCTACGTTGATAAACCAGTCTCGATGGAAATTGAAGAAATTCGTGAACTGACTCGTCTATCGGAAGAGAAGCAGTTACCGTTCATCACGGGATTCAATCGTCGCTTTGCGTCAGCACACCAGCGATTACTTGAAGTGAACGATCCGAATCTCGTCCTCATGCAAAAGAATCGGACGTCGTTCATCGAAGACGCCAAGCCATTTCTGTTCGATGATTTCATCCATGTCGCGGACACGCTTCGCTTTTTGACGGGACGTGGTGAGATTGAAGACTTACACGTCAAGAGTAAGCAAGACGAAAGCGGGCTACATCACGTGACGATTCAATTCGTCTCAAACGGCATCACGGCAATCGGTGTCATGAACCGCGATAACGGTATGACGGAAGAACGCGTCGAAGTGATGGGACCGGAGGAAAAACGGGTCGCAACCGACGTGACGACACTCGATCAATTGACGAAGCAAGGAACGCTCCGGTATCCGCTCGATAACTGGGAAGCGACATTAAAGCGACGCGGGTTCGTCGATATGTTAGACGCGTTCCTTCGGACGATCAAAGGGGAACATTCCGAATCGGTCGTAGCGTCTGATAGCCTCGCGACACATGAATTATGCCAACAGGTGTATGAACACGTTCAAGCTGCGCGCTGAGTAGGAATCGTCAAAAATGCCGCTTCACTCGAGGATATTCTCTCAAGTGGAGCGGCATTTTAGCGTTTACTTCTTTGATAGTTGTTTGAGTTGATAAATCCGCTTACCGCTCGGTCCTTCGAACGTCACACGAAGTGTCGAGCGGGCGAAGCGGTAACTGACTTGTCCTTCGGATAAGTTGATACGAGCAGATAAATCCGGTTCAAAACGAATGATCTCTTCGTCGTTTCGGAGTGCGTCCGGGAGACCGAACTGCTCAAAGCGAATCATCGCGATGAATGTGTCCTGCTTGTCAAAAGACACATGAATACGTCCGGTTCCGTCGAACGGCTCGTCTTCGAGTATACTTCGTTCGACTTCATACGTACCTTCGAACTGTTTGACTTGCTTCAACATCTCTTTTGCACTGAGGGCAATGGCTTCTGCCCTTTTTCGAACAGGATGATCTGTTGTGAGTTGAAGATGTTCGATTGCTTCCGCTGTTTTTAAGACATCACGCAGTTGATAACCAGCAAGCTGTCGTTCAAGCTGAACCATCAGCTGAGCAGCCGGTTCATCGATATCTTGTTCCGATCGTTCGACGGCACGGGTGTAGGTTTGCTGCTCGAGCTGTTCTTGAATCCTAGATGTTTCTGGCGAACACGCCATCAGAAGACAAAGAGGCAGACAAAGGAGCACTCGTTTCATGAAGTCACCTCCGTTCGATTAACATCAATGATTTGAAGATGATCCGTATGCACTTTCAGACGATAATGGACGCGATACGTCACAGGCTCTGAACCGTTTGCTGTCGCAATTTGGTACGTTTCTTGTGTACGTAAATGATACGTAACTCCCTTTGACGTGAATTTTTGGAATTTCACGGCGAGAACACTTGGAGCGACAGGGGCATCAACGGCATTCGTTATACGATGGAGATGCTTGAACTCTGATTCAAAGACGTTCAAAGTCGTGAACTGGATCGCAGAAAACGTCTCGATGGAATCGTATTTCTTCGAGAATGTCGCAAGCTCCGGAATCGTCCGAGTATATTGACGGACGAAGCGAAGGACATCATAGGACGTTGGAGGACGGTCTTTCGAGTACGTTTGATTGTACGCTGTTTGTTCATCGGACCATTCCGAAAGCGCGAGTGCTTCGACACTAGGTGTCTGACCCGCTTCAGGGGAAACGGGATCTTGTAGCGAATACCACAGGAAACCGGCTCCTCCGACGAGAAAGAGCAAAAGGCAGGTACTGATGAGCCAAGTCCGTGAAGTGGACGAAGTGGGTGGTTCGGCGAGTTGTTCTTTCTTGATAACAGGATGTTGGCAATGCGAACAAGTCGTATCGTGTTGACGAAGTGGTGTTCCACATAACGAACAGCGTTCCATGGGATAAGACCTCCTGTGTATGTAAAATGAAATGTCAGATAAGGTAATGGTAATTTGAAATTAGTATCATCGTAACATTAATTGGAAACGCAATCAAAACTTGATATGAGATTTTTGAAGGGAGAGCTTACAGATGGAACGTCACTTGATTTTAATGGATGCGTTCAAAGGTAGTATTTCTTCGAAGGAGGCAGCAGAAGCCGTCACGTCTGGAATACTGGCATATGATCCAACCGCGATCATCGATTCCTCACCTGTCGCGGACGGTGGGGAAGGAACGCTTGAAGTCTATCTCGCGCTTGGATATGAGGAAAAGACGGCCGTGACGATTGATCTAGCAGGTCGTCCGTGTGAAGTACAGTATGCCGTAAAAGATTTAGACGCCGTCATCGAAGTCGCGCGTATTTGTGGACTGCCGATGCGACAAAGCGGAGATGATCCTGTTCGAGTGAATACGCGTGGTGTCGGGCGTTTGATGGAACAGTTACGCGATCAAGGAATAACAAGTATCCGACTGGCGTTAGGGGGGACAGGTACGACGGATGGGGGACTTGGATTACTCGCGGAAGTCGGTTGTCGTCTTCAAGATGCCTCGGGTAAGCCGATTTTGTTCCATACGAATCCATTACTTGAGACGCAGACCATTCATTGTTCAACGTATCCGGTTCAGCTGGAAGCCCTCGTAGATGTGACAGCTCCCTATCATGGTCTAGATGGTCCGGCTTATCTGTTTGGTCCACAAAAAGGACTGCTTCCGGATGACATCATAAAACTCGATCAACAACTCGAACAGATTGGAAAGTTACTTGGATTAGAGGGCGTCAAAGGAGCAGGGGCAGCCGGCGGACTCGGTGGAGCCGTGTATGCGCTTGGTGGACGGATCGTTCCGGGCGCATCGACGATCTTGCAACACCTTCGTGTAGCAGAGCGGATGCAACAAGCGGATTATGTCTGGACAGGGGAAGGACGGGTCGACCGTCAAAGCCAAATCGGTAAGTTGCCAGGTGAGGTCACGCGGATGGCGAGAACAGCTGGCGTTCCTTGTCTGATCCTTGCAGGAATCGTCGAAGAAAACATCCTGCAGGCACTTGATTGTCGATCGATTCATGTCGATCAGAAGATCACCCTCGACCCGGAACAGACGAAAACGCGTATACAGGAGCAAACACGTAAGTGGCTCGAGGAACTTTCGCTGAAACAGGGATGAAGTCGGAAAAGTTTGGGTAAATAACTGTATATTGCCATACTTTTAGAGAAAGTAGGTCATCCTATGATCAATCAATCGATCCAATTATCGTTTCGCCAAGTCCGAGCGCTTGTCGAACATACTTTGCTGTTATTCAAAGAGCTCGATCAACAATTAGCGAATCGTGGATACGAACCAGTCCTACCGGATGTCGTTCAAACGGAACATGGTTTGAGCATCCATCAGACGAAAGAGAGTGCGGAGTCACTCGTTCCACATTTCCTGACGCGGACGTATGTCCGACAACAGGAAAAAACGAACCAACATGGATTGCTGATCTCTGTTCAATATACGCATCCTCTCCATGAACGATTCGATCCCGTCGTCCTCGTCGGCGATGTGACATTCAAGCAGGTGAAGCATGCCCACAAAATTTTGAGTGAGAAACCGTGGCTCCTGAAGTATGCTGCCTTTGAATCGACGATCGCGCAAGAGTTCGTCGCCGATGGTACACGATACACGACGCAACCGATTGAAGAAATCGAAGAGCTGATCGTCTGGGGGCATCCGTTCACGGAAATGCGCGATATCGATGATGTCAAACGATTGGCGGAAGAGATGATTAGCCGTCATCTTGAGCCAGGAACAACATAAAAATAAGCTTCCGTTCCTTCAAGGGAGAAGGAGGGAAGCTTTACCTTTTAGACTTGAACGAGCAATCGTTCGATCGCTGCCGTCAAATCCGTTGGATTCGTTTTTGGAGAGAACCGCGTCACTTCTCCATCACGAGTCACGAGGAATTTCGTGAAATTCCACTCGATGTCTGTTGTACCGTCCGTCGTCGGTGCTTGTGCTTTCAGTTCTTCGAATAACGGATGTGCTTGCTCACCGTTGACATCGATTTTTGAGAAGACGGGGAACGTCACGCCGTAGTTGACTTGGCAGAACGACTGAATCTCCTCGTCCGTTCCGGGGTCTTGGTTCGCGAACTGATTACATGGGAAACCAAGTACGGTCAATCCTTGCGAACGATAGTCTTGATGCAATTGTTCCAGTCCTTCGAACTGTGGCGTCAAGCCGCATTTACTGGCTGTATTAACGATCAGCCATGCTTGAGCTGGGTAGTCACTTAAGGATGCCGACGTTCCGTCGACGCGTTGAAATGAATGATCTTGTAACATATCAATTCCCCCTTTTTAAGTACTTCTCTAGTGTAACAAATCCGTTTTCCTGTCGTCTGCTATCATTACTTGCGTGATGACAGAAACATCACAATCAAGTATCAACGACGCATTTGATGTCAATCTTTGTTACGATGAAAAGGAATATGGAAGGAAAGGAGAGATGCCACATGAGAAAAATGTTGAAACAATCGCGGTTCGTCATGATCGCGACGCTTTGTCTCGTCCTCGTCGGAAGTTGTATTACCTTACTGACGCTTGGATTTGAACGCGATATTGTGATTCTTGTTTCTGGAGTGGTTGCCCTATGGGTGACGATGCTAGCTCCTTTGACGGTCCATGCCAAAATGAATCAGCAATCATAATTCTGATTTGCTTATGAAACCGCAGAGCGATTCGATCTAAAAAGGAGCTCCTCCATTTTAGATGAAAGAATCGATTTCTGTGGTTTTTTTTCTTCTATAGCATAGAGTCAAAAAACACTATTTTTCGAAAGTAAGTCATTAAAAAATCAGACTATTTTTTTTTCATTTTTTCTATTTACATCCTTAAAAAATCGGAGTAATATCCATCTCATCAACGAACACTAACATGTTAATGCTTCGATCTCAAAGTACGCCGAATTCATGATTGAAGCGGGGGACCCAATCGTCACGACACGTGACACGGGGTGAATCCTTTCCGAACGGGAAAGGTAGGGCGAAATCCTAGGTATGCCCGAATCCGACAGCTAACCTCGCAGGCGTTTTTAGGAGGGAACGACTCTTTTTTCAGTATGCCAAGTTATAAAGGCGATGCTGGGGCCGTTTTTCGCCTCACATCGTCTTTTTGTTGTGCTTAATTGTAAAAATATTGAATAATATGGGGGTAATTTCATAATGGGAGAACTATGGAGTATCGTACTGCTCGTCTTCTTCTTCGGTACGACGTTCGGAATGATTCGACTGATCGAACGTGTCCAGTGGAGAGCAGGTGACCGGAAATGACGTGGTTTTTACTAGCAATGGGATGTCTCGTCTTTTTGTATCTCGGTTATTGTCTGATCTATCCAGAAAAATTCTAATCGCATAGGGAGAAAAGAAAAACATGTGGACTCAATTCCTGATCCAATTTTGGATCCTACTCGTCATTGCACTTTGTGCAGCGGTCTTGCTCGGTCGCTACATCGGGATGTACTTCGCACCGATCGCAGAGCGTCGAGTCGATACAATCGGTAAGGTCGAACGACGCCTTCTATCGTTACTCGGTGTCGATGAAAAGAAACAAGATCAATCGTGGGTCGGCTATTCAAAAAGTCTATTAGTCGTCAATCTACTGTTTTTCATCAGTGGGTATTTGTTGCTTCGCTTTCAAGGAAGTTTACCGCTCAATCCGAACGGCGCCGCTAATCTTGACTGGTCGACAGCGCTCCATACGACGATCAGCTTCATGACGAACACCGATCAACAGCATTATTCAGGTGAAGCGTTATCGTATCTCTCACAAACGTTCGTCCTCGGAACGATGTTATTCGTTGCACCGACGATGGCATTCACGGTCTGTATCGCTGTCATCCGTGGTCTTGCGAATAAACCGCTCGGTAACTTCTACGCCGACTTCGTTCGCTTCATCTTCCGCATCCTGCTTCCGATTTCATTGTTCTTCGGGATGTTGATGATTTTACTCGGCGTACCACAGACGTTTAGTGGCGCAATCAGCGTCACGACGCTTGAAGGGGCGAAGCAGTTGATTTACCGTGGACCGGTCGCAGCGTTTGAGGTCATCAAACAGCTTGGTAACAACGGCGGTGGTTTCTTCGGAGCAAACGGTGCCCATCCGTTTGAGAACCCGAACCAGTTCGTTAACTTCATCCAGATGTTCTTAATGTTATTGATTCCGATGTCACTTCCTGTCGCGTATGGCAAAATTATCGGTTCTGCGAAACAAGGACGTCTTTTCCTTGGCGTCATGACGATTTTATTTATCATGATGACGTTCGGAATGGCAGGTAGCCTGTTTGCAAATCCAACCGCACATGGTCAGGAATTACGCTTCGGTCAAGTCGGTACAGCGCTCTACAGCTCGATTACGACAGCAGCCGAGACGGGTGCTGTCAACGCGATGCATGACTCGCTTCATCCGCTTGCTGGTTTGATTCAGCTCGGCAACATGATGCTGAACGTCGTGTACGGCGGTGCCGGCGCTGGATTCTTGAATGTCTTGCTTTATGCTTTTGTCGCAGTCTTCCTGACAGGTCTCTTGATCGGTCGGACACCGACGTTCCTCGGTAAGAAAATCGAGACGTTCGAAGTGAAGATGATCGCGATCGCACTTCTCGTGCCTCCTTTCTTGATTCTCGTCGGAACAGCGATCTCGATGTACGTCGCACCAGGCGTCGCCGGCATCTCGAATCCAGGCTATCACGGGCTATCGCAAGTCCTGTATGAATTCACATCCGCGACGGCGAACAACGGATCAGGCTTTGAAGGACTCGGGGACGCAAATGTCTACTGGAACGTCTCGACGTCGTTCGCATTATTCTTCGGACGCTACATTCCATTGATTTTAATGCTTGCGATCGTTGGTTCGCTGAAGGCGAAGCCATCCGTGCCGCAAGATGAGTTTTCATTCAAAACAGACACACCACTCTTCGGAACAGTCTTCCTCGGTACGGTCGTACTCGTCGGTGCATTGACATTCTTGCCAGTGCTCGTACTTGGACCGGTCGCGGACTGGCTGACGATGTGAACAGGAGATAAAAGCATATGATGGAACGTATCATGCATCCGACGTCCGACGAACACCAACCGAATGGGCAGCCGGAACAGCAATCCAAATCAGCAATCAACGGCTCAATCGCGCGCCAGGCGATAATCGACGCCTTTAAAAAAATGAATCCCGTCAACATGATCAAACAACCAATCATGTTCGTCGTCTGGATCGGTTGTTTGCTCGCAATCGGCTATACGATCTTCATTGATGAGATGCGTGGATTTAACTTGACGGTCAGCATCATCCTCTTCTTGACGGTCTTGTTCGCAAACTTCGCAGAATCGATCGCCGAAGGACGCGGGAAAGCACAAGCAGACTCGCTAAAAGCGTCGAAAGCGGACGTCATGGCACGTAAACGTGTCGGACAATTGATTGAGAGTGTCTCGTCCGCGACACTCCGGAAAGGCGACATCGTCTTCGTCCGGGCCGGTGAATATGTACCAGGTGACGGTGAGATCATCAAAGGTCTTGCTTCGATTGATGAATCGGCGATCACAGGGGAATCGGCACCAGTCATCAAGGAAGCGGGCGGTGATTTCTCATCGGTCATCGGTGGAACACTCGTCGTTAGTGATGAGATTGAAATCCGGATCACGAGTAATCCAGGGGAATCGTTCCTCGATCAGATGATCGCGCTCGTCGAAGGCGCAAGCCGTCAAAAGACACCGAACGAGCTCGCTTTATCAACACTGTTGACGAGCTTGACATTGATTTTCTTACTCGTCGTCATGACGTTACCAGTCTTTACGAACTATCTTGGATTCAATCTTTCTGGTCCAATCTTGATCGCTTTGCTCGTCTGT
The DNA here is from genome assembly GCF_002479335.1 of Exiguobacterium sp. UBA7533. Lineage (NCBI taxonomy): Bacteria > Bacillati > Bacillota > Bacilli > Caryophanales > Exiguobacterium > Exiguobacterium sp. UBA7533. Next base: position 789,904 of record NZ_DLMP01000001.1, on the reverse strand, counting down.
TTGATTCCGACGACGATCGGTGGCTTGCTGTCCGCGATCGGCATCGCCGGGATGGACCGTGTCACCCGTTTTAACGTCATCGCGATGAGCGGGAAGGCGGTCGAAGCAGCAGGGGATATCCAAACGATCATCTTAGATAAAACGGGAACGATCACGTTCGGGAACCGGATGGCGTCGGAAATCACGCCTGTCGGTGGACGCTCTTCCGAGCAAGCATTCGAAGGGGCGATCATCGCTTCGTTAGCCGATGAGACACCGGAAGGACGATCCGTCTTAGAACTCGCAGAACTACGAGACATGCCAGTCGAGCGCCAGTGGTTAGATGGCGCAGAAATCATTCCGTTTCGCGCGGAAACACGGATGTCAGGTCTTGATTTGACGGATGGTCGCCGGGTGCGTAAAGGAGCGGGACAAGCGATCCAAGAATGGGTGACAGAACAAGGTGGAACGATTCCGAATGATTTGCAAGAAACGATCGATTCCGTCTCACGCTTAGGTGGAACCCCACTTGTCGTTGCGATGGATGCGACGATTCTTGGAGTCATTTACTTGAAAGACACCGTCAAACCAGGAATGCGGGAACGGTTTGATCGGTTGCGTGAGATGGGGATCAAAACGATCATGTGTACCGGCGACAATCCGTTAACGGCAGCAACGATCGCTCGCGAAGCAGGCGTTGATGACTTCGTCGCAGAATGTAAACCGGAAGATAAAATTCGTGTCATTCAGCAAGAACAAGCAGCTGGTCACCTCGTCGCGATGACAGGGGACGGTACGAATGATGCACCAGCACTCGCTCAAGCGGACGTAGGTCTAGCGATGAACAGTGGGACACAAGCTGCGAAAGAAGCAGCGAACATGATCGATCTTGATTCGAACCCAACGAAGATCATCGAAGTCGTCGAAATCGGAAAGCAGCTCTTGATGACACGGGGAGCGTTGACGACGTTCTCGATCGCAAACGATGTCGCAAAATATTTTGCGATCATCCCGGCGATGTTCATGGTCGCGATTCCGCAGATGGAAGTACTCAACATCATGCGACTCGATTCCCCGACGACAGCAATTTTGTCGGCTCTAATCTTTAACGCGATCATCATCCCGATGCTGATCCCGCTCGCGATGAAAGGTGTCTCGTATAAACCGATGACAGCCGATCAATTGCTCGGGCGTAACTTACTCATCTACGGTCTTGGTGGTGTCATCGTACCGTTCATTGGGATTAAAATCATCGATGTCTTGCTTGCAAGCATCCTTTAAGGAGAAAACGAATCATGAAACAAGCCATTCGTGTGACGATCTTCATCACAGCATTATGCGGGATCGTCTTTCCCGCCTTGTTGACGCTGTTCGGTCAGATTCTCGTACCGGATAAAGCAGCCGGTTCACTCGTACAGGAAAACGGAAAATTCATTGGATCGGAATTGATTGCCCAACCGTTCACGTCGAAACAGTATTTTCACGGACGTCCATCAGCGGTCGATCAATTAGCGGGATCATCTGCTGGGGATAACTTGGCAGCATCGAACCCGGAGCTTGGTACGAAGATAGCGGCATTGCAGAAACAGAATCGAGAGGACGGCGCTTCGCTTCCGGACGATGCCCTCGTGACATCCGGTTCTGGTTTCGATCCGCATATCTCAGTCGCTTATGCTTTGGATCAAGCGAAGCGTATCGCAACCGCACGCGACCTATCGCATGACGAGGTACGCAAGCTAATCACGAAAGAAGCCGGGACGCATGATTACGTCAATGTCCTCCTTTTAAACCTAGCACTTGATCGGAGCAAATCATGACACGGGGAAAGCTGAAGCTTTATATCGGCTCAGCTCCCGGTGTCGGAAAAACGTATAAGATGCTTGCCGATGCACGAACCTTGACGCTTGAAGGCAAGGATGTCGTCATCGGTCTGATCGAGACGCACGGTCGAAAAGAGACGGCGGAGATGGTCGGACAGCTTGAACAAGTCCCGTTACTTGAAGTCGTCTATAAAGAGAAAGTGTTTCCTGAGGTGAACGTGGACGCGATCATTGCCCGTCACCCGGATATTGTCCTGATCGATGAACTGGCGCATACGAATGCTCCCGGATCAGAACGGAAAAAACGCTATCAAGATGTCGCGGCACTCCTTGACGCCGGGATCAACGTTTACTCGGCCGTCAACATCCAGCACTTCGAAAGCTTACTCTTTAAAGTCAAAGAAGTGACGGGTGTCGAGGTCCGGGAGCGAATCCCGGATCCATTTCTCGGAGAGGCCGATGAGATCTTACTCGTCGACGTGACGCCGCAAACGTTACGGGAGAGACTCGAGCAAGGGAAAATCTACAAGAAAGAAAAGATTGAACAGAGTCTGAATTCGTTCTTCTCGCTTCAGAATCTCGCGAGCTTACGGGAGTTATCGTTACGACAAGTCGCGGACGAAGTCGACGATCAAGTCTATCAATCACGTTTGTTGATTGAAAAAGACCCGGCGACGTTACAAGAACGGATTCTCGTCTGCATCCAGCTTAATGATAACGCGCGAAAGTTGATCTATCGCGGATTTCGCATGGCAAGTCGATTAAAGGCGGAACTGTATGTTCTGACGATTTTACCGGCAGCGGAAAATCAATTGAATGCGAAACAGAAGGAAGTGCTTGCGATGGTGCGGGAGAGTGGTGCCTTGTTCGGAGCAGAAGTGCTGATCCGGATTCAAGGCGAACGTTCGATTGCTCAAGCGATTACTGCCGCTGCCAAACATCATCGCATCACGCAAATCGTCCTCGGTCAATCCGCGCGGACCCGCTGGCAGGAAATCCGACGCGGATCGATCATCAATGAAATCATGCGTCATGTCCGCGGAATCGATATCCAAATCGTCGCCGATGACATGGAACGCTAGGGGAGCCCTTCCGCGTAAATGCAGGGGTTTTCTTCGCAACATCATCAGTCTATCGTTTCATAAGACGAACGAGTCAGTTGGTCATCCTCCCTTTCCGCAGGCGGGAGGTAAGCTGCGACATCCTCGCATTTCATGCGGTCTACCGGGTCTTACCTATCCCTGTCGAAAGTGCCGAGCGCGCTTTCTTTTCCTGCAGGAGCTGAGGATGATCCTGCTCGTTCGCTACTAATGAAAAAGGAAAGACCGTTCCGGTGGGATCACCAGAACGGTCTTTCCTTTTTTTGATGTTGGAACACATTCATTGATTTAAAGACGTTGGTTCATCGTCTCCTTAACGAGCGAAGACTGGAATATCAAAGACAGCTGTGTAGCTATCCATTTGTTGATAGAGTGAATAGATCCGAGACGTTTGCTTAACGGCCCATCCCATGTCTGTTGCGTATTGATGGCTACCAGGACGCATCGGACTCCAACGCATCTTGTAGAGCGTGTTTTGTCCGTATTCATTATGGATGTACTTCGTGCTGATGAATTCAGCACCACCGACGATTGCCGCTTCTGGTGTAAACCAGCCCATTTTATAGGCATAAGCAGCGCCGGTGTTGATCGCATCATAATCATACGCACCGATTCCATACATGTTATAGACTTTACGTCCATTCCATGTCACACCCATTGCGAGTGTCGATTGTCCATTGCCTGTCTCAAGTAAAGCGTGTGAGATCAAGTAAGCTTCGTTGACGCTGTATTTTTGACCAGCATCGATGAACGCTTGTCCACAACTACCGTTGCTACACTTGTTGAAGATCCCGAGTCCTTTCGTTACGTTCGCTAACATCTTATCAAGTGTCGCAGCCGATGCTCCTGTCGTTTTCGAGAGATCGAGGAACTGATAGAACGCAGAAGAGTTGCGGTCGACTTTCAGTGGATCGGCAACATCACGGACGTCCGTTTCCAGTGCATTCAACCATTGGATCGTTGAGTAACCACTTGTCGCACTCGTGTAGACACGTGGCTTTGTCGTATAGAAGCCACTGACTGATTGATAGACGCGAATCATTCGACCAGGTTGGAACTGACCGTAGACGTGACTCGCCGTCGAAGCACCAGAGCGGATGTTAAGTGGTGTCGTCGCTGTGACAGTCGCAATTGTTCCATTGACTGGATCAAGTGCGCCGCCGAGACGGACGTAACCCGTACTGACATACATCAATTTATCTTTATAGATATCCGTTTGTGGTGATGGATTTAGTTTCATCTGGGCGCTGATGAAGGTATCGAACGTATACGGTGTCGCGACAGAGTTATAGACGTTTAATTTCGAAGAAGTCGTCACGAACGCCCCCTTATACGCGTACCCACTTTTTCCATCATAAGAAATCTTATACCAATCACCGATTTGACCGGAGACAGTAACGACGAGGTTTTTCGGAATCGTCTTGATGACATTATAGGAGCTACCAACGTAAGACCGTAAGGCAGCGTCTGATGTTGCCCGTACATACATTTTGTCCTTTGATTCATATTTGATCGATGACGTATTTTGTCCGGTACGGATATAACCCGTTTTCCCGTCGATCGTTACTTTATGCCACGACGTGTTCGTGTACGACGTGATCAAAGCAGAAGTGTAATAGACATTTCCGAACGCGAGTGTCGTGACATTCGATGCTTGATCGTCCGGTGCTTGTTTGACGACGAGCGATTCATTCGACAAGAAGCGTGCACCTGTGATCTTTTTCGTTTCGGTATACGGTGTCAGTGTTGATTTTAAGACATAGCCATTCTTCCCAGCGTAGCTGATCTTTAACCACTGATCGAGACTGCCTGTTACTTGAACGACGGCTGCTTTTGGTAGCTTCGTCACTGTCGCATAGGCTGAACCGGCATCCGACTGGAGTGTCGTATCCGTCGTTGCTTGATAGCGGTGGTTATTAACGCTCTCATAGGTGACCTGTGAACCTTGATTGATTTGAACGTAGCCGGTCTTCCCATCGACTGTCAGGCGATGCCATTGCTCGGAATGACCATTCGTGACGACTTGATTCGTCGTGTAGACGTCTCCAAAAGAAAGGCGAACGACGGTTTCTGCTGTCGCATGGTGCGATGCTTTCACTTCGACGGTACGTTCAAGGCGATAATAAGAAGAAGGAATCGATTGCGTCATGACTTTTTCCTTGGCGTAACGTGAAGCGATATAACCCGTCTTCCCGCTGTACGTCACACGATACCAGTCGTCGATCATTCCAGTGACGGTGATGCTTGTGCCAGAAGGAATCGTTTTAACGGTCGCGTAAGTGTTTCCGGCATACGAGCGAAGTGGAGTCGAAGCCGTCGTCTGCATGACGATCCGGTCCGATTGGTACTGCACACTCTTGCCTTGGTTGACAGGGATGTAGCCCGTCTTTCCATCCTTACTGACACGATGCCATTGCTGTCCGTTTGACGTGACGAGCTGTGTCGTGTAATAGATGTCACCGCTCTGCAGTGTTGCAAGTGTCGATGCTTGTGCGTCGGGTGAAGATTTGATGGAAACCGTATTTTCCAGTTCGAAGCGGGCGCCTGAAATCGTTTGTTTCGTCGCAAGTGTCGTAAACGTGTTTGATGCGGCATATCCCGTTTTACCGTTATAACTGACACGGTACCAATTCCCGATCCGTCCAGAAATTTTGATGACGGTATTGCTCGGAATCGTTTGTACTGTTGCATACGATGGACCAGCATACGAACGAATCGCCGTCGATGCCGTCGTTTTTAAAGAGAGGTTTGATTCAGTTTCGTATGCAATCGCTGTCCCTTGATTGGCTGGTACGAATCCGATTTTACCTTCCTTCGATACTTGATGCCATGTTTCGCCGAGCGGATTCGTCACACGTGTTTTCGTATAATAGACGTTTCCGGCACTCAGTGTCGCAAGTGCTTCTCCATTCTCAGTAGGTGTCGTTTTGATGACGAGTGGTGATGTCAACAAGAAGCGTGAAGACGGAAGCTTTGTTTTTTCTGTGTATTCTGCCAACGTAGCGGATAAGACATACCCTGTCTTTCCGGCATATGTGACTTGATGATAGATTGCCGTCTTAGCATTCGAGGTGACGACCGTACCTTTTGGTAGACTCGCTAGACTTTGTTTTGCCTCGGCTTGACTGTAAAGTGGTGTCACACTTTTCGTCTGATACCGTGTTTGTGGAATTAATGTCACATTTTGCTTTTCAGAAGAGGCGAACGCATCTTGATGCATGTAGCCTGTCTTCCCGTCGTACTGGATACTGACCCATTTTTCGATCCGACCGACGACTTTGACCTCTTTTCCAGATGGAATGGTCTGAACTTTGGGATAACCTGTTCCAGCGTACTGACGCAAGATGTAAGCATCGATCGTCTTTAACGTCGTGTTCGTCACCTTTTTATACGCGACCGCTTTTGCGCCAGCTGCGACATAGCCTGTCTTGCCGTCATATTTGACGCGGTACCATGTCTCGCCATATGGATTCGTCACACGTTGTGACGTGTAGTACACATCCTCTTCGTTCAACGTGCCGATCGTCGTTGCAGTATCCACTGCTGTCTTTTTGATCGGTGTCTTTTTGAGGACGAGGTAGCGCTGTCCTGAAACGGTTTGTTTCTTTTCATACAGCGTGAGGTATTTCGACGCGACATATCCCGTTTTTCCAGCATATGTGACCCTTCTGAACGAGCCAGAAGCATACGTAGATGAAACGACAGTTCCGGTCTTGATCGTCAACAAGCGTTTCCGAGAAGATGCCGTCTTATCGTACAGATAACTATCGGTAGACAGACGGTAGGTCGTCGCTTTCGTCGTTGCTGCTTCAGCCATCGGAAGAGATGTCAAAACGATGCTAAAAACGATGAGAAAGCTTGCGAACACCTTCAAGGTCTTCGAGAATAATGTCGTGTTCAAAGTATCTTTCCTCCTAGTAGATATTCGTCCGGATGGACGGAATCGGCTTCTAGGATGTCTAAGTCTAAGTTGTAAAATCTATTGCCTATCCTTACTATCGACAATATCGGATTTTTATGAACAAAAGATTGAATAATTTTGAAAAAAGGGGTCTGGTTTTTTGAAAAACCCTCCTGTTTTTTTAAACAAGAGGGGATATGGTTAGATATTGAGACGTGCGAGGATTTCCGTTAAACGCGTCGTCGGACGTTCGCAGGAAAAATCATGACAGAGATAAGCCGTTGGTGCGTCTGGTTCTGGATACTCCGCAAGCAGTGGGACGTGCGGAAGAAGGTCGCGCTTCGTACCGATCAACAAAGCAACTTCCGGTAAGCGTAACTGTTGCAGTTGCTCGATTTCGACCGGGATAGCTACTTCTTCCGGAAGCAAGATAATCAATTCCTTCGGTTCCATCTGCCGGTAGGTGAAGGTACTGACAAGTGAGGCGAATCCAGTCGGTTGTTGCTCGACTTCCTCTATTAAGGTTGCGAGAGCCCGTTCAGCACTCTTTTGATAAACGAGACGACCAGTAAGACGACTGAGCGTGAAAAGGGCGTTCAAGGCAATGCTATTTCCGGCAGGTGTGACGCCATCATACAGATCGAGTGGACGAACAAGTAGTTTGTCGGAGCGTGACGACGTCAGATAAAAATAACCATCTGCTGTCTGGAACTGGTCCTGCAGCACATCTGCAAATGCTAAAGCTTCCTTTAGATGGAGAGCATGGTGTGTAGACTGGAATAGTTCAAGATGTGCATCAATCATGTACGCATAGTCATCGAGGAAACCGTGACCGGTTGCTTGTCCATCGCGGTAATGGACTGCAAGATGCTGTTCAGTACGAACGAATCGTTCGAGGGACGTCATGGCACGCGTTGCGACACGTGTATAATACGGTTCGCCAAACACACGACCGGCTTTAGCGAACGTCGAGATCATCATCGCATTCCACGATGTCAACCGTTTATCATCACGGAATGGACGCATGCGTTCATTTCGCGCACGAAGAAGAATTTGGCGCTCGTGTTCGAGTTGCGACGCTGTTTCAGCAAGCGATAAGTGAATGGAACGCGCGAATGCCTCGAGTGTTCGTCCTGTCCGGTAAAAGACGTTCCGTCCCTCAAAGTTTCCCAATGCTGAAGCATGATAGAAGCGGGGGAACAGCGCGTTTGGCCCGAGTAGGTCGGTCAGCTCACACTCCGTGAACGTATAAAAATGTCCTTCGCCCCCTTCGCTATCTGCATCCAGTGCCGCATAAAAGGTGCCGTCCGGTGCGGTCAGCTCCTGTTCTACAAACGTCAGCACTTCTTCTGCGTAGCGACGGAAGCGAGTTTGACCCGATGCTTGATACGTTTCGATGCATACTGTCGCAAACCAGGCATTGTCATAGAGCATCTTCTCGAAATGAGGAATTTCCCACTTGGCATCGACCGTGTAGCGGAATAGACCGTAGCCGACTTGATCCGTCATCCCGCCGTCACGCATCGCGATCAGCGATCGCATGACCATATGAAGTGCCGTCTCGTCTTCCGCGAACTGATAATAATCGAGCAAGAAACGGAGCAGGGCAGGCGACGGGAACTTCGGTGCCTCTCCGAATCCGCCATGTTGACGATCAAATTGTCGCATCGCTTGATCGAAAGTGTCATGAATGATCGATTCATCCCAAGTACGGGTAGACGTCGCAGGCTGCAATACGTCGCGAAGCGTCTGCGACATATTCTGACCGACTTGTGCGATTTTCTCTGGTGAACGGCGGAATTGTTCGCTAAGCTGGAGTGTCACTTGACGAAAACTCGGACGATTGAACTGAGGCGTTTTTGGAAAATACGTGCCGATATAAAATGGCTGTTGATCCGCTGTCATGAAGACGCTCAGCGGCCAGCCGCCTTGTCCGTTCATGACTTGAGCAGCCGTCATGTACAAATGATCGATGTCGGGACGTTCTTCTCGGTCGACTTTGATCGAGATATAGCGTTCATTTAAGAGTCGTGCCGTTTCTTCATCTTCGAAACTTTCGTGTGCCAGCACATGGCACCAGTGGCACGTCGAATACCCGATTGATAAAAAGATTGGCTTACCAGTCTCTCGCGCGGCAGTGAAGGCATCCTCACCCCAGGGGTACCAATCGACAGGGTGGTGGGCATGTTGCAATAGATAGGGACTCGTTTCATGGATAAGTCGATTCGACATGATGGATTTCCCTCGTTTCTTCTATAGTAATGAGTCCTCTTCACGATACTCGGCTTTTGTAGCAGGTGCAACTCTGATTCCAAGACGAGGGAAAACGATTTTCCAAAAGAAAGATTGACTTTGTAAAAGAAAGTATGATAAATTAATATAAGTCATGAATCGGGGATGATCACTCATGTGAGAATCTTCAATCCATATCATACAATTAAATCGACAGGTCAGGATTTTTAGACCGCTACTGACAAATGAGTCAGACATAAGTCATCGCTTTTATTTTGTCCTTCTTCATACTACGGGAAGAAGTCGACCCAGCAAGATAAACCTTCCAATCGATACTTTTCCGCTCATTCCCGAGCTATTTCTAAAAATCCCAGTATCATGCGTCCGTTGCAGACGCATCACGATTCTTGCTAAAATGCTTGATTCAGCTGGCGCGGCCAAGGAGCCGTAACAACGAAAGAGAGGTAGGGCTTTCGTCGTTTCAGGTGTTTTGATCACCTGTAATCCTCGATTCTCATGACAACCAAAAACAACGACACGCTGATGAGGCGTTTTTTTTATGCCTTTTTTCGGGTAAAGCGGAAAGAAGGGGGTGACGACATGCCATGGAATGAGAACAACTATCCGGATTCATTCAAGAACTTTGATCCACCGCTTCGAAAAAAAGCGATTGAGATCGCGAACGCTTTGTTAGAAGAAGGGTATGAAGAGGGACGCGCTATTCCGATTGCGACATCACAAGCTGAAAAATGGTACGAAAGTCACAAAGACGAACAATAAAATATTGTAAGCGATACCATTTCTTTCATTTACGAAGGATGGTATCTTTTTTTACGAAAAATATACACTCTTTTGAATATAATCTGATATTATAAAGAAGTGTCAGAAAATTCAATAGGGGGTCACATCATGAAATACGGCAGTACGTTTGGAAAGTGGGCATTGGCCGGAGTATTGACTGCAGGAATCCTTCCACAAGCGGGTCTTGTCGGGGCAGAAGGCGAAGGCGTCATCTTGTCTGAATACATAGAAGGAACAAGTAACAACAAGGCAATCGAGCTATACAATGGATCGGGGCAAATCATTGATTTAGCAGACTATACACTCGTTCAATACACGAACGGTGGACCATCTGAGTCCAAAATCACATTATCGGGAAAAGTAGATCCAGGTAAAACATTCGTTATCGCGAATTCAAGTGCGAATGCAGACATCAAAGCAAAAGCGCAAATGACGACGGGTTCGTTGAACTTCAACGGAAATGATCCGGTTGCATTAAAAAAGGGCGACGTTGTCCTTGATATCATCGGACCGATCGGTTCATCCGTTGATTTCGCAAAAGACACGACACTTGTTCGGAAATCAGGTGTTACATCAGGTGTTAAGACGTATGAACCATCACAGTGGACGAGCTTTCCTGTCGATACACTGACGAATCTCGGTAGCCATCAAACGGAAGCCGGCGATATTCTCGTTGCACCAACGGCTACTCCAGTCGGTGAGGTCGAGCGTGGGGATCAAGTGACACTGTCAGGTGAAGGAACGATCCATTATACAGTTGATGGTACGACACCGACTGTTGACAGTCCGGTTTACACATCACCGATTACGATCAATGACGAAGTGACGATTCAAGCGGTTGCTGTCAAGGACGGGAAAACGTCAGCTGTCTCGACATTCAAGTACTACATCGCACCACCAATCACTAAAATCAGCAGTATCCAAGGCGTCGCGCACACATCACCATACGCAGATCAACTCGTCCGGACGACGGGTGTCGTCACGTATGTCGTTGACGCGAACAACTTCTATATGCAGGATCCAAATCCGGATAACGACAGCCGGACATCAGAAGGTATTCTCGTCTACGCGAAAAACCACGGTGCTGCCGTTGGACAAAAGGTCGCGACGACAGGTTACGTCAAGGAATGGATCCTTGGCGGATACAGCGATAAATTCGATACGGATCTAGCCGTTACGGAAATCAGTACAGTCAATCTCGTAAAGGGTGCGCTCAACGAAGGGTTACCAGCGAGCATCATCCTTGGTGATAAAGGCGTCTTGATTCCGACTCAAGTCGTCGATAACGATTCCTTCACTCAGTTTGACCCGGAAGAAGATGCGATCGATTTATACGAAAGCTTAGAAGGCATGCGTGTTGCTTTACCGAACGCGATCGTCACAGGACCACAAGCGAACCGGACGATCCCAGTCCGTACACAAACAGACGCAAACAAGGTCTATACGAAACGTGGCACACCGATTCTGACGAAGGACAACGTCAATCCGGAGCGCTTGTTCGTCGAGATGGGAAGTTCATCGTATCGTGCGAAAGCCGGAGACACATTCGATGGAACGATTGAGGGTGTCATGAGCTACAACTATTCGGCTTACAAAGTACTCGCAAAAGCAGCAGACCTTCCGAAACTCGTTACGAGCAAAGCGGAACGTCAACCGACGAACATTGAAACGGGTGAATCACGCCTGACTGTCGCTTCATACAACGTCGAGAACTTCGCGTCGACAGCGGATGCTGGAAAAGTTGATCGTGTCTCGGAAGGCATCGCGACATTCCTGAAGACACCAGACATCGTTGGTTTGACAGAGATGCAGGATAACGACGGCGCAACAGATAGCGGCACAGTCGACGCTTCGAAATCATTTGAGACATTGATCGCAGCGATCGAAGCAAAAACAGGTGTCCGGTATGCGTATACGGACATCGCACCAGAAGATAAAAAGGACGGCGGGCAACCAGGCGGAAACATCCGTGTCGGGTTCCTCTACAATCCAGCGCGTGTATCACTCGCACCAGGAGAAAAAGGTGGAGCGACGGAAGCCGTGGCAGTTGAAAATGGCAAGCTGACGAAAAACCCGGGTCGCATTCAGCCGACGGATCCGAACTTCGCGAGTTCGCGGAAACCGCTCGTCGCGGAATTCCTCTTCAATGGTGATTCATATCATGTCATCGTCAACCACTTCAACTCAAAAGGTGGCGATGGAGCTGACTTCGGTAAAAACCAACCGGTCGTTCGTAAGAGTGAAGTCCAGCGTCATGCGATTGCGAACATCGTCCAAAACTTCGTTTCTGAATTGAAGGCGGAAGTCAAAGATTCGAATGTCGTCGTTCTTGGTGACCTCAACGACTTCCAGTTCTCAGAAACGTTAGACATCCTGAAAGGGAAAAATCTCTGGAACACAGTCGATGATCTTCCGAAATCTGAGCGTTACTCGTACGTCTATAACGGAAATGCGCAAGTACTCGACCATATCTTAATTTCGAATAACTTGAAGTCGTATACATCGTCGGATATCGTCAACATCAACTCGGATTACATGGAAGCAGACGGTAGCGCGAGTGACCACGATCCAGCAATCATCTCGATTCAAGGTGCACAAACGGCAGTACCGGTCAAAGGAACGGCAGAAGTCGGTATCTGGCGTGCTGTTCAAAAAGGAAAACACATCTTCATTGAACGTAAATTGGGTCGCAACTGGGATAAAGCCAGTGAAACACACGCCGATCAACAAGGTGAATTGCTCGCACTTCGCGTGTCACAAGGGCGTCCATACATTCAAGTGAAGACAATCAAAGGCAAAACGATCTGGCTTGAATTGTCGAACAAATACAAACTAGCTGAAACAACGAAATACCAATAAAATCAAAAAAAGCGGACTTAGCGGTCCGCTTTTTTGCGTGCTGGGATAAAGAGTAAAAGAAGTGAGAGTGTACTGATCGAGAGTGTGGAAATTAAGGCAACGGGTAACGGGATGGCACGGAACATATACGTGAAGTGAATGATGATCAATAATAGAATGATAGCGAGACCAGGAATGAATTGTTTTGAGAGCAACATACCGGAACCTGGAACGAGTATTTCAAATCCAAGTCGTTGATTGAGACGAACATCTTCGTGGGCATTGGCTAAGCTAAAGGATACAGTCAAGGCGACAAGGATCATCCAGCCGGAGAATAAGTATTGTTGAATGGGTAAAAAGGCAATGGATTCATAAATGAAATACAGTAAAACCATAGGTCAGCTCCTTCATATCATTATGTTATTTGGAAAAGCATTGAAAGTTTGGCTTACGAATTTTAATGATACCGAGTCAAGATTCGGAGAGCAACCAAAATTCGCTGAGAATGAAATAAAAGAATGTTCACACATTTTAAGAAAAGGGGAATATACTTTAGTCTCTGTACTAAATGTTTTCAAGAATCGTTTAAAAGAAAGCATTTCACTAAAGGAAGAGCGTTCTCATGAAATGTGTCAGGTTTGTGGACAGAAGATGTGATTTAGACAAATGAGAGTCAATGACTGTTCGGGGGAAACAATTTCTTTTAAAATAAAGGTAATGAGATTAAAGGAGGCGAAACGACGACATGAAAAAATGGTTGATCATCGGAGTAGCAGCGATAGCCTTTTTCAGCTACGAAAACATTCCAATGGAACAGGCAGAAGCCGATTACCCGAAAAGTGGCGGCAAGCTGATTGATCGATATAGCAGTGAGTATCCCGGATATGACTGGGAAGTCAGACGGACTTCAACGGAAGAATTCGTCGCCTTAACGAAGGATGGTAAGGACTACGGAAAATATCGTTTCAAAAACGGTGTGACGACACAAGGTGCAGTATTGAATAAGGATACGGAATCCTCCTTGAAGAAAAAGGGTTGGACCGCAGTGAAATCCTATCGTAAAGGCAACACAAACTACATGCTGAATCTGGACCATGCCGCCGTTTATGAGAAGAAAGGCAACTATGTGACGTACTTCTTCGATCAACATGACGGCAATAAAGTCAAAGCGACACTTGCGATTCCAAAAGACGTCGAAGCGAAGAAAAAAGGCTTCTACGGTACATCGTCAAATGCGCTACGGACGACGGATGAGAAACTGATGCTTCGTTTGATGAACTGGGAACGTGCTGATTATAAGTTGAATCCGTTAGCACCGTACACAGCATTGAAGCCGGTCACCCGTGGTCACAGCGAAAACATGGCGAAACATAATTTCTTCTCGCATACAGATCCACAAGGTCGTGATCCTTTCGACCGGATGAAACGCGGAGGAATCACGTTCAGCTATGCTGGCGAAAACCTCTCGATGGGTTATCCGAACGTCTTTGCCGCGCATTGGGGTCTAATGAATTCACAAGGACACCGAGAAAATATTTTGAAAAAAGAGTACAAGCAAGCCGATGTCGGTGTGGCATTCCGAGACAATGCACCGTACTTCACGATTAATTTCCGAACACCTTAAGTATGTAAAAAGAGGATGACATTTCACGATGTCGTTCTCTTTTTCATGAGATTGTTTGTTTTATACTAAAGGCAGGAGGTGGGGCGATTGGAAATCCGTCGATTGAATCCAGAAGATGCAGTACTCTATAAAGCATTGCGATTAGAAGCATTACAGAATCACCCGGAAGCGTTCGGCTCCGATTATGAAGCGGAAAAAGATCGGCCGGTCGACCAGTATGCTACGCGGTTTCAGAGCGAACAGACAGCGACGTTCGGTGCCTTTCATGAAGCGCAACTCGTTGGGGTCGTCACCGTTGTCTGCTCCGAGCTAGACAAGATGCGACATCGAGCCAATTTATTTGCGATGTACGTCACTCCAAGCATCAGAAAACAGCAGGTCGGACAGCAATTGGTACAAGAGGCATTACGGGCATTAGAGGAACGTCCTTGGATCGAGCAGGTTCATCTCTCGGTCGTTCGGACGAATGAAGCCGCTAAAGCCTTGTATCGGTCGCTTGGCTTCGAATCGTACGCGATTGAACCGCGGGCGTTGAAAATCGATGGTACCTATCATGATGAAGAACTCATGTGGTATCGGTTCTAACACAAAACAACCGAAATTCAATGAGAGATGATCTCTTTTGAATTCCGGTCGTTTTTAAAATCAGTTTGCCCAATTTGGTTTGCTGAAACCTTTGAATGATTTTTCGATGACTGTGTTGAATGCATCGGATTCGACAGCTGTCTTCAGGTCTTTCGCGACTTGTGAGTCTGCATCTTTCGTTTGGACAGCAATGAGGTTCCGGTATTGCTCGTCCATCGTCTCAAGTGCTAACGCATCGAGTAAATCGAATTTCGCAGCAAGCGCGAAGTTCCCTGGAACTGCTGAGACATCAACGCTTTCGATGGCACGTGGCAGTTGCGCTGCTTCAAGCGGCTTGATGACGAGTTTCTTCGGATTTTTGACGATATCTTTCTCTGAGACGGTCAGTGGATCGACATCTGGCTTCAGTTCGATCCAGCCTTGTTCTGCCAAGAGGTTCAGCGCGCGTGCCTGGTTCGTTGGATCGTTCGGTGTCGCGACTTCAGCGCCTGTCTTGACGTCGTCAAGTGTCTTCGCCGTTTTACTATACAGTCCCATCGGTGCCGTCGGGACTGTGATGAGTCCTTTAAGGTCGAGCTTCTTTTCTTTAGAGAACGTCTTCAGGTAAATCGAGTGTTGGAATAAGTTAGCATCGATATTGCCGCTACCGAGTGCGATGTTCGGTTGGATATAATCGCTGAATTCGACGATTTCGACTTTATAGCCTTTCTTTTCGAGTTGCGGTTGAATCGCTTGTTTGACCATGTCGCTATAAGGGCCGCTTGTCGCCCCAATCTTGATCGTCTTGTCTTTTTCATCAGCGCTGCTGTCTCCGCATCCTGCGAGGATTCCTGCACCAAGTAAGGCTGTCGCTAAAAAGGCATATCGTTTTTTCATGATTCAACTCTCCCTTTATATGTATAATTAGCGCTTGTCTGTTTTTCGCGCCAGTTGATTGCCAAGTGCTTGAATGCTCTGGACGATGACGATGAGGACGACGATCGTCACGATCATGATGAGATTATCATAGCGATAATAGCCGAAGCGGATCGCGAGGTCACCGACACCTCCGCCGCCGACGATCCCAGCCATCGCCGAGAAGCCGATCAAACTGATCGTCGTTAGCGTGATGCCTTGAATGATGCCGGGGAGTGCTTCTGGTAAAAGGATACTGACGATGATCCGTAATGGTTTCGCACCGCACGCTTCCGCTGCTTCGATCAAACCAGGTGGAATCTCACGCAGTGATGTTTCGACGAGTCGTGCGAGAAACGGAATCGCTGCGACACTGAGGCTGACGGATGCTGCTGTCGGACCAATCGTATTATCAAGCAAGAATTTCGTTAATGGAATGAGAGCAACAAGCAAGATGATGAACGGCAAGGACCGGACGATGTTGACGACGAAGTCAAGGACACGTCGGATGGCAATGTTTTGAAAGAATAAACCGCGGTCGGTGACGAACAGGAGAATCCCGAGTGGAATCCCGACGACCAATGCGAAGGCAAGCGAAATGCCAACCATCCACGCCGTCTCACCAAGTGCCTTCAACAACTCGGGTAACATCGTTTGTATACGATCAAGCCACATCCTGAATCACCTCGAGTGTATGAAGTTCCGCCGCAAGCCAGTCGAGGGCAGGTGCGATTTGATCGGAGGATCCCGTCAAGCTGACGATTAAGACACCAAAAGCGACGTCTTGGATGTAATCGACTTTTCCGTGCAGGATGCTGACCGAGATATCGTATCGACGGATGGCTTCCGATAACGTACTTTCACCGGTCTTCTCGCCCGTGAACTGCAGGCGGATGATCTTTCCCGGTGTCGCTTGCAAGATGCGTTCCGGTAGCTCGATCTGGAGTGCCGTGTCGACGTAATGTTGTGTCACCGGATGTTTGGCTTGACTGAACAAATCGTATGTAGAGGCGACTTCGACGACTTCCCCTTGCGACATGACCGCGACACGATGGCAAATCTGTTTGACGACATCGATCTCATGCGTGATGAGGACGATCGTCAATCCGAGTCGTTCATTCAAATCTTTCAACAAATCTAAAATCTGCAGCGTCGTGACCGGATCAAGGGCAGAGGTCGCTTCGTCACATAACAAGACGGTTGGATCATTCGCGAGTGCCCGGGCAATCCCAACGCGCTGTTTCTGTCCGCCGCTCAACTGACTCGGGAAGTTCGTTTCGAATCCTTCGAGTCCGACGAGTGAGACGAGTTCACGGATCCGTTCCGGAAAATCTGCTCGTTTGACGCCAGCAGCCTTCAGTGCGAAAGCAATGTTATCTGCGACATTACGAGACTGGATCAATTGGAAATGCTGAAAGATCATTCCTGTCCGCAAACGAAGTTGACGCAAATCTGCTTTTGACATCCCACCGAGCGAGACACCGTCGACCTTGACCGTTCCTTGTGTCGGATGCTCGAGACCGTTGATCAGACGAAGTAACGTACTCTTACCGGCACCGGATTCACCGATGATCCCAAAGATTTCTCCTTTTTGAATCGTCAAATCGACATCCCGTAATGCGAAAATCGGGGTCCGGTCTCGGACGAACCGTTTCGTAATCTGTTTGAATTCAATCATTTGCTCATCTCCTTGTACAAAAAAAGTCGCTTTTTCCTAGTAGCAGAGCAACCAGAAAAAAGCGACGAAAGTGTAAGATTTCGTAACTTATCTCTCAGAATGAATCCATTCTGTAGGATGTGGCACCGTTCCTGATAGGTGGTTGCCGGACGTCGTTGGGCCTAATCCCTCGGTCGCTCTCGATAAGTAGTTATGCTGTTGGGATTTACTTTAACGGAAATGATTCCCATCTGTCAAATGTTTTTTCAGAATTATTCCGCAACAGGTGTCCGGAACAGGTTGAGCGTTCCGATTCGGTCGACGGCCTCCTCTAGCCGTTCGACGTCAGCAATTAAGCTGATCCGCACGTATCCTTCGCCGTATTCACCAAAGAATGATCCAGGGGTCACGGCGACGTGTGCTTCGTCAAGCAGATGATCCGTGAAGCTTTGGGACGTGTATCCTTCCGGCACGGGGAGCCAGACGAAGAAGGAACCGCCCGGTCGTGGTCCACTCCAGCCGATTGCATCGAGTTTCGTAAACAATGCATCGCGTCGTGTTTCATATAAGCTACTTAACTCACGGACACATGTTTGGTCACTCGTCAGGGCAACGGTCGCTGCATGTTGGATCGGTGTGAAGGCACTGACGTAGAGATGTTCCTGATACGTCTCGATGCTTGAGATGACGGACGGATTTCCGATTGCGAAAGCGATTCGGAAGCCAGACATGTTGAAGCGTTTCGAGAGTGAGAACAACTCGATTCCGACATCTTTCGCCCCTTCCGTCTGCAAGAAGCTTCGTGTGGGACCATCAAAGCTGATGCCACCGTAGGCTAAATCATGGACGACACAAATATCATGGGCATCCGCGAAGGCAACTGTCTGTTCGAAGGCTTCTGCTGTCGCTGTCGCACCTGTCGGATTACTCGGGTAATTGAGGAACAACATCCGGGCGCGCTCGACATCTGTCGTATCAAGTAAATCGTAATCCGGCAGGAAGTTATTTTTCTCAAGCAATGGAAGCGTAATCGGGTAAGCACCAGCAAGTGCTGCTCCAGACAGGTAATCCGGGTACCCCGGATCCGGGACGATGACACCTTCTCCAGGATTGACGATCGTTTGTGGTAAGGCGACGATTCCGGCTTTACTACCGAGAAGAATTGCGACCTCGGTTGCCGGATCGATCGTGACGCCGAATTCGTTGGCATAAAAGCTCGCGACGGCTTGCTTTAGAAAATCATGTCCACGAAATGGTGGATATTGAAGGTTTGTTGGCTCATCGATCGCCTGTTTCAAGGCGTCGAGAATATGTACGGGCGTCGTTTGATCGGGTGTTCCTTGACCAAGGGTGATGACATCATGTCCGGCAGCTTTCACAGCACCGATCCGGTTCGCAAGTTCAGCGAAAACGGGAGCAGGAAGCCGATCGATGGCGATGGATGGAGCGAAATGTTTCATGGATGTGTGCCTCCTTCGTAGTATTGTCGTCAAGGATAACGAATATTCAGTCAAAAGAAAAGAACTTTTTTGAAATTCAAAAAAATCGTCCAATAAACAGGTACAGATATGTGGAGCGGGAATAGAGAGTAGGGAGAGGAGTGAGGAGATGAAGCGAGCTAGCTGGAAAGAAGCAGTCGTCTATCAAGTCTATTGGCGCAGTTTTAAGGATTCGAATGGGGACGGCATCGGTGATTTGCGAGGTGTCATCGACAAGCTAGATTACATCGCATCGCTTGGTGTCGATATCGTCTGGTTAAATCCATGTTACCGTTCTCCAGACATCGATAATGGCTATGATATTGCCGATTATTACACGATCATGGACAAGGCGGGGACGATGGGCGATCTACAAGAGTTGATCACAGCGGCTCACGCACGCGGCTTAAAGATAATTCTTGATTTGGTCGTCAATCATACGAGTGACCAGCATGACTGGTTCCGTCAGTCGCGGGACCGAATCCACGACAAGGATGATTGGTACATCTGGAAAGATGGAACGAAAGAGACTCCCCCGAACAATTGGCGGTCGTACTTTGCGCCGAGCCCGTGGACGTGGAGTGAAGAGCGCAAACAATATTATTTCCATTCTTTTGCAAAAGAGCAACCGGACTTAAACTGGGAACAACCGGCTGTCCGGCAAGCGATCTACGACATGATGAACTGGTGGATCGCTCAAGGGATTGACGGTTTCCGGATGGACGTCATCAACTTGATCAAAAAACGTTCGCTTGAGGATGTCGTCAATCCGTTTAATCTATCGTATCTCGGGAATCAACCAGGTGTGCACGACTTCCTTCAGGAAATGCATGCGAACGTCCTTGCCGGGAAAGACTTGTTCACGGTCGGTGAGATTCCGTTCGTTGGTCCGGAAGACGGTCTGTTATATGTCAGTGAAGAACGTGAAGAACTTCGAACGCTGTTTCACTTCGAAATCGCGGACGACATGGAGGCGATGGATCTTTTACGTTTCAAGGAAATTCAGAAACGATGGTATGACGTCTTGTATCCGTTAGGCGTAAATTCACAGTTTCTCAACAACCACGATCATACGCGACAAGTGACCCGCTTCGGCAGTGAACGATACCGAGTCGAGAGTGCGAAACTACTCGGTTTGATGTTGCATACATTACCTGGCATTCCATACGTGTATCAAGGAGAAGAGATTGGGATGACGGGGATTCGCTTCTCGGATCCGTCGCTCTATCAAGACGTCGCCTTTCGCAATCGATATGAAGAGCGCGTCGCTGGCGGCGAGGATCCGGAGGTCGTACTCTCGTCAATGCAGTTACTCGCACGCGATAACTCCCGCACGCCGATGCAGTGGGACGGTACGTACGCGGCAGGCTTTACGAATGGGAAACCGTGGTTAGCGGTCAATCCGAATTACACGGACATCAACGTCGCGCAAGCAGAAGCCGATCCATCATCCGTACTTGCCTTCTACCGAGCATTGATTCAGATGCGAAAGGATCATCCAATCATGGTCTATGGTACGTATCGCGACTTAGCTCTTCATGATCCGTATCTCTACATCTATGAGCGGGAACTAGAGGGAGAAGTGTGGCGGATCGTTCTCAACGTGCATGATGAACCGATGCAAACTGCCTTCGTTTTATCACAAGATAAGTTGCTTGTGTCGAACTATCCAGATATCTCGGATGAACTACGTCCTTATGAAGCACGTGTATATCGACATACTGTTACAGAACAGAATTGAACTGCTGGACGAAAAAACATCCGCGACGTGTCAGGAACGCGTCGCGGATGTTTTTTCGTGTGTTATTTGAAAGGTGACGATTTTTTCGTCTGTAAGACTTGCGTGAATCGATCGACGGCTTGGCGCATCTCGTAACTTGGTCCAAGGATGAGGGGACCATGTCCGACGGCAAGAATATCTGGAGACAGTTCCGTTAATTGATCGGCGGAGCGAAGAGCAACGTCCGGATCCCATGTCGCAAGTGCTGGGAACGGAAATTGCCAACGGACGTCACCGGAGACAGCGAGTCCCCCTTGTGTCTGAAAGGCATCTCCGGCGATCAGCATCCGACTACCTTCATGCCAAAGAGAAATCGAACCAGGTGTATGACCTGGCGAGGCGATGACGCTGAGGCTACCGACTTGTTGACCACTTTCGAGCAATCGATCTGGACGTGTTTTGATGTTTTTCGGAATACCGCCTTTTAAGGGGGTCGTTTCGCCTTCGCGTAGCGTCTCGTCCCCACTGAGCAATGCGGCATCACGGTAACTGATGCAGACTTGAGCGAGAGGAAAGGCATTCGCAAGGAAATCGAGCGAGCCGACATGATCGGCATGTGCGTGTGTCAGGATAATCGCGCCGAGCGGTTTTTCTTGCTTTCGAATATAGTGATAAAGCGCCTTTGCGTTGATTCCGAGTCCGGCGTCAATCAATGTCAAACTGTCTGCTTCTTCAAACAGGTAGCAATTGACCGGGAAAAAGGATGGGGTCGTCTGCAATTGGTGTAAACGTTCGATGATCGTGACACGCATCGGCTTCACTCCTTCAAAAAGTAAATAGACTTCTTCTTTAGTATCGTCTGTTTTTGAATAGGCGTCTAGACGGATTATGTGTAAAAAGAGGCACCATCTATTACTAGATGATCCCTCCCATGCTAATTATTCAAATGTCACAGCGAAGACAGCACCGGCATGTGGTGCATCATCTCCGTTGGCAGCTGTTGTGACGAGTAAGCGATCTTCGTAAAAAATCGGACATGTCGGATTCGAGACAGGGAAGTCGACATGATCCAGTTTTTCGCCCGTCGTAAGATTCCAACGTGTGATACATGATCCGGCGTAATGTGCGATCCAAGCATGACCTTCAGCATCCTTCGTCATACCATCCGGGAATCCTTCTTCCTCTTCGAGATCAACGGCGACGCGTTTATTCGAAAGTGGGGCATCGGGAGCGTAGTCGAAGGCATAGACTTTTTTCGTTGGTGTATCAATATGATAGAGCGTCTTGCCGTCTTCTGACCAGACGAGTCCATTGGAGTTCGTCAAGTCTTCGTGTAAAACATCGATGGAACCGTCATGACGCAGACGGAACAGCCCAGCTGTTTTACCGTCTTCTTCATTAATGCTACCAGCGACATATTGTCCGGTCGGATCGAGCTTGCCATCGTTCATCCGATCAGAATCCGGTAATGACAATTGATGTTCGAGAGACAGATGACCTTCCTTGAGATCGAACGTGCCAAAGCCATGTGCTGATGTGACACGCAATAAGTCCGGAGCATCCGTCAAGGCAATCGATGTAATAGCGCTTGGCAACGTATATGGTTTAAGTGCTTCTGTAACAAGATCATATGAAAAGAGCAGTTGATTCGGAATATCGACGAAATAAAAGCGTTTTGTTTTTGCGTCGTAAACAGGAGATTCACCTGTCTTACACGTGATATCAATGAATAGGGAAACGGTCATGAGTACTCTTCCTCCTAAGCGGACGGCTCTACATGCTGTCCAAGTAATAACAATTTAGTATACCTGTTTTGATACGCAATCAAACCTAAGTCAAGGTGTACACTCGCATCGACTTTGGGAAAAGAAACGTTTAAAAAAATAGCCTGCTTCCAAAGCAGACTATCGGTATGAACGTGACGTCAGCGGCTTTTCACCAGTAGGTTGACCGCTTCCTTCACGAGTTCTTCTGTTTGTCCATCGCCGTTTTGTTCTGCTTCCTTGACACACTCGATCAAATTCGAGCTAACGACGACGCCGATCGTCCGGTCAATCGCAGAACGGGCAGCGGAGAGCTGGGTGATGACATCGCGGCAATCTTGCCCTTCTTCCATCATCCGTAAAATACCTCGTAGCTGTCCTTCAATCCGACTAACACGGTTTTTCATCTTCCGATCATAATCCATCTTTATTCCTCCGATTCCCGTTGACCTGACGTCATGTAGTATCTTTATGCTATGCCCATTACGGTATCGCTGTCAATTCAGCAGAATTTTAAGCTATACTTTTAATAGAATGAGGGAATATGGATGTGGTGAAGTTTTTTACTTAGAAAATGGATGAAATCGAAAACGATTTGGTGTCAGCTTACGTATACTATATGATAGGGCTGACGTCAGAAGGAGGAGAAGGATGCACACTCAATCCGATGAATCGCTTTATCATCTGATGCGTAGCGGTGACGAGCAAGCTCTCGAGACATTATACGATAAGTACGAGAGGTTATTGTTTTCATTCGCCCATCGCTTTACGAATAATGACCGGTTGTCCGAAGAAGTCATACAGGAAGTATGGATGAAGATTTGGAATGGTCGTGTTGATTTTGATACACAAAAAGGAAAGTTTTCATCGTGGATTTTAACGATTACACGTAACGCGGCACTCGATTGTCTCCGTCGTGAAAAACGACAACCGACGATCGAAGTCGAAGATCGGGATGGTGGATACGACGAGCCGGTCGAGCGGACGGTCATGCAGCGGGAAACGGCTGCTGAAGTACGCGGCGCGGTTAGTGAATTGAAGCCAGAACAGCAAGAGCTGATTGAACTCGTTTACTTCCAGGGGATGACGCAACAACAGATTTCAGAGCAGCTCGATTTACCTCTTGGAACGGTCAAGACGCGAATCAGGAGCGCGATTCAAGCATTACGAAAACGAATGGATGGGAGGGAACGAGATGGAAGAACGTTGTCATGACTTAATCGATTATTTTAATGGAACATTATCCGCAGCTGATCGCGACGCGTTCGAAGCGCATCTTGCGACGTGCGAAGAATGTCGTGAAGCGCTTTTAGAAATGGAAGAACTCATGCTTCCCATCGCTGAATCGCTTCCGGAGCGACCCGTTCCTGCAGGTATGAAAGCACGAATTCTTGGAGAAGTCCTTGGTTCAGCAGAGGCAGCGTCTCCGAAGGAAGCACCGATGACTACTCCGGTAGACATTAAACAAGCACGTCAGCAACAAACGAAGAAGAAGAGTGTGCCACTCGGTTGGTTGATGAGTATCGCCGCCGCCTTGATTCTCTCGCTTGGTGCGAATGCCTACTTCCTGTCACAGGAAGAGAGCACAGATACACCAGAGACGTTAGCCATGGATGAGATCAAAGGGATGGGGAACTTTGAAAGTACCGAGTCCATTAAAGGATCGAGCATGATTTTCACGCAAAACGATAAATCGTATATGCTCGTTCAACTGAAAGATTTACCACCGCTTCAAAAAGGTCAGCTCTATCAATTGTGGACGCTCGAAGGAGAGACGCCTACTGCGAACGGTGTCATCGAAAAAGATGGAGAGGCAGCAGCTGTCTTCCCGCTTAAAGGAGACGGAAAAGTTGATGCCGTCGCCATCACGGTTGAACCCGAACCGGATTTAGAAAAACCGACGGGTGAAATCGTCGCATCGGTAGCACTCTAAAAATGATGTTTAACGGATCCGTCTCGAGCGGATCCGTTTTTGTGTAAAATGTCGAGTGGATTAGGTAAAAAAGTGATGGAATGATAAGAAATCAAACGAATTTCTAAATTTCACTGAAAAAAAGAGTCAGAGCAGACGATAGTTAGGAGAATGACATTTCATAAGGAGAGACCTCATACAATGAATGAATGGATCATCTTAACGAAACACTACGAAGTGACATTAGTCGTGGTATCGGTGCTCGTTGCCATCCTCGGCTCATATGGTTCACTGGAGTTAAATCGTCGTCTAGCGAAAGCGACTTCCTTAAAGAAGCGTGCCTTGTTCCTCTCGTCGTTGACGATGGGGTTATCGATCTGGGGAATGCATTTCGTCGGGATGGGGGCATTCGCTCTGTCCGTCACGGTTCGCTATGATTGGTTTTTAATGTTCTTATCCGTCATTCCCGCTATTTTGGCTGCTTTCATTGCCTTTCATTTGTTGTACTCGTCGACGATTACGCGAAAGAAGGTCATTTTAGCAGGATCCCTGATGGGGAGCGGAATCGCTACGATGCATTACCTTGGCATGATGGCGATGGAGTTCGGTGGAGCCGTTCGGTATGAGAAGAGTTTATTTTTTTTATCCGTCCTGATTGCAGTCACTGTCGCCTATATCGCCTTGCTACTTCTTCATCGCTTGAGACATGTCGCTAAGAAACGGATCTTGATTCCCATCGCAGTCGTGATGGGGTTTGCCATCTCTTCGATGCATTATGTCGGAATGCTCGGCACATCGTTCTGTATTCCAGCCTCAGATGCCGGACTTATCGGTGATGCTCCAATCACGTCGAACATCTTGAATGAAGTCGCGATACCGGTCTTCTTGATTCTCGTGTTGATTGCAGGTCTCTACATTCACCTCGAACGTCGTGCACTGCAGATGATGGCGTATACCGATCATCTGACGGGATTACACAACCGACGATGGCTCGATCATCACATGACGAAAGTCGATGCCCAGTATGGTCGTGCTAAGCAGGAGATGGCGATGGCGTTACTTGATCTTGATGGATACAAATGGGTCAATGACACATTCGGATTCGATAAGGGAGATGCGGTCATCCGCCAATTCGCAGAACGGATGTTACAGACGTTGAAGGAAGATGAAGCGTGTATTCGTTATAACGGGACGCAGTTCTTCCTCATCAAACGTGTCTCACAAGAAGACATGACAGATGTTTTCGAACAAATTTTAGACGATGTACGTCTTCCGATTGATCTCGAAGATCAACCGGTTCATTTGACAGCAACGATGGGCGTCATCCTCCCGAATGCGAAGGAATCACTTGAGATGCGAATCGGTCAGATGGAGAGTGCGCTTCGGGCTGGCAAAAATGAGGGGCGTGATCGCTTCATCGTGTATGATGACTCACTACACTCGGATCGTAGAGAGCAATTGATTGTCGGATCCTTACGCCGGGCGATGACGGATTTCAAGGAGTTCGCCCTCGTCTATCAACCGAAGATCGCCCTTGCGACGGGAAAAGTTGATCAAGCGGAAGTCTTGATCCGCTGGAATCATCCGAAGTTTGGTTTCATCTCACCGGCGGAGTTCATCCCGCTTGCAGAAAAATACAGTTTGATTCACCGTTTAACTGAGTGGGTACTCAAAGAGACCGTCGCCCAGATGGAGATTTGGAAGAAGGAAGATTATTTCATTCGCCAAGTCTCGGTGAACTTATCGGCGATGCATTTCCGGTCCGAGTCACACAACTTAATGATTAAGGAAATCGTCCACCATTCATTGAAGAATGGGAGCGAACTACAGCTACAGCTTGAAATCACGGAAACATCCGTCATGGAGAACCTCGATCGGGCAATGATGATGCTCGGTGAACTGAAACAACTCAGTCTGACGATCGCACTTGATGATTTCGGAACGGGTCTATCATCATTGACACACCTGAAGCATCTCCCGATTGATATCCTGAAGATCGATAAATCGTTCATCGATGAAGTCCCGCATGACGAACGCGGAACGGCAATCACGGAAATGATCATCCAGCTTGCGAAGAGTCTCGGGATCGAAGTCGTCGCGGAAGGCGTCGAGACACTCGAACAGCATCTTTTCCTAAAACGTCTCGGTTGTGATTATGGACAAGGTTATTATTACAGTAAGCCGATGCATGTGAAGGATCTGAATCAGCGGACGATTGAAGAGACCGTTCTAAATGTCGGATAAAGCAATCCAAACACGACTTTCGTTCGTATACTAGATAAGCATGCGAGGATGATGCATGCGACGTTTGGGGGGACGCAAAGCGCTGGATTTTCTCACCAGCTTGTGCACGACGCAGACAGACATCTAGTACATTCAATCATACTCAGACCATCCAAGCTTTTAACGTAGCACCTGTCTGTTCGAACACAAACAAAGGCAACTTCCATCGCGGAAGTTGCCTTTTTCGTCTGTGCTTATGAACGAACTGTCAGGACACAGCCTGTCTGATCCGTAACGAGCACGTTCGTATTGAAGTATTGTCCATCGCTTTTAAGGATCAACGCTTTTTTCTCCGCGTTGTAATCGAGCGTCATGTCTTGATCGAGGAAATGACTCGACCATCGTTTGACAAGAACGGGTCCGACATTCGAGTCGATCGTCATGTCTTCCGGTGTCGCTTCATCGACGAGACGAATACTGAAAATACCAGAGTTTCCGCAACCGCAACCTTCTGTATCGTAGTAGAGGTGTAGTTGACCGGATACTTCACCGCGTAATTGATTGATTCGTTCCTGAGCAGATGGTGTAAATGTGATGTTCATGGTCATTCACTCCTTTTCTCTAGTATACGCCGTTCGAATGAGAAAGGAACGTCACTTGCTCACGCTGACTCGACGGCGCATCCGTACAAGAAGGAAGATATACCCGGCTAACAATAAGACGACGCTACCGAGAACCGCCGTATCGACGAGACCGTTATCCGACTCGAAATTGATTGCGATGTACGCCCAGACGAAGACGAGCGGATAAATCGGATCGCGGTTTGCGAACATGAAGAGAAGGGCGACGATGACACCGACGACAAGCATAATCATCGTCCAACCGGCATCTCCGATTCCAAGCCACGACGTCACGCCCTCTGCGTTGATCGTTAGGAAGATGTCGGCGATCGTTGCGACCGATACCCAGCCGAGATAAAGCGAGAAAGGTAGCTTGAAGCGTAAGCCTTTCGTCTCGCGGTCGATTTTCGAGTAGATGACGATCAATGACAGCAAGAGACCAACGATGACGACGACAGATACGACGAACAATTCGAAGGTGAATGAGACAATCCAGCCAGCATTGAATAAACAGCTGATCAGGAACCATGGTCCGATTTTTTTCGCCAGTTCATGTTCCTTGAATTTTGGGATCGTTTGGAGAATCAACCAAATGAGTAAAATCGTATAGATCAATCCCCAAATCGAGAACGCATAACCAGCCGGTTTGAATAACGTAAAGATGGAGTCAGAAATCCGTCCTGTCTTTCCACCATCGAGGGCGTTCACAGCAATCGTAAAGATGAAGCCGACCCAGTTAAGCCAAATCCATTTATTTTTCAAACAAAAAACCTCCTTTATTCTCTAAAGAAGGTTTACCCAAAAATCATTTTCATTAGTCATCATGGTCGACGCGTCGGGTTCAAAAAGGACATGCCGATGGCGGGGTTTCCGGTATGTGAACCGAGAACCGGCGTTAAATCATCGATTCGGACCCGGACGTCGAACTGTGCTTCGAGTCGATTTTTCCAATCGAGCGCCAGTTCATACGCTGTCGCGTGGAACAACGAGATGTCCGTCACTTGACCGCGCTCGAGAATCAAAACAAGGTGATCAAAAATCTTTGAATGGGCTTTCTTGAACGTCCGAACGGTTTGGTATGGAACGATCTTTCCTTCTTCGAAGTGGAACAACGGACGCAGTTGCAACAAGTTACCGACGAATGCCTTCGTCGAGGAGATCCGTCCACCGGCTTGCAATTGATCGAGGTTCGCGACAGTGAATTCGATATGGTGGTCGAAACGACGCTCCAGAATGAACTGTTCGACGGATTCAATCGAATGTCCCGCTTCGATGAGCTCGATTGCCTCTGCTAAGAGCTGACCAGCCGGATAAATCCCACAACGAGAATCAATCGCGATCAAGCGGAAGCCGGCAATTTCTGCGCCTTGGACGGACGCGTTATACGTTCCGCTCAGTTCACTCGACAGGTGGACAGCAAAACCGATGTCGTAATCTTCTTTTAGTTGTTCGTAGTGTTCGGTAAAACTACCGATGGAAGGTTGGCTCGTCGTCACTTTATGTTTTGCATCAATCCAGCTATAGACGGTTTCCGCATTTACATCGACCCCATCGATGAAACTTTCACCATCCTTCATGACGAGTAAAGGGACAACCGAGAGATCGTCGCGCTTTGCGATCGTATCCGGTAAAATCGTCGTACTATCAGTGATCCAAGCAATCCGCATTACAAGTTCCTCCTCAAATTAGTACCTGATAATAATTGTAGGTGTAAGCGTTCTCGCTGTCAAATGAACATTAAAAAATATCAAACGTTTTAGTTGATTAAATAATGAAATACGCTATAATCGGTACGTGATTAGTAAACTTTTAGTCATCTTATACTAAACTAAGCCGATGAGAGGAGGACGTCGATTGTACTCAATCGGACAAAAAATCAAGAACCTCCGTCTTCAAAAGGGATTGACGCAAGAGGAACTCGGGGAAAGAACAGACCTGAGTAAAGGGTACATCTCGCAACTCGAACGGGAAATCAGTTCCCCATCGATCGAGACATTGTTTCATCTCCTTGAAGTCCTTGGCATCTCACCGAAGGATTTCTTTGATGAGGACGCACTCAATCAAAAAGTCGTCTATGGAGAAGAAGATGTCACAACATATGCGGACGAAGAACAAGGGTATCATGTCACATGGCTCATCCCGGAATCGAATGAAAAAGAGATGGAACCGGTCCTGCTGACACTTGCGCCAGGGGGAGCCTTCAAGACGTATGAACCTTCGGGGGCGGAGACATTCGTCTATGTGCTCGCGGGGAACGTCACGTTGACGCTCGGACGTCAGTCTTTTTTAGCGAAGCAAGGGGAGACACTTTACTATAAGGCTTCAGAAATTCATCAATTACGCAATGAGTCAATGCAAGAGACAAAGGTCCTCGTGACCGCAACCGACTCATACCTATAAAGGAGGAACTAGATTGGCAGATACTACGATCATTCAATTCAAGGACGTCACGAAACGTTATGACGATCAGACCGTTCTTGATCAAGTCAGCTTTGAAATCGAACGCGGCAAGTTCTATACGTTACTCGGACCATCGGGTTGCGGGAAAACGACGATCTTACGACTTATAGCCGGTTTTTCGGAAGCGACAGAGGGAGACATTATCTTCGACGGGAAACGGATCAATGATGTGCCGGCGAACAAACGTCAAGTTAATACCGTTTTCCAAGATTACGCACTGTTCCCACACTTAAATGTCTTCGAAAACATTGCTTTTGGTCTTCGGATCAAGAAGGTGAAGGAAGCGGAAATCGCACAACGTGTGACCGATGCATTGAAGTTCGTCAACTTGTCCGGTTATGAGAAACGGGAAATCACCGAGATGTCGGGTGGACAACGGCAGCGTGTCGCGATTGCCCGGGCAATCGTCAATGAACCGGAAGTCATCTTGCTCGATGAGCCGCTCTCGGCACTCGACTTGAAATTGCGGACAGAGATGCAATATGAGCTCCGTGACTTACAACGTCGTCTTGGGATCACGTTCATCTTCGTCACACATGACCAAGAAGAGGCACTCGCGATGTCAGATGAAATCTTCGTTCTCAATCACGGTGTCATTCAACAATCGGGAACGCCGACAGATATTTATGATGAACCGATCAACCGCTTCGTCGCGGACTTCATCGGCGAGTCGAATATCATTCCTGGACGTATGATCGAAGATTATCGAGTTTGGTTCGCAGAAAAAGAATTCGAATGTGTTGACCGCGGTCTTGAGCTGAACGAACCGGTCGAAATCGTCATTCGTCCCGAGGATCTTGAAATTACGAATGTGACACAAGGAAAACTAAAGGTTACGGTCGACTCACAGTTGTTCCGTGGGGTGCACTATGAAATCGCCTGTATGGATGAAGTCGGAAACGAATGGCTCGTCCACAGTACGAAAAAAGCGACGGTTGGTGAACAAATCGGTCTGACGTTTGATCCGGAAGCGATCCACGTCATGCGATTGAACGAGACGGAAGAAGAATTTGATAAGCGTCTGGAATCCTACGACGGGGTGTTATGATGCAGAAATCACGTAACTGGTATCTCATCCCGTATCTATTCTGGATCGCCTTATTCGTCATCGCACCAATTGTGCTCGTCGTCTATTATTCGTTTCTTGATCTTGATGGCAATTTCTCATTTGAGAACTACCGGAACTTCTTCACATCGACGTATCTAACGATGACGCTTAGTTCGTTCTGGTATGCTTTTTTGATCACCTTGTTTTCACTCTTGATCGGTTATCCGACGGCTTATTTGCTGACGAAGACGAAACATAAACAACTTTGGCTGTTGCTCGTCATCTTGCCGACGTGGATCAACTTATTGTTGAAAACCTACGCCTTCATCGGATTGTTCAGTACGTATGGTCTCGCAAATCAAACGCTTGAAGCGATCGGAATCGGACGGAAGCAAATCCTGTTTACCGATTTCAGTTTTGTCTTCGTCTCGGTTTACATTTTCATTCCGTTCATGATCCTACCGATCTTCAACGCGATAGAAAAACTGAACCCATCGCTCGTCTTCGCGGCACGTGATCTCGGAGCTTCAAATTTCACGACATTCCGTCGTGTCGTCTTTCCGTTGACACTTGACGGTGTGAAATCAGGCTGTCAGCTTGTCTTCATTCCGGCATTGTCACTGTTCATGATCACGCGTTTGATTGCCGGGAACCGCGTCATTACGCTCGGTACGGCGATTGAACAGCAATTCCTCGTGACACAGAACTGGGGCATGGGCGCTACGATTGCCGTCTTCCTCATCATCGCGATGGCAATCATCCTTGCCTTGACAAGTACGAAACGGAAGAAAGGAGCGACGACTTGATGAAACGTCTGAAACTAGCAAATCTTTATTTGATCGGTGTCTTCATCATTTTGTATGCTCCGATTTTTTATCTCGCATTCTATTCGTTCAACAGCGCTGATAACATGACGAACTTCGATTCGTTCACGTGGGATTGGTATAAGGAAGTCTTCCAAGATTCACGCTTGTTGATCATCGTCTTGAACACACTCGTCATCGCGTTGTTGTCAGCTGCAATCTCGACGATTCTCGGAGTATTCGGAGCGATCGGGATCCAGGCGGTCCGCAAGAAACGTGTCGAGACGTCGTTGTTGACGCTCAACAGTATCTTGATCGTCAGCCCCGATGTCATCATCGGAGCATCGTTTTTGATCTTCTTTACGATGCTTGGAATCCAGCTTGGCTTTACGTCAGTCTTACTCTCTCATATCGCGTTTTCGGTACCGATCGTCGTCATTCTCGTCTTGCCGAAATTACAGGAGATGAGTCCAACGCTCGTCGATGCGGCGCGTGACTTAGGCGCGAGTCGCTGGGATGTCTTAACGAAGGTCGTCCTGCCGTACATCACACCCGGTATCTTTGCTGGATTCTTTACAGCATTGACGTATTCACTTGACGATTTTGCGGTGACATTCTTCGTGACAGGAAACGGCTTTACGACATTATCTGTCGAAATCTACTCACTTGCCCGCCAAGGGATTTCGATGAAGATCAATGCGTTGTCGACCGTCATCTTCTTGTTTACATTCCTGCTCGTCATCGGCTACTACTTCTTGAACCAACGAGCTGCTACGAAGCTTTCGCGACCGGAGGTGAAATGACCGTTGAAAAAATTGATTCAATTATTCGTCGCGATTTTCTTGATCTCGGGTGTCATCCTATTCACCTTGAATCAGTTAAACGAGACACAAGGGTATTCAGGTAAGAATGTCTTGAACATTTATAACTGGGGCGATTATATCGATCCGGCACTGATCAAACAGTTTGAAAAAGAGAGTGGCATCAAGGTCGTCTATCAGACATTCGACTCGAACGAAGCGATGTTGACGAAAATCGAACAGGGAGGAACGACGTATGATATCGCCGTCCCATCCGACTATGCGATCGCAAAGATGATCGATGAGAAGCTTGTCCTGCCGATTGATCATCAAAAAATCCCGAATCTCAAAAATATCGATTCACGTTTCTTGGATCTATCCTTTGATCCGAAAAATAAATATTCGATTCCGTATTTCTGGGGAACGGTCGGTATCGTCTACAACAAAGACTTGATCGGAAAAAAACCAACGAGCTGGAAGGATCTATGGGATCCGAAGCTGAAGAACCAGATTCTACTTGCCGATGGTGCGCGTGAAGTAATAGGTATGAGTTTGAACAGTCTCGGTTATTCCTTGAATGAGACGGATGAGTCGAAGCTACAGGAAGCAAAAGCGAACCTGATGCGTTTGACGCCAAATGTCAAAGCGATCGTCGGGGACGAAATCAAGTTATTGCTTGCGAACGAAGAAGCAGGACTTGGTGTCGTCTGGTCTGGAGATGCGAACGAGATCATGAGTGAAAACGACAAACTTGACTATGTCATTCCAAAAGAAGGCTCGAACGTCTGGTTCGATAATATCGTCATTCCAAAGACAGCTAAAAACGTCAAGGGAGCACATCAGTTCATCAACTTCATGTTACGCCCAGATATTTCAGCGAAAAATGCGGACTACGTCGGTTATTCGACACCGAACAAAGAAGGCTTAAAGTTACTCGACAAGTCGGTTCGGACAGATAAACGATTCTATCCTGATAAACAAGTCACTGATACGCTTGAAGTCTATGAGAACCTCGGGAAGAAGATGCTCGCGCATTACAATGAGTTGTTCTTAGAGTTTAAGATGCATAAGAAATGAGGAAAAACCTAGTGCTAGGGGGCACTAGGTTCTTTTTTTATTTCTCTTCATAAAAATAAATATAAGTTCCCAAAAAAAAACTGTAAAAACTGAATAATTTTTTGAAATAGGGGAATCAGTTTATTATCAACGCCTTTTTACAGGCACCGGGGAGGACATCATCATGAAACAAGTTCTAGGAATCATCTTAACTGCCGCTCTCACTGTCAGCATCGTGTCAGGCACTTCATATAAACAGCAACCGGTCGAGGCATCAAAACAATCAGACGTCAAATGGCTTCAAGAAATTCAAACACAAGCGAAACAAGCGCGCTCACTCGATGGAAAAGTCGTACTTGAAAAAACGACACTTGCACAAGTACATAAAGCGTACAAAGGTGAAAAGAACTCCAATTGGTGTCAAAGTGGAAATGGTCTTGCTTCAGCAGATCGCTCCCTTCATTACTGTTCAACGTATGGCGTGAAGGACACAAAAGCTAAAGTTAGCGCCATCGTCTATGATCCAAAGCAAATCAAACGGACGGTGACGGTCAAAGAAGCTAAAAAAGCATATCCGACAGCGAAACTCGATAAAACATTCAACGTCATGACTGTTTCCTCGAAACAGGTCAACATTTATCTAAATTTAAATTCCGACCGTACACAAGTCATGTCAATTCTAGTAAAATATAACTAACGAAAAAGGATGACCGATTCGGCCATCCTTTTTATTTAATCGTTTTATAGAGTGGTACGAGATGCGAATAGGTATTTCGAATCATTTCGAGTAATTCTTCGCGTGACAGTTGATGAACTTGTTCTGCCGGAATATGGCGACCGACAAGGAACTCTGCTTTTTTGACGTCGTGGAAACGTTGTAAACCTTTTTGAAGATCCGTCGCGTGAACAGGAACCGCGTCTTTTTTCATATGGTCATAAGAAACGACGAAATCATCCGGAAGAGTCGTCAGCAGTTCCGTATGCTGTAACAGTTTTGATGCATATTGTTGTTTGTTCGGTAACTCATAAATATAAGCGAGCCAAATGAACAAGTGATCATCAAATAGACCGATTTGAAAGTGCGGATGTTTTTTATATCCACGTTTATCGGGTGAGAATGCCATCCATGTATCTTTCGGAGGATTGACCTTCCGCCGAGCATGTTGCGCGATGTGGACATGGACATCTTCTGCTGTTGCGACCGTCAAGTCAGGTGCGACTTCTTGACCGATGTCGCGGAAGATAGGCTGAATCCGTTCACGAATCGCCTCCATCCGGGGTTCTAATCCATCAATCTGAAATGTATCAAATGCATGTTGCGTGAATGTGTTTGTCATGAAAAATATCACCTCACATTAATTGTATCAAAGGATACTATCGAAGTTCGACATTTTGCTTGAAAAGTAGAATAATGGACATGTCGATTTCCAGTAATATACAACTACATACTTAAGAGGAAGGGGAATGTTTTGTGCGTCGTTTTCAACAATATCTCCTCCGAAGCTGGGTAGTTTTTTTCGTAATCGTCATTGGCATCGATCTTTTTGCGAAGTCAAAGGATTATAATCTCAGCATCGATTTGTTTACGTTCTTATTGATTGCCGTCTTGTCGACGATTTTCGTCATCGATCCTGTCCGCCGTCGTCATATGAGTTTTACCTTTCATTTTGGATTTGTTCTCTTTACGTTTTTATCATACGGTTTATTATCAGCGATTTTCGTCGGTCAACTGACGATGCTCATCTATCAGTTGCGGACGATCCATACGCCGATTGGACGTCGTCGGATGTTGCACAACTATCCGTTCAATGTCGCGCTCGAGTTGTTTCTGATCGTGCCAGCAGGTCTTGCTTATAATGCCCTTGGTGGAACACACGGAGACGCATTCCTGTTGACAGAAAACATCGTTCCGTTACTAGCGATGGTCGCGATCCTTTGGATCGTACTCTTGTTACAATACCAGTTATCTCGATTTCTTCTCGGAGAAAACATCCCGAGTGACGTCATGTTCCAGCTCTTACGCTTTGAAGCAGTCGTCATCACGGCAGAACTGTTATATGGGATCTTCAGTACACTCGTCGTCCAAGGGAATGGGAATAGTGGACTCGTCATGGCAGCATTTGCATTGTTCATCATCAAACGAGCACTCGGGAGTTCGGTCGAAGCGTCTGATCGTATCGAACATTGGGAGCAGATCGAGCGATTGAAAGAAGCAGCTTGGAAGGACGGCGATGCACAGTTCATCATCGAGCGATATCTGCGACAGCTCAATCAATTCGTCAAACCGGATATCGCTTGGATTAAGTTTGATTTTGAAGAAGGCAAGCAGACTGTCTACTATTCGTTGAAGGATGGACGAAAGTTAAAAGCAGATCATGTCGAAGGACGAATCATTGAAGATATCATCGAAAAAGAAGAAGTCCTTCTTTACGGCATGCAACAGGAATGGGATATTCGTCTGTACGATTGTCTGCCAGAAGAAACACAATCTGTCCTCTTCATCCAACCGGAGGCGACGGAGACGATTAACTGCTCCTTATTCCTTGCGTCCCATGCGAGTGGAGAGTTCACGAAGGATTTCGGATACGAGTTATACCGCGCTTTACGTGTTCTATCATGGGCCGTTGAACGAGCGTACGAGCGAGAGCGGTTATTGACGGATAGTCGAACAGATGCGATGACAAAATTGCCAAACTATCGTGCGCTACAAGAGTGGGGCGATCGTCGTATTAAACAACGCGATCTGTATCCGTTCTCTGCATTGATGATTGATTTGGATCACTTTAAACAAATCAATGATACGTATGGTCATGAAGTCGGAGATGTCGTTTTATTTGAAGTCGCGAAGTTATTGATGCAAGCAACACGAATCACGGATCTCGTTGCGCGTTACGGGGGAGAGGAATTCGTCATCTTGCTACCAAATACGGATCTTGATTCCGCACAAATCGTTGCAGAACGGATTCGTGAGACGTTACATGCGCATCCTATTTTAGTTGAAGGTCACACCCTTCAGATCACAGCAAGTATCGGGATCGATACGTTAAAGGAACTTGGGGATCTCGCGAGTCTGATTCGAAATGCGGACCGGGCGATGTACGTCGGTGCCAAGTTCCAAGGACGCGATCGTGTCGCATCGTATCAGGAGTGGAAAGAGAAGGTCATTTAAAGAAGCGAATAGAAGGTGACGGATGCGTCACCTTCTTTTTTGATGTAAAAAATCCTTCCAGTTCAAATGAACGAGAAGGATTGAAGAAGGTATAAGTTCATTGGGCTTGTTGTTTACTAAGGCGAATCTCGTTTTCGATCGCATGGATCGCGGCTGACCAAGACCCATAGCGATGAAGTAGGGCTTTCGTCGATGGTTTGTTGTTTCGCTTTGCCCATTCTCGATATGCTTCAAAGGAGAGGGAGAAGCCAACTTCTTCGATTGCTTGACGCAGGGAAGCAGCAAGTTCAGCTTTTGAATAGGTGACACTTGCTTCAAGTCCTGCTGCGGTACAGGCGTCATGCCATGAACCGAACATCTTGACGATATGATAGTGACTCGGGGCATGATGGACGGATTTACGCCACATTTGATACTTTTTGAGCGTGATCGTCGAGCCGACGTCTTGTGCATACCGTTCGAATGACTTTAAGATCTCGTCTTTCGTGTATTTAGGTGCACGCTCAAGTTCCTCCGGCTGTTGATCGACATTCCACTCGTATCCAGCAGCAGATAAGGCTTCTGGCCATGAACCGAATTGACGAATGATGTTTTCTGGCTGAGGCCAGTCATTCACGAGAGCATAACGGCGATAGACAGTGCGGCGCGGACGATCCTGGATGAGTTCACCGACCGCGCGGATGGCTTCAATCATCTCAAGTTGCTCTTCTGTATAACTCTGTTGACTCGTAAGTACACGTTGCTTCATGAGTGAGTCCTCCTTCCTAGTTCGATGTAATATTGAGGCAAAAGTCCTCTGTATTAGATATATCGGTACATTTCCATTAATTATGAATAATTCCCGCAAAATATTGTAAATAAAGTGAATCGGATTCTTTGCTTAGTATAAATGGAAGTCATGGAAATGAAAACAGAATGACACGAAATTTTAATTCTATTCAGAAAAATAGGACAAACGGCTCATATGGAAAAAAAGACCAGACACGCTCGTCAGCGAATCTGGTCTTCGGATATAACTTATTTTCCTTCAATGGAAGCCCATTTGTACGAAGTATCCGCACCAACTTTGTGGTTGACGACTCCTTTGACATACGGTTTACGTAGGAAGGATGCTCCACGTTGGTACATGACTGAGATGGCTTGATCATCCTCAAGGAGTGTTTTCTCAGCATCTTTCAGTGACTGCCAACGTTTTGCTGCATCGACTTCTTTTTGAGCCGATTTGATGAGTGAATCATACTTATCGCTTGTGTACTTACCACGGTTGTATGGTCCACCTGTTACCCACATATCGAGGAACGTCATCGGATCCTGATAGTCAGGTCCCCATCCTGCGAATGACAGTTCGAACTCACCTTTTGATTCAAGATCCAATTTGTTCTTGAACGGTTGTTGTTTGATCGTGACTTCAAGACCTGGAAGGTTTTTCTCCCACTCGCCTTTGAGGTACTCAGAGATTTTCTTCGAGTTGTCATCATCGTACGAAAGAAGCTCGAGTTTCACTGATTTCTTACCGACTTCTTTGAGACCTTTTTCGAACGATGCTTTGGCTGAAGAAGCGTCGTATGACCCGAAGCCTTCGTTGCCGTCACGGAAGTCTTTACCGTCTGGACCTTTTGCGAAGTCTTTTGGTACATAGTAGTACGCAGGGATCGAACCGTTGTTCAAGAGGACTTTCGCCATCTGCGCTTTATCGTATCCCGAATCGATCGCTTTACGGATATCCTTGTTTTTCAAGAGTTCATTCTTGAAGTTCATTTGGATGTAGTACATTGACGCATCAAGACGCGTATCGAACTCTTTGCTATCTTTGTACTGATCAACGAACTCACTCGTCAGACCGACTTGGTCGACATCACCTTTTTCGTAAAGGTTGACGCTCGTTGAGACTTCCTTAACGATCTTGAAGTTGATGTCATCGAGCTTGACGTTGTCTTTATCCCAGTACTGGTCATTCTTCTTAAAGCTCCAGCCGACTTCCGTCTTCCAATCCGAGAGGGTGAATGGTCCGTTGTAGAGGAATGTATCCGGCTTCGTCGCAAAGTTTTTCCCTTGTTTTTCGACGAATTCTTGCTTGAGCGGCATGAATGAACCAAAACCAGTCAATGATTTGAAGTATTCAGCCGGTTGCGTCAACTTGACTTCGAGTGTTTTGTCGTCGACCGCTTTAACTGCAACGTCATCTGCTTTCCCTTTACCCGTGTTGTACGCTTCCGCACCGTCGATGATATACATGATGTACGCATATTGCGAACCGCTCTTCGGATCGAGGACGCGTTTCCACGCATATTCGAAGTCTTTTGCTGTGACATCGCTGCCATCCGACCATTTTGAATCACGAAGTTTGAACGTGTATGTAAGTCCATCTTCCGAAACATCCACACTCTCAGCAACACCTGGTGTTGCTTCTTGTTTGTCGTCAAGACGGAACAGACCTTCTTGAACGTTGTTCAATACCGTGAAGGATACAGAGTCCGTTGCGACTGTCGGGCTAAGAGCCGGAATGTCTGAACCGCTCGTTAAGTTCAAGACTTGTTTGTCTGAAGTTTTGTCGCCTGACGTCGAGCCGCCTTCTTTTTTACCTTCATCTGTCGTCGAACATGCCGCAAGACTTGATCCAGCGATTGTCAGTGCTCCGACGAGTGCGAGTGCCTTTTTCTTCTTCATAAAGTAAATCCCTCCCAAAAGAAATAGATATATATGGTGAAACGAAAAGAACCGATAGGATAGCGATCCGGTGTCCGACTAAAAATAAGAGGGGTCATCGCCTTTTATTCTTAAGCTATGGAAAGCACCGGATCAACTTGTTATCAATAATAAATACAATATTCAGAAAAATCAATAGAATATTTTCAGATTATTTCAAAATCATTAAATTTGTGTGTGATACCAACGTTTTCTTACATGAAATTATTTTTATGTAAGGATAAAATTAGGAATATTAATAATCTGCACATACAAAAAGAACCAGTTGAATGATTCAACTGGTTCTTCGAATTATTTCTGTTCTTTTACGTATTGAAGTGCTTCTGCGACGTGATCTTTTACTTTCACACTACGCCATTCCTTGACGATTTCACCGGATTCATCGATTAAGAAAGTCGAGCGTATGATTCCATAATATTCCTTACCGTAGTTCTTCTTTAATTGCCAAACGCCATATTGTTCACAGACTTCGTGATCGACATCTGATAACAATTGAAACGGTAATTCGTATTTCGCAATAAAGTTCTGATGACGCTTCTGGCTATCAGCGGAGACGCCGAGAATGACGGTGTTGTTCTCTTCAAAAGCTTGCGTCGCATCTCGGAAATCACATGCCTCGGTCGTACAACCCGGCGTTGAATCCTTTGGATAGAAATAAAGTACGACTTTTTTTCCGCAATAATCCTCAAGGGAGATTGGTTCTCCTTGTGCATTTGGAAGGGTGAATGTTGGTGCTTGCATGAAAAACTCCTCCTTATCCTAATTCCATGTTTAATTGATCCGCATATTTTTCAAGCTTCTTTTGAAGGCTTTCTTTTAACGGATCGAGTGCGATCAAGTACTTCTCATAATCCGTACCGGCTTTCGCTGTCTTCATGAGGAGAGGCTGTTCTTCCTCATACCAATCCGCATAGTCTTGATAGTAATCAACAAGCGTCTCAGGGTTTCCTTCATTCTTCAGCGCCTCACCGTAAATCATCAGAATGTTACTGTTCATCTCAAGCGCCATATAATCCGTTTGCGCATTGACGCGAGAGAAGACGGCATCCTGTTCTTTTTCATCTGTTTTCCCGATTTCGTCTGCTGCTTTCGCATTGACACCATACTCATCGGCGTTAAACCCAGTGAACAGATCACCAAGCGTCGAGAAGACGGCCGGGTCGAACGTCGTCGGTGTCAGAACGATCTTCCACTCATCGTCTTTCTTCAATAACAGCTTCGATCCGCGGTTCGGGAGAATTGCTCCCTTCGCATCCTTGAATTCATGGATGATATAAGCGACGTCGCCCTTTTGGAACGACTTGACGATTTTACCAGGAATGACGTTCAAGTTCTTCGCACCAACGGCGAGGGGTTCAAGTTGTTTTGCGTCACCTGTATATTCAATCGATGCGAGGTCTTTCGCATCTGCTCGTCCCGATTGACCGAGCGTTTTTTCATAGGTTTGATAGATATCGAGAACGGCTTGTTCAGCCTTCTGTTGTTTCGTTTCCGTCGTCTTCGGGGATTTGGTATTTGTAGAAGACGGGGAATCGTTTCCGCAACCGACGAGTACGAGACTGGTCGCAAGCAGCACTACGAGCGATCGTTTCATTCGAATTCCTCCTAGATGGGTGTTCCTTGATGATTTCATAGCTAATCTTGTCTCTACCATACAGGAAATTCGCTTTTTTGAGTAGGATATCGGTACACTAAACGAAAGGGGAGTGATAGATATGAAAATTCATATTACAGACGAGGCATTGCAATACTTTAAAAATGAGATGGAAGCACAATCGGGCGATACGATTCGCTTTTTCGCAAAATATGGTGGATCAACGGATTTAACGCAAGGTTTCTCCGTCGGCGTTCATATGGAAGAAGTCGAACGGGCAGCGGTCGAGGAAGTCGTCGACGGTATTCATTTCGTCGTATCTGACCAAGATGACTGGTTATTCCAAGGACAAGACGTCAAAGTCTCGATCGAAAACGAAGAGATTGTTTTTTCACAAGCGAAGGAATGATAGAGGAACGAGGAGAGACCGAATCGGTCGCTCCTTTATTTTTTTGACTAGAATAATTGTAAGCGGACTCATGCTTCTGTACAATGGAGAATGTAAGCGATTTAAAGTAGAGATTAAAGGGGGAATAGAGATGATTCCGTACAAACACGAACCATTCACGGACTTCTCACAAGAAGCAAACAAGAAAGCGTTCGAAGAGGCACTTGCACTCGTCACGCAAGAACTCGGCAAAGATTATCCGCTCGTCATCGGTGGAAAACATGTGACGACGGAAGATAAAATCGTCTCCGTCAATCCGGCCAACAAAGAAGAGATCGTCGGACGTGTCTCAAAAGCGACACAGGAACATGCAGAAGAAGCGATGCAAGCAGCAGTCACAGCCTTCGAAACATGGAAATTCGTCAATCCGTCTGTACGTGCGGACGTCCTATTCAAAGCAGCGAACATCATCCGTAAGCGGAAGCATGAGTTCTCTGCCTACCTCGTCAAAGAAGCAGGGAAGCCTTGGAATGAAGCGGATGCGGATACAGCAGAAGCAATCGACTTCCTCGAATACTACGCACGTCAGATGCTCGTCTTAAAAGACGGTAAGAAAGTCGAGAGTCGTCCAGGCGAATACAACCGTTACGATTACATTCCACTCGGTGTCGGTGTCATCATCTCACCATGGAACTTCCCACTCGCGATCATGGCTGGAACAGCCGTCGCAGCAATCGTGGCAGGGAACCCGATCCTCTTGAAACCAGCATCGACGACACCGGTCGTCGCAGCGAAATTCGTTGAAGTGATGGAGCAAGCTGGTCTTCCGGCAGGCGTCTTGAACTTCGTACCCGGTTCAGGAGCAGAAGTCGGCGACTACCTCGTCGATCACCCAAAAACACGTTTCATCAGCTTCACGGGATCACGTGATGTCGGTCTTCGCATCAATGAGCGGGCATCAAAACTGAACGAAGGTCAAATCTGGCTCAA
The DNA here is from genome assembly GCF_002479335.1 of Exiguobacterium sp. UBA7533. Taxonomy (NCBI): domain Bacteria; kingdom Bacillati; phylum Bacillota; class Bacilli; order Caryophanales; genus Exiguobacterium; species Exiguobacterium sp. UBA7533. Next base: position 747,743 of record NZ_DLMP01000001.1, on the reverse strand, counting down.
ACGTGTCATCGCGGAAATGGGCGGAAAAGATACGATGGTCATCGATGAGTCGGCTGACCTCGATTACGCAGCGGACATGATCACGAAAGCGGCATTCGGATTCTCAGGTCAAAAATGTTCAGCTTGTTCACGTGTCGTCGCACTCGACTCTGTCTATGACGAGTTGCTCGAAAAAGTCGTCGCGAACACGAACAAACTCAGCATCGGTAACCCGACGGACGTCTCAAACAATGTCGGACCAGTCATCGATGCAGCAGCCTTTAAGAAAATCACGTCGTACTTCGACGTCGCAAAAGAAGAAGGACGTATCGTCGCAGGTGGTACGGCTGACGATTCAACAGGATTCTTCGTCTCACCGACAGTCGTCGCGGACGTTCAACCAACGGATCGTTTGATGCAAGAAGAAATCTTTGGACCAGTCGTCGCCTTCACGAAAGCGAAAGATTTCAAAGAAGCAATCGATATCGCAAACAACACGGAATACGGATTGACAGGTGCTGTCATCACGCAAGACCGGACGAATCAAGAGTACGCACGTGCGAACTTCCACGTCGGTAACCTCTACTTCAACCGGGGTTGCACAGGCGCAATCGTTGGCTACCAACCATTTGGTGGGTTCAACATGTCAGGTACGGATTCGAAAGCGGGCGGACCGGATTACTTGACTTTACATCTTCAAGCAAAAACTACTTCAGAAATGTTCTGAAATGGTGTTTAATAGATGAAACGGGTGTGCGACCTGCACACCCGTTTTTCTTATATCACGGAAAAAGGGGGAGCAAGGATGAACGGAATGTGGTTCGCGATTTTGCTATATCTCGGCCTGATGGTCGCACTTGGCGTCATTGCGTATTATCGGACGAAGAACATGAATGACTATATGCTTGGAGGACGTACGATCGGTCCCGTCGTCACGGCGCTCTCTGCAGGAGCAAGTGACATGAGTGGGTGGCTGTTGATGGGTTTACCGGGTGCGATGTATGCAACTGGTCTGTCCAGTGGATGGATTGTCGTCGGATTATTACTTGGCGCCTATGCCAACTGGTTACTCGTCGCGCCTCGTCTGCGTGCGTATACGGCACATGCAGGGGATGCAATCACGATTCCCGATTACTTTGAAAAACGATTCCACGATAAAAGTGGTGTTTTGCGTACCGTTTCAGCTGGAGTTATTTTAATATTCTTTATAATGTACGCATCAAGTGGTTTTGTCGCAGGTGGTCGTTTATTCGAAGCTGTCTTTGGTCTTGAATATACAACAGGTCTTTGGATTCTCGCAGGCGTCGTCATTGCGTATGTCTTCCTCGGTGGTTTCCTTGCCGTCAGTTGGACGGACGTCGTGCAAGGGATGATCATGGTCATCGCATTGCTGATCGTACCAGCTGTCGCGCTGACTTTAAGTGGTGGGATTAATGATACACTGGAGACGATCCGGTCGACAGGCGGCTCGAAACTGGAACTGTTCAAAGGGACGACGACGATCGGTATCATCTCGCTTCTCGCGTGGGGACTCGGCTATTTTGGACAGCCGCATATCATCGTTCGTTTCATGGCGATTCGTAACTTACATGAGATGAAGTCGGCGCGTCGTGTCGGGATGATTTGGATGACGTTCTCGATCGTTGGTGCAATGGTGACGGGCTTGATCGGATATGCCTATTACACGCAACAAAGTGCAGGATTAAAAAATCCAGAGAATGTCTTCATTCAATTATCACGTGACCTTTTCCCAGGGTTCATTACAGGGTTGTTGCTTGCAGCCTTACTTGCTGCGATCATGTCGACGATTTCGACGCAGCTGCTCGTTTCTTCAAGTGCGGCAACGAATGATTTCTATCACCGTTTCTTTAAACGCGATGCTTCAGATCGTGAATTGATGATCATGGGACGCTTGATGGTTCTTGTCGTAGCGCTTCTTGCGATTCTCTTATCATTCGGTGCGGAGAAGTCGATCTTAACACTCGTCGGATACGCGTGGGCTGGTTTTGGTTCAGCGTTCGGTCCGGTCGTGCTGTTCAGCTTACTGTGGCGCCGGATGAACAAGACGGGAGCACTTGCTTCAATGATTACGGGATCTGTCGTTGTCATCGCTTGGATCCTCATTAACCAAAATGTAGATGGATTACCATCGTATATTTCGGAAATGTACGAGATGATTCCAGCATTCATCGCTTCGACGATCGCGCTCGTTATCGGTAGTCTCGTGACGAAGGAACCAAGTCAAGCAATCTATGATGAATTCGATCAAGTACAAGCACAACTAAAAGGTGCAGAGCCTGAGCGAAAAATCGTCTAAATAACGGAAAGGGGTGTTTCCTGAGTAAAGGAGACACCCCTTTTTTGTTTACTTGATACGTTATTATTTACCATAAACATATTTGTTGCGCTTATGCAAAATGAGCGTATAATAAAAACAAAAAGTGAGGTGAATGAGATGGTGACACAGCCACTTACACAAGACGTACCCAAAAAACGGACATATATCGGACCGGCGTTCGTTGCTGCCGTCGCGTACCTCGATCCGGGAAACTTTGCAACGAACATGACAGCAGGTGCTCAATATGGCTATTTACTGCTCTGGGTCATCGTTGCCTCGAACTTGATGGCCGTCGTCATTCAGTTCCTATCAGCCAAACTTGGAATCGTCAGCAATCTTAGTTTAGCGGAGGTGATTCGAGAAGAGTTATCGCCGGTCTATCGCTTCTTTTACTGGGTACAAGCGGAACTCGTCGCAATGGCGACCGATCTCGCGGAGTTCGTCGGAGCCGCACTCGGATTTCATTTACTGTTTGCGATCGACTTACGTATGGCGGCGCTGTTGACGGCAGTCTTATCATTCGTCATCCTCGGATTCGAGCAAAAGGGACTTCGACATTTCGAAGCCGTCATCGCGGTGCTTGTTTTAATCATCGCTGCCGCTTTTGCAATTGAAGTGTTTGAAGTTCATCCGGTCTTTCGCGATCTATCGGCAGGATTGGTACCGGGATTTGAGGGTACGTCGAGCATCGTGCTTGCTGCCGGGATGCTCGGAGCAACCGTCATGCCACATGCGATCTATCTCCATTCCGATTTAACGAAGCGACGGATGGGACATGTTGCAAACAAAATACCGCTGTTACGAATCCAACGCTTCGATATTTGGGGAGCGATGCTGATCGCCGGAGCGGTCAACGGAGCAATGCTCGTCATCGCGGCCAGTGTATTTTACGGTACGAAATATCAAGCTGGTTCACTTGAAGCGATCTATGAGGGACTTCATGTCACGCTTGGTGGCATCGCGCCGTATCTGTTTGCAATTGCCTTACTCGTTTCAGGTCTTGCATCATCGAGTGTCGGTACGATGTCAGGTGACGCGATCATGCGCGGATTCCTCCATCTTCAATTGCCGTTGTTCGTTCGACGGACTGTGACGATGTTACCGGCGATTTTGTTGCTCTTCTCCGGTTTTGATCCGACACGAGCACTTGTCCTGAGTCAGGTTGCTTTATCGTTCGGGATTCCGTTCGCGCTAATCCCTTTGATTCGGGCGACAGCGAGTGAACGGTACATGGAAGAATATCGAAACAGTCATTTCATGAACGCGTTGGCATGGATCATCGTCTCGATCGTCATCGTCTTCAATATCTATTTACTCTTTGATGTCTTAGTATGAATATTCAGTATTTTTGTTTCGTCTGATTTAAACCGGGTATTTCATAACTAGAAGCTTTCCGCCCGGAAGCTTTGCTACCCCTATAAGGACGATGGTGCGGACCTCCCCCCGATGCACCATCGTCTTTTTTGTCTGGACAAAAAGTGCTATGATTAGAAATAGTGTAAAATATATCGCAAAAGTTCCGGAGGTGGAATGACATGGCAAAAATTAATGAGGAGCAAGTCCGCCACGTGGCGCATTTGGCACGCCTTGCCGTGACAGATGAAGAAGTAGCACAATTCACAGGACAACTCGAGAAGATTCTTGGGTTCGCTGAACAATTAAATGAACTCGATACGACAGGCGTCGAACCGACGACTCATGTCCTCGATTTAAAGAACGTCCTACGTAAGGACGAAGTACGTCCATCACTTCCGCGTACGGAAGTAGAACGACTCGCACCCGATTGGGAAGACGGACAAGTCCGCGTCCCAGCGGTGTTCGAATAAGGAGGAAATGACCCGATGTCACTTTTTGAACATGGTGTCAAAACATTACACACACTCATTCAGGATGGCGAAGTCAAAGCTTCTGAACTCGTCAAGGAATCCTTTGATCAAATCGACCGCGTCGACGGAAAAATCGGTGCGTTTCTCTCATTGAATGAAGAAGCGTTCGAGCAAGCGAAACGAATGGATGATGTCGCGAAACACGAAGCGAACCCACTGTTTGGTCTTCCAATCGGCGTCAAGGATAACATCGTCACGAAAGGAATGACGACGACATGTGGTTCGAAATTCCTTGAGAACTTCGTACCAGCACATGATGCGACGGTCGTCGAGCGTCTGCATGAAGCAGGGGCAATCACAATCGGGAAGTTGAACATGGATGAGTTCGCAATGGGTTCTTCAAACGAGAACTCAGCGTACAAACCGGTTCGCAATCCATGGAATACAAAACACGTTCCAGGCGGTTCTTCGGGTGGTTCAGCAGCTGCTGTCGCAGCAGGCGAAGTCTTGTTCAGCCTCGGTTCGGATACAGGTGGTTCGATTCGTCAACCGGCTGCCTATTGTGGTGTCGTTGGGTTGAAACCGACTTACGGTCTCGTCTCACGTTTTGGTCTCGTTGCGTTCGCGTCGTCCCTTGACCAAATTGGTCCGTTGACACGAACAGTCGAAGATAACGCGTATCTTTTGAGCGCGATCGCAGGACACTGTGAGATGGATTCGACGTCTGCAAACGTTGCAGCAACGGATTATACACAAGCGTTGACTGGTGATATCAAAGGTTTGAAGATCGCTGTTCCGAAAGAATACTTCGGCGAGGGTGTCAGTGAAGGCGTCAAAGCCAACATCCGTGAAGCGATCCAAAAACTCGAAGCACTCGGTGCAACGGTTGACGAAGTCTCACTTCCGAACTCGAAATATGCGCTTGCGACGTACTACTTACTCGCTTCATCAGAAGCATCTTCGAACCTCGCACGCTTTGACGGCATTCGTTACGGTGTCCGCGCGGAAGCGGACGCACTTGAAGATGTCTTCAAGTATTCCCGTTCACAAGGATTCGGAGACGAAGTCAAACGCCGGATCATGCTCGGAACGTATGCACTCAGCTCTGGTTACTACGATGCCTACTATAAAAAAGCACAACAAGCTCGGACGTTAATCAAAAAAGATTTCGAAGATGTCCTTGCGAACTATGACGTCATCATCGGACCAACAGCACCGACACCAGCATTCGAACTCGGTGCACAGCTCGATGACCCGGTCACGATGTATGCGAATGACATCTTGACGATTCCGATTAACTTAGCAGGTGTCCCAGCGATCTCGGTTCCAGCTGGATTCGTCGACGGTCTTCCGGTCGGCTTACAAATCATTGGAAAACATTTCGATGAGGCGACGATCTATCGCGCTGCGCATGCGTTTGAGCTTGCGACAGGTGGATTCGCGCTTCCGAAGTTATAAGGAGCGAATGTATCATGAACTTTGAAACGATCATCGGGATCGAGGTCCACGCCGAACTGAGCACGAACACGAAGATGTTCTGTGGTTGTGCGCGGGAATATGGCGCAGAGACGAACACGAAAACGTGTCCGATTTGTCTTGGACACCCGGGCGTCTTGCCGAAAATCAACGAAAAAGCCGTCGAACTCGCCGTTCGTGCAGCGATGGCACTCAACTGCCAAGTAGCCGATCAAACAAAATTCGACCGGAAGAACTATTTCTATCCGGATACGCCAAAAGCGTATCAAATCTCGCAGTTTGATCAACCAATCGGCTTTGATGGCTACATCGATGCGGAAGTCGATGGCGAAACGAAACGCTTCCGAATCGAACGTGTCCATCTGGAAGAAGATGCCGGTAAGATGAACCACACGGGTGCCAACCACTCGGTCGTCGACTTCAACCGGACAGGCGCACCGCTAATTGAGATCGTCAGTGAAGCGGATATGCGTTCACCGAAAGACGCGGTCGCCTACCTCGAACGTCTCAAAGAAGTCTTGCAATATGCAGGCGTCTCAGACGTCAAGATGGAAGAAGGATCACTCCGTTGCGACTGTAACATCTCGGTGCGTCCATACGGACAAGAGAAGTTCGGTACGAAAACAGAGCTCAAGAACTTAAACTCATTCGGAAACGTCTTAAAAGGGCTTGAGTTTGAAGAAGATCGTCACCGCAAGTTACTGCTTGCTGGTGGAGTGATGCGTCAAGAAACACTCCGTTTCGATGAGACGAAAAAACAAACCGTCCTCATGCGTGTCAAGGAAGGGGCGTCGGACTATCGTTACTTCCCAGAGCCTGACCTCGTCAAGCTTGTACTGGATCACGATTGGAAAGAAGCGATTCGTGCCGGTATCCCGGAACTTCCAGATGCACGCCGTGTTCGTTACCAAGAAGAACTCGGTCTTTCAGCGTATGACGCGAAACAATTGACGGTCACACGTGAAATGGCAGAGTACTTCGAAGCGACACTTGCAGCTGGTGCAGAGCCAAAAGCAGCAGCCAACTGGACAGTCGGTGAGATCCAAGGTCACTTGAATAAATCGACGGAAACGTTCGAAACAGTCAAGATGACACCAGCGCGTTTGGCAGAGATGATCGACTTGATCGCAAGCGGCACGATTTCTTCGAAAATCGCCAAACAAGTCTTCACGGCAGTCATCGAAGAAGGTGTCGAGCCGCGTGCATACGTTGAAGCAAACGGTCTTGCACAAATTTCGGATGAAGGATTGTTGCGTGGTCTCATCGTCGAGATGTTCGAAGCGAACCCAGCCGTCGTCGAGGAGTTACTCGGTGGACGTGACCGGAAGAAAGGCTTCGTCATCGGTCAGATCATGAAGAAAACAAAAGGAATGGCAAACCCTGCTCTTCTTGATCAACTCTTCTACGAAGAGCTCGAAAAACTGAAATAAGTTCCACTTAAGATGGCGTCCGTCTCTACCTCGCTGAGGTGAAGAAACGGACGCTGTCTTTTTTGGCTTTGTAATGTCTCGAGAGTTCATGTAGAATAAAACAGTTATGTATCAAATGAACGGTTGAGTCAAAAAGGAGAAAATCTTATGAGACCTAGAGCGCGCGTGATTTATAACCCGACTTCCGGGAAAGAGATGGTTAAACGAAACTTACCGTATATCCTCGACCGACTCGAAGCAGCGGGTTATGAGACATCTGTCTACTCGACGAAAGCGGTCGGCGATGCGACGTATGAAGCAGCACGAGCATGCGAAGCAGACTTTGATCTTGTCGTCGCTGCAGGCGGCGATGGTACGTTGAATGAAGTGATCAGCGGAATGGCAGCTTATAGCAAACGTCCAAAGCTTGGTGTACTACCTGTTGGAACGACGAATGACTTTGGTCGAGCGATGCGTATTCCGTTGACGATCGAAGGGGCGATGGATGTCATCTGCACAGGACATACGATGCCAGTCGATATCGGTAAGATCGAAGGGTCGACAGGCGTCCATTACTTCATCAACATCGCCGGTGGCGGCATCATGACAGAACTGTCGTACGAAGTGCCTTCAAAGCTGAAGACGGCACTCGGACAGCTCGCGTACTATGTCAAAGGGATGGAGAAACTTCCGCAAATCCGACCAACATATGTCGAACTGGAGCATGAAAAGGGTATATTCAAAGGAGAAGTCATGTTGTTCTTGACATCCAATACGAACTCTGTCGGCGGATTCGAGAAGTTGTCACCGAACGCGTCACTTAACGATGGGCGATTTGATCTCTTCATCCTGAAGAAATGTAACCTCGTCGAATTAATTCGTGTCATGCGTCTTGCCTTGAAAGGGGATCATTTCTCGGACCCTTGCATCGAGCATGTCACGACCTCATTCGTCCGTATGAAGAACACATCAGAGATGAGTTTGAACATTGATGGTGAGTTTGGCGGCATCTGCGAAGGCGAGATGACGAATCTTCGCTCTCATTTCGAAGTCATGACACCAAAGTTCCGGATCGAAGAAATGGAACAGATTAATACACAACTACAAGAAGCAGAAATGAACCTCGCGTGAAGCGAGGTTTTTAAGGAGGATATTCATGATTCCAGTACAAAAGAACGATGAACACGTCGTCGAGATCGTCGACCTGACACATGAAGGGTCAGGGGTCGCGCGCATCGATGGATATACGGTCTTCATCCCAGGCGCATTGCCAACGGAGCAGGTCAAGATCAAGATCACGAAAACGACGAAGTCTTACGGATTCGGTCGCATCATCCGTCAAAAGACGAAGAGTGCCGATCGTGTCGAGCCACCTTGCCCAGTTTACAACCAGTGTGGCGGTTGCCAATTGCAACATTTGTCATACGACGCAGAACTCAAGTTCAAGCACAACCGCGTTCGTGACGCTTTCGCGCGCCTAGCAGGCCTCGAGATTCCGGTCCACGAGACGATGGGTATGGAAGATCCATGGGGTTACCGCAACAAGGCACAAGTACCGGTCGCGTTCCAATCGAACAAATTGATGGCTGGCTTCTATCAAAAACGGAGCCACCGGATCATCGATATGGACTACTGCTTGATCCAAAACAAAGAAAACGATGAAGCTGTCCAAGCGGTTCGTAAAGTCCTCGCTGACTTAAAAGTCCCAGCATACGACGAGAAGAAAAAAGCAGGTGTCATTCGTCATATCATGGCACGTCATGGCTACCATACGAACGAGTTGATGGTCGTTCTCGTCACGAAGGTCAAACAACTTCGCGGTATCGATAAAATCGTCGAAGGAATCTTAAAGGCGTTACCGAACGTCACTTCGATCCAGCACAACATCAACCCGGATGATACGAACGTCATTCTTGGGAAAAAGAACGTCGTCTTGTACGGACCGTCCGTCATTCGCGATCAAATCGCTGGTTTGACATATGAGATCTCACCGCATTCGTTCTTCCAAGTCAACCCGTTGCAAACAGAGAAACTCTACGCGAAAGCGCTCGAGTATGCTCAGTTGACAGGAGATGAGACAGTCGTTGATGCATACTGTGGAATCGGTTCGATTTCATTGTCACTCGCAAAACAAGCGAAGCACGTCTACGGTATCGAAATCGTACCGCAAGCAATCGATGACGCACGCCGGAACGCACAAGCGAACGGGATCGAGAACGTGACGTTCGAGTACGGTGCAGCTGAGAAGGTCATGCCAGCACTCGTCAAAGCGGGTATTCAGCCGGACGTCATCGTCGTCGACCCACCACGTAAAGGCTGTGACGAAGAGTTCTTACGTGCTGCAGCAGATGTCGCACCGAAGCGGATCGTCTACGTCTCATGTAATGCGTCGACACAAGCACGTGACGCGAAGTTGTTGACGGAGCTCGGTTATACACTCGTTGAAGTGACACCGGTCGATATGTTCCCGCATACGACACACGTTGAGAGCGTTGCCTTGTTCGTCCGTAACTAAATCGTTTTGAATGCCTCTTTCCACTAAGGAAGGAGGCTTTTTTGTCTTTACGCTTAGCAATTAATGGGTGGGAACAAAAAATGAGAAACGGCTTTATTAAACCATTTCTCATTTTGATAATCGTCATTCTGTTTCTGTTGTTTCATCCTCAATCGTTGACTGTGCTGTGCTCGGGAACAACTCAGCAAGAACACGTTCACTTGCCGTGCCGTCATCCAAGCTACAGAACCGTTCGAGGAAGCGATCATACTTTTCTTGATACGCGACGGACTTCGTATCAATCTGTTCGATATAATCGATGACTTGGTCCGTTTCCTTCAAGAGTGGTCCCGGAACGACTGCTTCGAAATCGAAGTAAAATCCACGTAACGTCGATGCATATTTCTCTAAGTCATACGTAAAGAAGATCATCGGACGTTGTAAGTGCGCATAATCGAAGAAGACAGACGAATAGTCGGTGATTAGCACGTCACTGACTAAATACAACTCTGCGATATCACCGTATGACGACACGTCATAGGCAAATCCTTCATGTCCACTGATGTCCATGTTTTGTGCAATCAAGTAATGCATCCGGAGTAAGACGACGTAGTCGTCACCGAGTCGGGCTTGCATCTCGTTCAAGTCGAGTTGGAGATCAAAGCGGTATTTTCCACGCGCAATGAACTCGTCATCCCGCCATGTCGGTGCGTACAAAACGACTTTCTTGTCGGCTGGAATATCCAGACGCGCTTTGATTTCGCTGATTAAACCAGCTTGATCGTCCGCATACAAGAGATCGTTTCGTGGATAACCCGTCTCAAGCATCGTGTTTTGGAACCCGAACGCACTCTTGAAGATTTCGCTCGAATACGAATTCGGAGAAATCAAGTAGTTCCATTCCTGTGCTTGATTGTAGAAGTTCCGTTTGTAGCGTGTCGCATTCGTTCCCGCCATATGGACTTCTTCCATGTCGAGACCTAGTCGTTTTAATGGTGTACCGTGCCATGTCTGAAGGTAGATTGTCTCTTCACGTTTTTTCAAGCTCAGTGGCTGACGCGTGTTGAAGACCCAGTACTTGGCGCGTGCCATTGCTTGGTAGTACGCGAAGCTGTTTTTGAGCACCCAGTTCGGACAAGCTTCCTTGACGTCATCTGAAGGTTCTTTCGAGAAAATCCAGACGAGTTCAAGTTCTGGGCGTTGTTCTTTTAATTTCAGGTAAAGCGCCTTTGGATTATCAGAATAGCTCCGACCGAGGAAACTCTCAAATAAGACGAGGTTCTCTTTGACCGGCATCTTTTGGAACAGGCGATAGAGCATCAGACCGTTCTTGATCTTTTTACGTCGTGCTGTCCGTAGCGTTCGTTTTGTCTTCACGGCAGTGATGTATGAACGGAACATGAAGTAGGAACCCGTCGACCATGCTTGTAGATACTTACTTCGTGTCTTCGTCCGTCTTAAATCGTAAGCTACATGGCGGAATATATCTGCCTGCTGACTTTTTGACGTGCTTCGTTCAAGCAACGCACGACCACGTTTTGAGATGAATCGTTTGTACCATGTATTCAAGAACTTTTGAACAGTGTTATCCATCGTATGCGCAGATAACATACCATAGATCCGTGAGATATCAGTCAATGTCGTGATATCGCGTGCTTGATAGAGTGATTGTCCCTCGAGTGGTGTACTGCGTGAGTTTCGACCGTAGACGACATAACTGACCGATGTCAGGTTCGTCAGTTTCGCGATGATCGTATGCGCGATGATCGTATCAGCGAACCATCGTGTCTCAAGAACCGGCAAGTCGTTCAGCAAGTCCTTTTTGATCATCCAGCCGTGAATCGTCGTCAAATGACGCGAATTGAATTTCGTGCGAGTGTAGAAGAAATAACGATCATCATCGATCGGCATAAGCCATTTTTTCTTGTTGTAGACAGGTGAGACTTTACCGATGATGACTTCACCGCGTGATTTCTCATAGGCTTTGATATACGTATAGAGCGCACGTGGTGCGAGGATATCATCACTGTCGAGGAATGTGACGTAGTCACCTGTCGCGACTTCAAGACCGCGACGGCGTGCAGCATATGTTCCTTGATGTGCTTGTTCCAAGATCGTACAAGTCGGATAGAGGGAGCGAAGCTCATCGATGTATGTGCTTGGTCCATCAAAGACGACGATGATTTCTACCGGAATAGACACCTTCTGATCAAGAACGGATTGAATGGCTGCCTTCGTTTGTGATTCGGTTTGATAGACAGGAATGATGACACTAATTGAGTTCATGTTGATTCTCCTTTTTTGTTGAAAGAATCCGCTCAAGACGGATTCACGAAAATAGTTCCTGTTGAATAGGATATCACAAAACGAAAAAAAGGCACGATTCTCTTAAAATTCACTTCGTTGACGATAATGTGTCGGGGTCTCACCGGTCGTCTGCTTGAAGGCTTGACTGAAGTGACTTTGACTCGAGAAGTGTAACTTGTTCGAGATCGTCAGCAAGGAATCGTCCGAAGAACGCAAGAGGCGCTTCGCTTCCCGGATCCGTTCCCGGATAACGTAGCGGGCGAGCGGTAGACCGGTCTCATCTTTGAATAGGACGGACAGATAGTTAGACGAGACATGGATGGCTTGACTGATCGACGAGACGGACAAAGGTTCATAGAGGTGTTGCTGAATATAACGAATGGCTGCCAACACATGTGGCGAATGACGTAATGCTTGGAGTTCCTTGACGGCTTCGGCAAACGAAACGGTAATCCGTACATGCCGATTCCGGAGCTCAGCGATACTCGTCGCCGCTTCAATCGTCTCAATCATCCGGTCGCTGAGTGAGAATGCCTCATCCGGTTCCAGTCCGCCTCGAATCGCAGCACGCGCGCTTAAGAGGACAGTCCCGAGCAACAGATTCTTTTCTGCACGTAAGGGCTGATGACGAGCGAGTGTTCCGAACTCGCCATAGGCCGGCAGGGAATAGGTCGTAGCGAGGCGCTCGCTTTGACCGGTCGCGATCCAATCAATGATTTGTTGTTCCCGTTGCCATGCTTTTCGATACGCCGTGACGCCTGTATGGGAAGGGGCGTCTGCGACGAGAGGGATTTCGGCTTCCTGAATATCAGACTGTTGTTCGATCTCGCGCTTCGGTAGAGCTTCCCCGTGTAACAAGCGATACATCAAGTGAGCACAGTCAATCAGTCGATTCTCCGTCGTACGTGGTAAGGCTTTATAGAACTGATGGTAGGCTTCATCTTGGATGTGTGCCCGAAAAAGAGCCGATTGTAGTAAAACCGGACCGATTCGGTATATTCCTTGTTCCGGAACATCTAAAAAGAGGTAAGCTGTACCATCTTTCAGGGTATAGAGTAGAGGAGTCTTTTTTAGTACTGGCCATTCGTTCTCAATCAGTAAGGTTCCCGGGTGAGATGGAGCTTCTGGACGTAACGACAGCGGAGTACCGTGATGATCTCGGTACGTGACGAAAAAACCAGTCATCCCGTAGAGGTGCTCTGCGATTTGCGTCAAGTCAGACGTCGACAAGCGATTCATGACACGACTCCTTTCGAAATATAGTGGATTGCTTCTAGTGTATGTCCTCTTTCGCGGATAGTCGAGAACGAAACAATGAAAAACGAAGCCTTTCAAAAAAGACTTCGCTGAAAAATCATTCGGATGAAGACGAAGGAACCTTTAAATCCGAATCATGTCGTTCCTCGTCAAGTGATGCGACAGCTGCTTCCTCATACAAGACGGATTCTTCCGAATGTATGACCTCTTCAACGGAGTCGTGAACCAATGTTTTCGTATCGTCGAGTTGGAAATCAAGCGTCAGTTGATGGAGATTACCAGCAATCTTTGCAAGATGCGTAGCGGCAGACGTCACGGATTCGAGTGTTGCGTTCGTTTCTTGAATGCTCGCACTACTCGTCTCAAGACCTGCGGCATTCTCTTCCGTCAAAGCGAGAATCGTCCCCATGGCGTCTGAGACTTCTTCCGTCGCTTGCGTCAACGCATGGATGTCACCGGTCAGTTCTTCTGTCCGGCGTGAGACATGTTGGACGGAACCCGCGATTTGCTCGAAATCGTCACCGGTCGTCTTGACGGAATCAAGCGATCGTTTCAAATCATCCATGACATGGTGCATCGCACCCATCGCGGTCTGTGTCTCGTCTTGGATATGATCGAGGAGTTGTTTGATTTGCTTCGCAGAAGCGTCACTCTCTTCCGCAAGCTTTCGGACTTCACTCGCAACGACAGCGAATCCGCGTCCTTGTTCGCCAACGCGTGCTGCTTCAATGGCGGCATTCAAGGCGAGCAAGTTCGTCTGACTCGAGATTGCTTGTAGTGTGCCAAGGACTTTGGCAATCTCATCCGATCGTTTACCGAGGAAGTCGGACGTATTTTGGATTTCCTGTTCGAGTGAGACGGAATGATCAAGTAAATCGGCGATCGTCTGTTTCGTTACATCACTTCCGCGAACGGCTGCGGAAGCGACGGTCGAGACTTCCGATAATGTCGTTGACGCGACGTGTTGCATGGCCGTCGACCGTTCCTTGACGCCATGAACGGCATAGGACGAGCGCTCTGCTTGTTTCGTCTGTGTTTCACCAGCCGCCGCGATCTCTTCCATCGTTCGTCCGATTTGCAGAGAAGCTGTTTGGACGTGCGTTGCATTCGTGGAGAGTTCGGCAGATGCATCCCGGACGGTCGTCGCTGAAGTCGTCAAAGCGAGAATTGTTTGACGTAGTCGAGCCCGCATCGCGTCAAAGTTCTCGGTGAGATCCGTCAACTCGTCTTGGATGAAACGTGTCGGACGCTTTGGCGTCCGTAAATCACCAGAGGCGATGGCAAGTGCTTCTTGACGGAGTGTTGATAAAGGACGATTGATTGATCGACCAATCAACCAAGCAATCAACGTGGCTAAGGCGATCGCGACGACGAAGTTGATCAACGATTGACTGAGCATTTCTTCTTTCGGTGCATACAAGGAAGCATAGTCAAGAACGACAGCTAACTTAAAGCCTGTTTTTGACGAGGTCTGCCAGATGACGACGGATTTTGTACCGGCGACGTCCATGATGGTCGAACCCGACTCTTGTTCCATCATTGCTTTAGGAGCAGAGAAATAAGGTTTTCCGTCTTCTTTCATCTGCGTTACGTTTTTGAAGAAATAATTTTTATTCGGATGGGTGACAATCTTCCCATTTTGGGTATAGCTGAAGACGAATCCTTTTTGTCCGATTTCAATCCGCTTCATGTCTTCTGCTAGGCGATCGATACTTTTATAGATGGATAAGACACCTTTGATATTCGCCTGTGCATCTAGTGTTGCTTTTGAGAAGCCGATGATGGATAGTTTCGTTGCCGCATCATAATGCGGTTCACTCATGATGACAGTGCTAGAGTTATCGAGTGCTTGTTTGTACCAGTCTTCCTTGCGTGGATCGTACCCAGGTGCTGCCGCTTGTTTTGGCCAATTGAGATAACCACCAGCGGTATCCGCATACTGAATGAAGGAGTTTTCGATTTTCGACGAACCGTACTTTTCTAGGACGCTATAGATATCGCTCGCTTTTTGCGTCGGAGGAGTAGCCGGATCGGGTTGTTTCGTTTGATCCGTGTAGTTCGGTAAAGCGCCGTCCGCTCGGTTGAACGGAAGACCTGCGAGTAAGGTCGTATCCTTCTTCGTATCATCAATGATTCGTGTAAAGGATTGTTCGAGTTGCTTCAAAGCGGTTTGTGACGTCGAGTCTACAAGCTGATCGACGGTTTGGCTCGTCTGATCATAAGAAAACCAGGTCGAGGCACCGAGAGTGAGAGCGGGCAATAAAATAAGCCCGATGAACAGGCGACGCGTGATCGGGAGGCGCATATGTATTCTCCTAACTAAATAGTCTTTAAATTCTGTCTACTTGGAATATCGGAATAGTATGACCAAATATGAAGGAATTATGTAGAGATTTTCATCATTTGAGAAATGAATCGGAGCAGGGTTCATGATAAAATGAAAAGGGTGTCACAGAGTGGCTAGGGAGGAACAGAAATGAATATTGCTTTTTTCTTATTACCTAAAGATGAGGTGAAATATTTAGATCCTGAGTCAACGGTCAGACAAGCACTAGAAAAGATGAAACATCATCGTTTTACGTCAGTCCCACTCGTTGATAATAAAGGGAAATACGCAGGAACGCTGACAGAAGGCGATGTCTTGTGGGCGCTCGAAGCAAATCTCGAGCATGCCGATTATGACCATGTCTTGCAGACACGTTTAACCGATATCAAACAACGCGTCCGTTATAAACCGGTCTCGATCACAGCGCAAATGGAAGAGATGATTGAAGTCATCACGGATCAAAATTTCGTACCCGTCATCGATGACGGAAGACATTTCATCGGGATTATCCGACGACGTGACATCATCGATTATTTTGCTAAAAAAGTAGCGCGTGAGAACGTCAGTTATTAAAAAAGAATAAAACTAGTAAAAAAAGCACTTATTTTCGCAGAAATGTGGGAAGACGTGCTTTTTATTGACCCAAAACGACTTCAGGAAACGGTATGAGACGACGATATAGAAACATAATGACAATTTAGGGAGGACGATGTGTTGCGACGTTTATCACCAGTCTTCATCGTAGAAGCTTTTCGAAGACGCTCCTACTATAAAACGTTCTCATGGATGATTGCGATCATCGGGTTATTAGCATTGATCGTCGCATGTCAACATTTGATGAAAACACTCGAAGAAGGTTATCGCTTCAAAGCATCAGGAAAAACGATTGCTGAAGTGACACCATTTAATCATGCTGAACAAGAAGTGACACGCTATTATTTTTCATCATTGAATGAGGACACGGATGTTCTACAAGCGTCCAAACAATCCGATCGTGCATTGGAACAACTAACCGATCGTCTACCGAACATGAAAGCGACTGGGTCGGCACAGGAAGAAGTCTTGGCGGAAGTCAAGAAGCTTCAACGGCAAGGATATGAATCGAACCATCGCTTCTTCACGACGATGACGAATTTCAAGAGTGAAATCATCTTCAATCAACTCGTACTGAGCAAAGAGACAGGATCTTATTATAATGTCTTCTCCAATTTGATTCTGATGGAGGAACAACTTGGAAAATCAGCTGAAATCTTAAAAGATGCCCGTCAAAAGGAAGAACCGAGCTCGATTGATCGATTACGGATTCAGCAGATGCGGATTGATTTACCGATACGCCAGGCATCACTCATCAAATCATTGTATGATGTGATTCCTCTTCAGGACGATACGGGACGTCAAGATGTCGCAACAATGCGGGAACAGATGGCTGCCTATACACAAACGCTCGATGATCTATTACGTGCTCCGAAAGTCGAAACCTACGCTGCTTTGGCAGGACAAGCGGAAGAATATGAATCGAGTATGTATCGTCTGTACGATCAAGAACTCAACCAAGTCGCACAAGAAATGCAGGATCGAGGCCATCACATCATTCGCAATGCCTGGCTTCTCTTTGGTGCAACCAGTGTCTTAATTCTTGGACTGTTAATTTTGACCTTATCGTTATTACGCGCCTTTCGCCAAGATCTATCCTTACTGAAAGGAGAAGCGAATACCTTTGCAGAAGACCGCCGGCAATCCGGTTATGACGTACCGGAGCGAAATGATTTTCAACCTGTCGTCCAAGCGTTTCGGACGATGACGGCCATCATCGCCGGGTTGCTCGATCATAATGATGCCAAAACAAAAGAAATCAAGCAGAAAAAAGCGGAAATCGAGTCGCTCTTTTCACAAAATACAGATCCGATTCTTGCGATGTCATCTGACTATACGATTGTGAACGGAAACGAACGCTTTCGACAATTGACGAAAGCGACGGCGGGATGGACGATCGAAGAACTGATCCATCCGGCTGATTTGAATCGGATGCGGCGAGCGTTGAAGCAATCATTGGAAGGCCATAGTCAAACGATTCGTTGCAAGATGCTGTTCGATGAAAAAATCTTAAACATGTTCGTCAACATCGTCCATGTCGCAAACAAAGAAGACGATACAGGCGTTGCACTTTACTTATCCTGTCATGATGAAACGGATCAGTTCCGGCGCGAAGAACGGATCACACAACTCGCACTCTTTGACATGTTGACGGGACTGTTGAACCGAAATGGCTTTGAACAAAAGATGACAGATGCGTTGAAAGCACCTCAGCCGGGAGAACTCGTCACCATCAGCGTTCGACAATTCCGGCGGATCAACGATATTTACGGACATGGTGCAGGCGATCAGATTTTGAAAGATCTCGCCAATCGACTCAAACATCATTTCATCGGAACGGGACAAGCCGCACGAATCGGGGGAGACGAATTCGCCGTGTTGGTTGCACAACAGGATATCGTTGATTACGAGAAATTGAAGCAAGTCATCGAACATGTCTATGAGATCGATGGAGAGTATGTCAATGTCAGCATCAGTATGAGTATGGTGCGGTACCCCGATGATGCAGTAGCCGTCACGTCCTTGTTATCTTCGGTTGATATCGCGATGCAGCATGCGAAGCAACAGACAGAAGGCGGACCGGTCTGGTTCGAATCCTGGATGAGTGCCGAGTATCTCGAATCCGTCGTCCTCGAAGGAGAACTGCGGGACGCGATCGAAAAGAACGAGCTACAATTGTTCTATCAACCACAAATCAATCTCGCGACCGGTCAGGTCGATGGTTGTGAAGCGCTCCTGCGCTGGTTCCACCCTGAACGGGGGATGATCAGTCCGGCGATCTTCATTCCGATTGCCGAACGATCGATGTTGATTGAAGAGATCGGGATGTGGGTCGTTGCCGAAACGGTCCGACAAGTCGAAGAGTGGAAGGATACGGAACTCGGAGTACTACGCGTCTCAGCGAACTTATCCGTCAAAGAACTCGTCTCCGGTCGGATCGTCGATTATCTGACTGATGTCCGAGAAGTTCATCCGGGAATCGAACAACGGATGGAACTTGAAATTACGGAATCATTCGGTGTCTTTTCAGACACACGCGTGTTTGATGCGTTACAGAAGTTGCATCAGATGGGGTATCGTCTTGCGATTGATGACTTTGGTACGGGGTATTCTTCCTTGTCGTACTTGAGTCGCTTGCCAATTCAGCGACTGAAAATTGACCGTTCGTTCATCAGTGGTCCGGATGCATGCTCGAACGCACCGCTCATCGAGACGATCATCAAGCTCGCACATACGCTGAAGTATGACGTCGTCGCTGAAGGAGTCGAAGAACTTGAACAAGCTGATCATTTGCGAGTGCTTGACTGTGAGTATGCGCAAGGATTCTATTATTCAAGACCGATTCCAGCCGACGTGTTTCGAGTCTGGTACGTGAAGTACCATCAAAAGCTTCTATCTGAATGAATTAGTCTATTATGATTCATGATTTTAATATGTATGTGTCTTAAAATGAAAAAAGGTGAGTTTCCAGTCTGGAAAGTCACCTTTTTTCATTCGATAAATAGAGAACGTGAATGTTCACCCTCGACTCCTACAGGAAAAGAAAGCACGATTTTCGCTTTCGTCAGGGCTAGATAAGACCCGACAGACCGCATGAAATGCGAGGTGGCGCGGCTTATCACCCGCCTGTGGAAAGCGGGGATGACAGAAACGTTCGTTGTAAGCGTGAACTTTAGATTGATGAAAATAATTATTAAACGCGATCGAGTACGAGGTCGTCTGCTTGTTCGAGATACGCTTTGACCGGTGCGACCGCTGCTTCGACCGTACCTGGTGCAAACGGAGACTTTAATCCAGCGCGCTCGACGAGCGTGAGGAAGCTTTCCGATCCACCGGCACGACAGAGATCGAGATATGATGTCCAAGCCGCTTCCCGGTCCTGTTCCATCCAAGCATAGAACTGGAAGGCACAGACTTGAGCGAGCGTGTAATCGATGTAGTAGAAGGGACTTCCGAAGACGTGCCCTTGCTGATGCCACCAGGCACCTGAATCGAGATAATCATTCGCTTCATAATCACGATGCGGCAAATATTTCTTCTCAATCGTCCGCCATGCTTCGCGACGCTCAGCTGGTGTCAATTCCGGTTGATTGTAGATGACGTGCTGGAACTCATCAATCGCAACGCCGTATGGAAGGAACGTGACGCTTCCTGCGAGGTGATTGAATTTGTATTTCGCCGTCTCTTCACCGAAGAATTCTTCCATCCATGGATAAGCAAAGAACTCCATCGACATGGAGTGAATCTCGCACGCTTCATACGTCGGGAAGGCACTCTCTGGAGCAGTCAGGTGACGGCTCTCATAGACTTGGAACGCATGTCCGACTTCGTGTGTCAGGACATCGATGTCGCCTGCCGTTCCATTGAAGTTCGAGAAGATGAACGGGAGTTTTTCGTCTGCGATGTAGGTACAATACCCACCGCCCGCTTTTCCAGGCTTCGCCGTTAAATCGAGTGCTTCCCGGTCGAGCATGTAGTTGAAGAACTCGTTCGTCTCCGGTGACATCTCCGCATACATCTTTTTGCCGCCTTCGATGATGAATGACTCTTCGCCTTTAGGTGTCGCGTTCCCAGACTTGAAGGCGAATCCTTCATCGTAGTAGTACAAGTGATCGACACCGATGCGTCGTTGCTGGCGTTCTTTAAGTTGTGTCGCGAGCGGGACGATCGTTTCAAGGATCTGTTCGCGATATTGTTCAACCATCGATTGATTGTAATCGACGCGAAGCATCCGTGCGTATCCGAGTTCGACGAACGATGGGAAACCGAGTGTCTTTGCGATGTCTGTCCGGATACGAACGAGTTTATCGTAAATTGTATCGATCGTTTCCCCTTGCTCTTTTAAGTAGCCATAGCGGGCTTCTGAAGCTGCTTTACGAACAGCCCGGTCTGGTGATTGGAGGTAAGGACCGAACTGCGATAAGTTAAGCGTCTTCCCGTCAAACTCGATTTGAGCAGAAGACATCAGTTTCGTATATTCGCTTGAGAGACGGTTCTCTTCTTGGAGCTTTGGAATGATCTCTTCCGAAAACGTCTTTAAGCTCGCTTCCGCGATTAGGAATAACTGTTTGCCTTGCGTCCGTTCGAGTTCATTGCGAAGCGGATGCGTCGTCAACGCTTGATAATAGCTTGAGACATATCCCTGATAGATCGCGCTTGCTTCATCAAAGAACCCTTGTTCCGTCTCATAGAACGTATCGCGTGTATCAATCGTATGACGGATTTCGACGAGCTGGCTTGCCGTTTCAAATTGATTTCTGAGGGTATTAATCTCAGTGATGGCTGCGTTTGCTTCATCTACCTGTGTGGCTTCCGTTAGTCGAGCGATTGCTTGATTCATCGATGTTTCAAGCAAAGCAAGATCAGGACGGACATATGTAATTTCTGAAAATGGCAACATGTAAGCGCCTCCTTTTGATTTCTAACTATTATCACACAAAAATACTTGCAAAACCAGAGGGACAAACGTATGCTTTTTGTGAGAACGTGAGCGAGCTGTCTAACAGCTTACTCCTATAAAAAATCGAAACTTCCATTCGGAAGAAAAACGATCGAGAAAGTAGAGGGATAGTATCATGGGATTCTTAAAAAAATTGTTTGGTGGTAACGACGCAGGAAACACGAAAATCGCTTCTGCACTTACAGGTAAAATCGTCAACATCGAGAACGTACCCGATCAAGTTTTCTCTCAAAAAATGATGGGCGACGGTGTCGCGATCGAGCCAACAGAAGGTAAAGTCGTCTCGCCGATCAACGCAACGGTTGAAACGATTTTCCCGACAAAACACGCAATCGGTCTAAAAGGTGAAGATGGTCTTGAACTCTTGATCCACGTTGGTCTTGATACAGTTAACCTCAAAGGCGAAGGCTTCACGGCTCACGTCCAGTCAGGTGACAAAGTCAAAGCAGGAGACGTCCTCGTCGAGTTCGATCTCGAGTACATCCGTGCAAACGCACCATCGACGATCACACCGATCATCGTGACAAATCACGATCAATTCACGCTTTCAGCTGTACCAGCTGAAGGAACTTCTGTTGTCGCAGGCGACACAGAGCTCTTCAAAGCAACACATAAATAACATACGACACGCCTCCATCCCTTACGGATGGGGGCTTTTTTGATGTCTCCTCCCTTGTCTTACCGTTTTGTAAGAGAAGTGAAAGTAAAGTCCATTTTGAGAAAAGCATGGAAGGACTAGACTGAGTGTAACGAATCAAACACAGGAGGCATTAGAAATGAAAGCAATCTTACGAGCAGAACAGATCACAAAAACCTATCACACGAAAACGGCACGCCACGAAGCACTACGTCCGACGACGCTCAGTGTCCATGAAGGGGAATTCGTCAGTATCATGGGACCGTCCGGTGCCGGGAAATCGACGTTGCTTAATCTGCTGTCGACGATCGATCAGCCGACGGACGGATCGATTTTAATCAATGGAGCAGACGTGACGGCGATGAAGGAAAAACAATTGGCACGTTTCCGCCGGGAACAACTTGGCTTCATCTTCCAGGATTTCAATCTCCTCGATACAATGACGGTCCAGGAAAACATTGCCTTACCGCTCTCACTCGCGAACGTCGATAAAAAGATGATCTTAGAGCGTGTCGATCGTGTGGCGCATCAACTCGGTATCCAGGACCTACTCGATAAACGTCCGGTCGAACTATCGGGAGGACAAAAACAACGGACGGCTGCCGCCCGTGCGATCATTCATGATCCGTCACTCATCTTAGCGGATGAACCGACCGGTGCGCTTGATTCAAAGTCAGCGACAGGATTGCTTGAAGCGATGCAGTCACTAAACGACGAAGGCGCGACGATTTTAATGGTGACACACGACCCGATGACGGCGTCTTATGCAGAACGAATTCTGTTCGTCAAGGATGGAGAGCTGTTCAAGGAAGTCCATCGCTTCGGTTCACAGAAGGATTTTTTCGAGCAGATTATGGAAGTCCAACGCGAACTCGGAGGTGCCGTCCGTGAGTTTGTCTAAACTGGCGTTTCAAAATCTAAAAAACATCCGTCAAAACGTGATGTACCTCGGTGCGGTCACGTTCGCGATTCTCATTTACTACACGTTCCTCGCGATTCGATCAAACGAAGCGATGCTTCAGGCGAATGAATTGTACGGAAAATTAGGAACGGTCTTTACTGGAGCGAGTGTTATTCTAGCGCTTTTCTCTGCTATCTTCATCTGGTATTCAAGTGACTTTTTCTTACGCCGCCGTAAGCGGGAAATCGGTCTCTACGCGTTGCTCGGTTTAGAGCGGGGACAGATCGCCCGACTGATCTTCCTTGAGACGATGGGGTATGGAGTGATTGGTCTAATCCTCGGGATTGCGATCGGAACAGTCGCATCGAAATATTTCGTACAGTTGCTGGCTTCCGTCATGGCGATGCAAGTCGATGCGACCTTTACGATCAGCGGAGCTTCCGTCGTGCAGACGATCGGCGTCTTCCTTTTGATCTTCCTGATCATTGCCTTACGTTCAGCCCGGACGATCTATCGTTTTACATTGATTGAATTGTTCAAGGCAGAGCAACAAGCGGAATCCCTTCCGAAAGTCCATCCGATCCTAGCCATGCTTTCGGTCGTTTTGATTGGTATCGGTTACTATTTGACGGGACAACCGTTAATGGATCACTTTACGATTGTCGCACCTCTCTTGATGCTGTGTGTGATCCTCGGGACATTTGGAACGATGAGTTACTTCACGATCTTCTTAGTACGCCTCTTAAGTAATCAAGCGCGACATTTCAAAGGAACGAATTTGATTCTGCACGGACAATTGCTGTCACGAATCAAATCGAACGCTGTCATGCTGTCGACGATCACGGTCATTACTGCCGTGACATTGACGACAGTCGGTACAGCGACATCGATCTATTACTTCATCGATCAGACTGTCGAGGAGCAAGTCCCGTACAGTCTGTCGATTGCGAGTAAACAAGCGGAAGCGGAACAGCTAATTGCCAAGTCCGACCAGAAGATCGACAGCCGGACGATGGTCAACGTCAAGAACGTCGATCACAAGATGACTGAGCTTCCAAACCCGCTGACGTTCACACGCTACTACGCGACGTATGCATATGAAGACCAGCCGGGACAATTCAGCTACGTCAACTATTCGGACTACGTAAAGCTCGCGAAAGCGAACGGAAAAACGGTCATCAAAGAACCGAAACGAGGCGAAGCAATCGTCCTTGAAACATTTAAAGGAAACGATTTGTTGAAGATGAAAGTCAAATCGCCGGTCGGTGTCAAAATCAAGGATGTCCATGATTCCTTTCGCATCACCGCTGCGACGAATTTACCAATCGCTCAACTTTATGAGAAACAGCGGCTTGCCTTCGTCGTAAACGACGATGCGTTTGCAAAGATGCCGGAAAAAGGTTTTACGCTGACGAATTATCAGTTTTCGGATGAACGTCATGACGATGGACTGATAAAGCAATTAACGCAACTGTATGGAAAACAAGCGGATACAGAGATGGCAGCGTACTATCCGGTCTATACGATGACGACGGCAACGACCGGTTTGCTTGCGTTTGCTGCCGGCTTCCTCGGTCTCGTCTTCTTGCTTGCGACAGGTTCAATCATCTACTTTAAGATGCTCGCGGAAGCAGAAGAATCGAAACAACGGTTTGCGATCATTCAAAAGATTGGTGTCGATGAAAAGGAACAAACGGGTATCATCCGTCGCCTCGTCGGATTCGTCTTCTCTTTACCGTATGTCCTCGGACTCGTTCATAGTCTAGTTGCGATGCAAGTCCTGCAGAAACTGTTGAACTACAATATCGTCCGTCCGACATTACTTGCGATTGTTTGTTATACGATCGTCTATCTGATCTACTATATCGTCACGGTTCGTGCTTACCGCCGCATCGTGACGGGATGAACTAAATACGGATACACAGAACTGGAAACGGAATAATCGTTTCCAGTCCTTTTTGAGTTCGTTATGATAGAAACAGAAGGAGTTGACGTGAACGATGCATACGATTTTATTAGTCGAAGATGATGTGAAGATCGCGACATTATTAAAGGAACTACTCGAACGTTATGATTTTAAGGTCGTCGTCGAGGATGGACGAGGGGATGTCATCGCGACCTACGAGGAAACGAATCCTGATGTCATTTTATTAGACGTTAATTTACCGAAGTTCGACGGTTTCTATTGGTGTCGGCAATTACGGATGAAGACACGGGCACCGATTCTCTTTATCTCGGCACGTGTCGGCGAGATGGATCAAGTCATGGCGCTCGAATATGGTGCTGATGACTATATCGTCAAACCGTTCCAAGGAGCGGTCGTCATCGCGAAGATTAAAAGTCAGATTCGCCGGGCGTATGGCACGTTGTCGAACGAGGCGGATGAGCGGACGGTGACGAAAGAGGGTGTCACACTGTACTTAGACCGTTATATCGTCGAGTACGGGGAACAGTCGATCGAGCTGTCGAAAAAAGAAGGGCTGATCCTTGAGATGCTGCTGACGGCAAGTCCACGAATCGTTAGTCGGGGTGACTTACTCGAACGGATTTGGGATGACGAAGCATTTGTCGATGAGAATACACTGAACGTAAATATCACCCGTGTCCGTAAACGACTTGCAGAAATCGGAGTTGCTGGTCTAGAGACGGTTCGAGGTGTCGGCTATAAACTGGTTCTTGAGCCATGAAGCTTTTTTTACGGCACGTGATACCGGGTACCATCTTCTTTACCGGACAGATGCTTATTTTATACGCTATTTTATGGCTCTACGACCTCTATCGTCCGGCAGCATTTTTTTACATCGTCCTCTTGAACAGCATCGGTCTCTTGATTTATCTCAGCTATCGTTTCTTCAGCATGCTTCCGCTGTTACGACGGATGCAACAACCGGTCCAGTCAGTCGCAGAACCGATTCGTAGTGATAGCGAAGAACCGATTTCCGTTGCCGTCGAACAATTTTTAGAGCGGCAACAGACATTGTTTCGCAATAGCCTGTTTGCTGAGCGACGAAAAGAAAAGGAACGACATCGGTATGTCGATCAATGGATTCACCAGATGAAGACACCATTATCTGTCATCGAACTGATCCTCGAACATCCAGGGGAACACTATCAAGCGGATTTACGTCAAGAGGTTGATCGGTTACGCAGTGGACTCGATCAGATGCTCTATTCGTCACGCTTAGAAGCAATCGAGACAGACTTGAAGGCGGAACGACTGGTGTTGAAGCCGCTCGTGACGAGCATCATCAATCAAGAAAAACGATTGTTCGTCAAAAACCAGGTCTACCCGAAACTCGACATCGCCGAGGACGTGTATGTCTATACGGATGCGAAGTGGTTTCGTTTCCTCGTCTTACAGCTCGTGACGAACGCGATCAAGTATACAACGGGGCATGGTCGAGAAGTCGTTCTGACGGCAGAGGTGACAAAGGGGCAGGTCGTCTTGTCGATTCAAGACGATGGTGTCGGAATTCCGAAACGAGATGTTCCGCGTGTCTTTAATGCGTTCTTCACGGGTGAGAATGGGCGCCGCTACGGGGAATCGACCGGGATGGGCTTGTATTTCGTCCAACAAGTTTGCTTGAAGCTCGGGCACGAGATCGAACTCGAGAGTGAAGAAGGTGTCGGCACGACATGCCGGATTCGATTAGTAGGAGGTCGCGCACATGATTGAAGTCAAACAATTGGGGAAGGTCTATCCCGGAAAGGTGACAGAGCAACCGTTGACCGATTTGAACTTTCGGGTGGAGGAAGGTGAGATGGTTGCCGTCATGGGACCGTCCGGTAGTGGCAAATCGACACTGATCAATTTGCTTGCGACACTTGACGAACCGAGCTGGGGATCGATTCTGATCGATGGCGTCGATACAGCGACGTTCAAGCGAAAAGAGATGACACGTTTCCGGCGCGAGACGCTCGGGATTATCTTTCAGGAATTCAATCTACTCGACTCGTTGACACTCGGTGAAAACATGCTCGTTCCGTTGATGCTGTCGGGGAAAAAGGCGAAGCTCGCGCGGGAAGAGATGGAAGAGTTGGCACGTCGTCTACAGATTGACGATCTGCTCGATAAACAGGTCGATGAGGTAAGTGGCGGACAACGACAACGAACGGCAATCGGCCGTGCCTTGATCCATACCCCGCGTCTGATACTCGCGGATGAACCAACCGGAGCACTCGATTTCCAATCGACGAAACATGTCATGGACGTCCTAGCCGAGTTGAA
This sequence comes from Exiguobacterium sp. UBA7533, assembly GCF_002479335.1. Taxonomy (NCBI): domain Bacteria; kingdom Bacillati; phylum Bacillota; class Bacilli; order Caryophanales; genus Exiguobacterium; species Exiguobacterium sp. UBA7533. Next base: position 721,011 of record NZ_DLMP01000001.1, on the reverse strand, counting down.
TGCGACCGGGATGACGATGGTCATCGTGACGCATGATCCGCAAGTCGCGTCGTACTGTAATCATGTCTTGTTTCTCAAAGACGGTAGCATTCAGACGGAATTATTCCGTGATGAGCCACGACGTATCTTTTTCCAACGGGTCATCGAATCATTATCGTTATTAGGAGGGGATGAGCATCAATTATCTGCAATACGCCCTACGTAACATCCGCCGCTATCAGCGGTTGTACTACGGTTACGCCTTGACAATTATTATCGCGATGACAATCGTGACGAGTTATTGGAACTTGTTGACGAATAGATCGTTCCAAAATGTCGCCAAGGTATTGAGTCAATTGAACCAGGTCATCGAGCTGACGATTTTCTTCGTTTTCACCGCGGAGCTGATCATCTTACTCTTTAGTGTCCTGTTCATTTATTCGACGACGTACACGATGCTTGAGCACCGTAAGAATGATTTGCGGACGATGCGAACACTCGGCAGTGGACTGTCCCATTTCTTAAAATATTTTTTGATTGAGGTCTTGATCGTCGGTGGATTTGCGATTACGGCAGGACTAGTGCTTGGAAACGTCTTGACGAAGATGTTATTACTCTCTGTCGTTAAGGTCATGTTCTTGCCACCAATTGAATTCGAGCTATCATTTTATGCAATCCTCGCCTTGATTGGTGGTGCCCTCATCGTCTTACTGACGGCAACCGTTCTCGCGATCTATCGCTTTCGTCCCGACCGACCGGTTCGATTACGGTCTCCGTTTCGACGACGGATCTGGATTCTGATACAAGTCATTGCTTTGTTGACTCTGATCTACGGGTATACGCTCGCATTCATTCGGATGTACGAATTTTACATCGTATTTCCCCTCGTCATCTTCATCGGATCGTTCTTCATTTGCCGGTATGTCTTACCGTGGTTGACCCAATTATACCGTCCTCGTCGTCTGTCGCTTCGGAAGCTGATCGTCTCGGAAATCGCCAATCAACTCCGGACGAATAGTACGTTGATTGCTCTTGGAACGATTTTGACGTCGTGTGCGCTGACAGCAGTCGGTCTCGTTTTCTTATTTCAATTGGTCGGACTCGATTTATCGTCACAAAACCAATTCGGTCTCGTCTATTATGAAGAGTCCGCTCAGCCGACGAAACGATTGAAGGATATCAAGCAGACGATGACCAAGGCGTTCCCGGATCGCTACCAGCAGGATATTCAAGTGAAGGCAGATGGAACACGGGTGCTTTTGCCGATTTCAGCGTACAACAAGATGATGCGTCAACTGCATTTTCAGGAGCGGACAGCGACCGGTCGACAGAGTTTCTTCGTACCGGCACGTCCAGTACAACTGGAAGAGAACACGCCGACGATGAAAAAAGCGAAACAGGCGATGGAAAAAGCCGACTTTGAATTGCTTCCCGCTGCTTCCCATGATTTAGTCTTCGGTTACAATTACCGGATCGAGACGATGTTCGTCGTCAGTGATGCCGTCTTTCAAACACTGAAGCAACCTGTCCGTCAAATCGTCGTCTTTGATACGCCCGCCTATCATGATTACGGAACAAAGGACTGGGAACAGTGGATGAAGATTGTCCGCAACATCCAGTCTGCAGCAAAGCTAGATGAAAAACAGTCGGTTCCTTATCAGTTGATCAATGAGACGGAGGATGAGATCGACGGCATCCGGATCGTGCGCCTCGTCACGTTCGTCGTCATCCTCCTGACGATCTGGTTGTTCGTCATCAATGCAAGTTTCCTGCATGTGTGGATGCAGATGACAGCGGAACAAGAACAAAAACGAATGAAGACATTGTTTGCGTTAGGGTTCGGTTCCGGGAATATCCGCCGTTACTTGCTCATGAAGTATGGTGCGGTCTTACTCATTCCGTACCTGATCTCGGTTTTTCATGCTTTCTTATTGTTCCAAGTCGTCGTGACCCGAGCCGGACTACAGGTCGGATCATTCCTCGACTTAGCCGCATTTTGGATCAGTATCGTCACGATCGGATACTTCTTAAGTGTCTTACCGATTTGGTTACGCTACCCACGCCATCTGTTCCGGAATTCATCCAAAAGTTCGATGTATCCGACACCGGATTCAAGGGTATGATGATACCATAGGAACAAGGGAGGGAATCGTATGCTAGACCATTCACCATATCGGGGTTACGGTGACCGGATCCGTATCTTACGAGAGCGTGCCGGGATTACGATCGAACAATTGGCTGAACGCCTTGGTGTCGCACCGTATTTCATCCGTCGGACGGAACTCAGCGAAGTCTATCCAACTAAACCCTACATCGAAGCATTAGCGGACGTCTTGAACATCGATGCCAGTTATTTGGCACGGCATATCTGGACGGGAGAGTCGTTAAAGTTCATCATGCAACAGAACACACCGCTCGAAGAGATGAAGCTTGCTTATGAACAGACGCTCGGACAAGACGGAACGTGGGTCGAGGAACAGCTCGAGGAGCGAATGCGTCTATTTGATTTAATGTATGATGAGGATGTCAAACGGATCGAGCAGACGATGAGTGCTACCGAGCAACGGATCTTTCATGAGCTCGTCGAAGCCGTCATGGAAGCAGGAGAGTTGCAACGCGATCAAGCTGAAGAGACGTATGAGTTATTTGAGGATAAATTACCATCGATGATGCAACTGGATGAATACCTCGATCGTATGACGGACGGGATTTCTTTGTCCAGTTCGACTTATTATGCGGATTATAGCGACCGGAAAAGCCGCTCTCGTTATCACCGAAAATGAAAAAAAGTCGCTATCTTCTGATTGACGTTCAGAAGACAGCGACTTTTTTATTGACGTTGTGGCATCGGACGTGGACGACGCGTCTTTTGACGTGTCCGACCGATGATGAAACCGATGATCGCATTCGCAATGACGAGTACCCAACCGACATAGCCGAAATTGAGAGTTAAGCTACCGAGCATCGCTTGCCACTTGAAAATCATCATCACATCACCACGCAAGACGAATCGCGCGAGACAGACAAGTAAGACAGTCAATCCGGCGATGAAGACACCAACCCAGCTACCGTATAAACGGGAAGACTGGCGGCGCACCGCGACGAAGGACCAGCAAAAGAGGCTAGAGACGAACGCCATGCCTCCGTAGGCAATGACGAGTTCCCATGTCGCACTCGCTTGCGGGAATTTCGTGAACATGACAAGTGACGAGACCATGGCAGCAGCTGTGAAAAGGATCGCTGCCCAAAAACGAGACCGCATAACGTAGTTCCTCCTAAAGGCTTTTTCTCACCTAACGATAGCGGAAACGATTCGTCTTGTAAACTGTTACCGGCGTCCGCTTAAGATCCGACGTAATTGTTTAAGCGGATTCGATCCGTAGAACAGAACACCACCACGGTAGAATTTCGTTCCGACAAATAAGGCGAGCGAAATGCTGATCAGCATTAAAATGAGGGAAATCGAAACTTGCCATAGCGGTACATCGGTCAACATGACACGCAAGAACATGACCATCGGTGTAAAGAACGGAACGAATGACAAGACGACGACGGCTTGATTCGTCGGTGCGTTCAGACTGAACATCGAAATCATGAAGGCAGCAACGATTAACAAGATGACCGGTAACGTCACTTGCTGCGCATCCTCGACCCGACTGACGAGCGAACCGAGTGCTGCAAGTAACGTGGCATATAGGAAGTATCCAAGCAAGAAGAAGACGAACAGATAAATGATTGTTCGGGCACTTAAGGAATCGAGTGATAACTGATTGAATAAACTGCTACTTTGAGCACTGTAGTAGCCGACACCGACGAGAATCGACAATTGTACGAGACTGACGGTAGCGATTGAAAGAATCTTCGCGAGCATGTGCTGGATCGGACTCGCTGCAGAGATCAGCAACTCCATGACCCGTGATGATTTTTCATTCGCGATTTCCGTGACGATCATTCCACCGTAGATCGCGATCGTGAAGTACATCAAAAACAACAATACATAAACGAGCGCGGAGGCAGCAAAGAGTTCGTCTTCACTTTTTCCACCTGTCGACGTCAACTCTTGTTTGACGGGAACGGGTTTAGCGAGTGACGCAAGAACGTTCGGGTCAATCTTCGCATCCGTGATGACCGCTTGATCACGGACTTGTTTGACGACCGTCGCGACTTGTGTCTGTAACTCGGATTCAGGACTAGCACTAACGAGCGTCACGTCATAAGAATCTTGGACAATCGCTACGACGTCAAACGTGCCTCGATCGACCGCTTTACGTGCTTCTGCGACCGTATACTCCTTCGGTGTGATGTCTGAGGTGACACCAGCCTTTTTCAAGGCAGGGCGAAGGTCTGTCGATAATTCACTGACGAGGGCGACTTTCGGATCGTCACCCGAGAACCAGTCGAGAATCCGTTCGATATTGCCGAAGCCGACGAGAAACAGGACCATCAGAACAGTTGAGATCAAAAAGCTTTTGGCACGTAGTTTCTGTAATAGATTGAAGCGATATAAAGTCAGGAATTTACGGTTCATAACGTTTTCCGACCTCCTCGATGAAGATATCCTGCAAGGATAATTGATCCCAGACGAAACGATCAACATGGTGTCCTTCACTGACGATATGTTGGAGAAGTTGGTCAGCGGTTTCTTTTGAAGAAACTTGGACGACATGTCCATTATTGTCCGACTCAACTTGAAGGACACCCGGTAAGCTATCCCATAGGAGTGGTGGGGCATCCGTCGTCAAGAGGACACGGGTCTTCCCATAGCTCGCCTTGATATCAGGAAGATAACCAGCGACGACGGGCTTACCATGATCGAGAATCGCAACATGCTCGCAGAGTTCTTCGACATGATCCATTCGGTGACTCGAGAAGACGATCGTCGTTCCATCGACGGTCAATTTTTTAACGGCACGTTTTAATTGTTCCGCATTGACTGGATCGAGTCCGCTAAATGGTTCATCTAAAATCAGCAGTTCAGGTTTATGTAGGACGGCGGAGATCAACTGGATTTTTTGTTGGTTTCCTTTTGAGAGTTGTTCGACACGCATTTTTTCATATTGAGGAATTTGGAAATACTCGAGCCATTCGGTCAGTGCTCGTTTTGCATCCTTCCGTTTCATATCGCGGAGTTCAGCAAGAAATAAGAGTTGTTCGTCGACTCGGACTTTCGGATACAATCCGCGTTCTTCCGGAAGATATCCAATCTTTGAAGTCGGAATGCGTTCTCCATTCCATGTGATCGAACCTTCGGTCGGTTGGAGTAGACCGAGTAGCATCCGGAACGTCGTTGTCTTGCCGGCACCGTTCGCACCAAGCAAACCAAAGATTTGTCCGCGTGGCACTTCGATCGTCAACGCATCAACGGCAGTGAAATCGCCGAAACGCTTCGTGATGTGTTTGATTTCTAACATAAGAACCTCCTTATAAAGATGTCTGTTGCACGACAAGTGTACCATTGTTACATAGTGTCCTACGGTCAAAATTGGGTAAAGGTTCCAGGGAAAATGGAAACAAGTCTAATTAGTTTACTTTTTGTTCATTAGTTACTATTATTGTGTTAACAGTAACGATTGAAGGAGGGACCTATTCTATGAAAACGCAAGGTATCCATCACATCTCAGCAATGGTCGGCGATCCTCAAGAAAATCTTGATTTTTACGGAACGATTCTCGGACTACGGTTCGTCAAAAAAACGGTCAACTTCGATGATCCAGGGACGTATCATTTTTACTTTGGAAACGAGTCTGGTGCACCCGGAACGATCATCACGTTCTTCCCATTTAAAGGCATGGCGAGAGGGCAGGTCGGTGCCGGACAGGTCGGAACGACAGCTTATGCGATTCCGGTCGGTGCATCGGATTTCTGGAAAGCACGGCTGACGCAAAAGAACGTCTCGTTTGAAGAAACAGTTCGTTTCGGAGAGCAACAGATCGCGTTCGAAGATCCACATGGTCTTCAAATCGAGCTCGTCGAACGCAAGGCGGGACGAGACAGTCGCTATGAAATCGACGGTGTCACGCGTGACGTCGCCATCAAAGGATTTGCGGGAGCGACATTACTGTCGCGAGATCCATCAGACACAGCCAAATTACTGACCGATACATTGGGGCTCACCCTCAGTAAACGGACGGAGACCGTTGACCGGTACATTGCGGAAGGGGAGTTTGGAAATGTCATTGATGTCGTTCATGGTCAGTTGCCGGTTAGTCGTCCGGGTACGGGAACCGTTCACCACATCGCCTGGCGCGCAACCGATCAAGAGGAACAACTCGACTGGATGAAGGCGATCAACGCGTTCGGTTTGCAGACGACTGAAGTAAAAGATCGCAATTACTTTACGTCGATCTATTTCCATGACCGTGGACGCATCCTCCATGAAATCGCAACTGACAATCCAGGGTTCGCGATCGATGAGGACTTCGAGATGCTTGGAGAAGACTTGAAGTTACCGGAACAATTTGAAGCGCATCGCACCGCGATCACGAATCACGTAACACCTATTACAGTACCGAAGGGGAGACTCGTATGATTCATTTATATCAAGCACCAAAAACAACGGACGCACCGATCTTTTTACTCTTACATGGCACAGGCGGAACGGAACAAGACCTCGTCGGACTCGTCTCGCTGCTTGATCCGGAAGCCGGTTACTTGTCTGTCCGTGGAGAAGTCTCGGAAAACGGGATGCCACGTTTCTTCAAACGGCTCGCAGAAGGCGTCTTCGATGAAGAAGATCTCGCTTTACGGACAGCACGATTGATTCAATTTTTACAGGAACAAGCAGCGGAACGTGACTTCGCACTCGATCGCCTGATTCCGGTCGGTTATTCGAACGGGGCCAACATCGCAGCGAACATGTTGTTTGAAGAAGCGCTATTTAAACAAGCCATCTTACTGCATCCGATGGTACCACGTCGCGGTGTGACGTTATCGGACTTATCAAACGTTCGTGTGTTCATCGGCGCCGGTAGTAATGATCCAATCTGTCCCGCTCAGGAAACAGAAGAGTTGTCAGCACTCTTGAAGGAGGCTGGTGCATCAGTCGATGTCACATGGTCGAACTACGGACACCAACTTGTCATGCCGACGATCGAAGCAGCAACCGATTGGTTAAAACACTAAAAAAGGACTGTCCCATCTGCTTCTCTTCTAGAAGGTAATGGGGCAGTCCTCTTTTCGCTTCAAGCGGGATGATCACTTTTTGGACGGGAGTAGACGATGAGCACGCCACGTTCGACAAGCTGAAGGGCAAGGATCTGTTTCACTTCTTCCGATGCCTTCGTCTGAGCGAGCTGCCGGTAAAGTAGGCGAAGTTCACGACGCATCGTCTTACGAATCAGCCACATGCTATCGATCGTCGTGCACCAACTGGTGACGGTCTCATGTCCGATATAATACTGGGTCTGACGTTCAAGATAATGAATCCACCACTCGTCACGCGCCATTTTTAGTACGATACCTGTGAGCCCAAGTACAAGGATCGCGAGGGGAATGCTTTCATATAAAGGAAGACGACCAAGAACGGTACCAACATTCGTGACGAGGGCAAGCATCACCCATCCTATGCATCCGATGACAAGCCAATATCCAAAGTTGAGAGTACTTCGATGTCGTAACGTCACTTTCGGCGTAAGCAATGAAGTGGCCATCAGAAACACCTCCTTGTTAAATAATCGAATTTTCTGACAATTTATAGTTGTCCTTCTACTATAGTTACTTTTTCCCGAATCGTCTAGTCATTAGACATGGAAAATGTGTTTCTTTCTTGACGAAATTCGTGTACGCTAAATGTAGAAGTGAGCGGTTACATAAAGGAGGATATGAAGAAATGATGGATCAGGTTATCTGGATCGCTGTCGGAATCGTTGCTGTTGCTGTTTTCTCAGCATCAAGCGTTGCAGCTTATATGGGCGTTAAAAACCAAGAAGACTAAGAATCGAAAAACGGCGCATCCCGATTGCCGGGATGAGCCGTTTTTTAATGCGCCATCGCTTATTTGTTTGCTGTTATGTTTGTTTGCAACGCATAAGGTTTTAAGGCATCACTCCAGCGCAGGTAACCCCCACCGACGAGGTGTAATCCATCATACGTCAAGCGATTCTGAAGATACCCTTGTTTGTTCGTCAAAACAGGTCTCAAGTCGACGAATGGGATTTTAAGCGATTGAGCGAGATTTTGTAAATTTCGGTTCAACGCTTCGACATCACGATTGATTCGGACAGAGTCCGAATATTTTGGAGCCACAGGAACGGTTGACTGGAGGACGACGTCGATGTTATTTTTTCGAAGTGTCGTCACGATCGTCGTCATGTTCTCGGTAATTTGTGGAATCGGCGTATAGTGACGGATGTCATTGATGCCACCCATCAAGAAGACGCGTTTTGGTTTCATCTCGAGAATCAGGTCGAGGCGAGTCAAAAAGCCTTCTGTCGTATCGCCAGGAATCCCGAAATTAATGATTGTCGGATCCTCCATCAAGATGCGCCAATCGGCAAAATTCGTCATCGAGTCACCTAACATGACAGCGTTCGCTGATTTTGGGTATTGATAAGTATGGAATAGACTATTCAAACGGACATAGTTCGGGTTCTTATCGTATTGGAATGTCGTGACTGGAGTCGTACTCTTTGCAGGTAAGACGCTTCCGAAGGTTTCGAGCGGTTTACGTCCCAGTAACAATGCAAGGAGAACGACGTTCAAGACGATGGATAGAATCAGGAGTGTCTTTTTCATAAACATTCGTTCCTTTCGAGGGAGTATAAGGGGTAGTGTAACATGAATCGGAATCCTTGGTTTGATAATATCAAAGGTTTTCTTGTCATTTTCGTCGTCATCGGTCACATGCTGACGGATTTACGGTTTGATTATGACGGAAAGTTGCTCGAGACGGTCTATCTATTAATTTACTCGTTTCATATGCCATTATTCATTATCTTAAGCGGTTATTTCTTCCGCGAAAATAAATACTTACGCGTCATCCAATTATTTGCCGTCTATTGTGTCTGGCAAATTTTAATTGGTTCTTGGGCGACACTTGGAGAAGGACTACCACTGTTGTCCGGGGAAAATATCGGAACACATCTACTACGTCCGTATTGGGCACTTTGGTATCTGTTCGTTATGGTCGTCTGGTATATCGTGACGCCGTATGTCGTCCGCTTGCGAGGATATGTCTGGTTTGGTCTCGCGTTCGCTTTGTTATATGGGTTCGAGCTTGAGAACACGGGCTTCTTAGCACTTCGCAAGTTGATCATGTTCTATCCGTATTTCTTACTCGGGAACTATCTATCGGAGCACGAGTTCATCCGGATTTTCGAGATGCCGAAGAATTTCAAGCGGCGGATGAACGTCCGTTTGATTGGTGGTATCACGTTCGCAGCCGTCATGGGCTTCCTGTTATTCGAAGCATGGCGTGATACGCCGAAAGAGATTGTCGACTTTGCAAATGCGTTCAAGCATCGTTTCCCATATGTCGAACAATATGATAGTGACGCGTGGGTTGGTGTACTCAAGCATAGCGTCATCTACCTCTTATCGATTGCGGCTTCGCTCGGTTTCATGATGTTAATTCCAATGCGTCGTTTGCCGCTCATCACGCGAGCAGGGGAACTCAGTCTCTATGTCTACTTGCTTCACGTCTTCTTCGTCATGGCGTGGCGCCAATACGTAACGGATGCGTTCGTTCCGCAAGCATGGCTTGCCTTACTGATCATGATTGGCGTCGCCTTACTAATCGTTGGCATCATCATACACCCGCTCGTCGTCCGTGTCCTCCGTCCTTTGATTGAGATCGACATTCGTCCGATCGTCGAGAAGCGGGAAGACCTTTCAAAATAAAGCGGAATGCATTACACTTTAGATAGATGGATTACTAGACGAAGGGCGTGGAAGGTATGTCATATAATTTAAATAATGCGGATGGTGTCGTGAACGTCTCGCAACAAGTCATCGAGGTCATCGCAGGTGTAGCCGTTCAAGAAACAGAAGGCATTGCCTTTACAGCAGACGATTCGAAATTACAGGAAAAACAGATGGTCAAACTTGTAAAAGTCGAAGATGTCGGCGGCGACATCACGGTCAGTTTATCTGTGCATATCAAATACGGCATGTCGATCATCAAGACAGCTGGAAAAGTCCAAGAACGAATCGCGCAAGACATGGAAAATATGCTCGCGTTCCAACCCAAAGCAATCAACGTCCGTGTCATCGGACTCTTAAAAGGATAAGAAAAACGTCTCGGCATCTTGTGTGCCGAGACGTTTTTTTATGAAGAAGGTGGGAGATAGCGAAGTCCGAGAGCATCGACGTGCGGGGCAGTGCAGGAAAAACGGAGACGGATCGCTTGTTGACTATAAGCGGGTAAGGAGAGTCCGGGATGGGTGACATCTGCGATTGGCGTTTCGTCATCCATTAGTTCAAGTGTTAGCGCCTCGAGTGTCAGCGTCTGATCGCTCGCATTACGGACGAGAACGATTGCTGTCACAGTGTCTAGCTCGCGCGTGATTGAAACTGGTAAGAGGGACCAACCGTCTGCGGGTGGTGTCGGATGCGAATAAGCGACTTGGCGGATCATCCGTTGCTCGAGTTCCGTGGAGTCGTCTTCGATGAAGAGCTCCGTCAGAGTCTCGCTTGAGAAGACGAGTTGTAGCGGCTCCGTCAACTGTTCGAGGTCGACGAAACATTCGTCTTCTTCAAACGTCAACCAGAGCGGTAACGTCGCCATCGGAAGGATGACCGGGACCTCCTCGATACTGAGAACTTTACGAGCAACAAGTTCATCACCGGATAAAGCAAGGACGACGAGGTCATTCAGGTGGAACGACCGAGACAACGTGTTTTGGAACAAGGCGATGACATGAAGCGGACGGTATGATAAGACTTGAAACAGATGGATTGCCATCTGATTGGCTTCTAGATCAGGCAGTTGTTTCACGACGTGACGAAAGACGTATTCATCTTCCTTGACGATCGGCATGTCCTCCGTGAAGTAGAGCTGGGGACGGAACACTTCATTCGACGTGTGCATGGTGCAGTTCTCCTTCGCTATCGTGTGTCTGTTCGGCGCGGCAGATGCCTGAAAGGACCTGTTTCTCGAAACTTGCAATGGCATATTCAAAATAATCCATGCCTTCCCGTTCGAAGATGCGGACCGGTTGTTCTTGTCCGTAACTGCGGAGATGAATCCCTTCTTTTAAAGTGTTCATCGCCGTCAGGTGGCGCGTCCATTGCTCGTCCAGTGCAAGGAGGATGAAACGTTTGACGGTCTCTTTTTCAGCTGTGACATGGGCAACGAGTAGGGCTTCGGTTTCAGCAATCAGCGCCTCGAGTTGTCGTTTCATCTCGTCGATCGTCTCCAGTCGTTCTAACGTGACTGGTTGATGTAACAGTTGCTCGAGTTCTGTCATGACGAGAGCCAGTGGCCATTCTTCTGGAACGAGATCGTCAGAGAGTGTTTGGTCGAGGATCGACGGCAAGACACGTCCTGCAAATGGCTGAACGATATCCTCGAGTGACGTCGCATCAACGATTCTGTTCCGGAGATGATAGATCGCTTGCCGTTGTTCACTGATGACTTCTTCGAGCTGAACGAGTTCATCCCGAACACTTCGGTTGACAGATTCACATGTCGACTGAGCGAACTGCAATAGATCCCGGACGTCACGCGAAGTGAGCGGACCGGAAGTATTTCGTACTTTTTGTTGCACACGCTCAAGGCGATCGCGCGCGAAACGGCGTGGCAGTTCATCTTCGAGCGAAAGATAAAACTGCGTCAATCCAGGATCACCCTGGCGACCTGCCCGACCACGCAACTGGTTGTCGATCCGGATCGATTCATGGCGTTCGGTACCGATGACGAACAAGCCGCCTTGTTGTCGTGCCGCTTCATCGAGTAAAATATCCGTTCCGCGACCTGCCATATTGGTCGCGATCGTGATTCGACCAGCTTGTCCGGCAGCCGCAATAATCCGAACTTCCTGATCGACGGTTTTAGCGTTCAGGATCTCGTAGGTGAGTCCGTGCGCATCAAGTGTCTTCGCGACGCGCAAAGACTGTTCAATCGATGAAGTCCCGATCAAAACCGGTCGTTCCGTGACGTGTGCCGATTTTGTTGCCAGCGCGATGGCTTCTAGCTTTTCGTCGCGTGTTGCAAAGACGACGTCCTCTGCATCGATCCGAATTTTCGGGCGGTTCGATGGAATCGTCACGACGTCCATACCGTACGTCTTTTGAAATTCTTCCCGTGACGTCGCCGCCGTACCGGTCATTCCAGCTACCTGATGATAGAGACGGAAGTAATGTTGGATCGTGATTTGGGCGGTCGTCCGGTTCTCTTCCGTGACCGGAACCCCTTCTTTTGCTTCAAGGGCTTGGTGTAAACCATCGGATAGACTGCGTCCTTCCATCAGACGACCTGTGAAGAGGTCGACGAGCGCGATTTTTTGATCCTTGATGATATAATCGACATCTCGTTTGAGAACGACATGGGCACGTAAGGCTTGAATGACGTAATGGAAGAGGACGGAATGCTCGGCGGCAAACAGATGATCAATCGCAAACGCCTCTTCGATTGTTTCGATGCCATGATCGGTCAAGGCGACGGCTTTGATTTCTTCATCAAACGTATAATCCCGCTCGTCTTCAAACGTCTGGACGACATGACGGACGAGTTGTTGTAATCCTTCGTGGACACTGTCTCGTTCCGCCATGATGAGTGGCGTTTTCGCTTCATCGATTAAAATGCTATCGACTTCGTCGATTAAGGCGAAGTGCAGGGGACGTTGCAGACGTTCCGTCGGCTCCATGATCAGATGATCCCGCAGGTAATCGAATCCGAATTCAGTCCCGACACCGTATGTAATATCTGCTGCGTAGGCAATCCGTTTTTCCTCAAACGTTGCTTCAGCGGAATTGATTCCGACCTGCAATCCTAAAAAACGGTGGATCTGACCGATTTGTTCAGCATCGCGTCGTGCTAGATACTCATTGACGGTAATGACGTGAACGCCTTTTCCATATAACGCTTGGGTGAAGCTCGCGAGTGAAGCGACGAGCGTCTTTCCTTCACCTGTCGCCATTTCGGCGATTTGTCCTTCCAGTAGTGCGAGTCCGCCCATGAGCTGCACATCGTAGTGTCGTAAGCCGAGCGTCCGTTTACTCGCTTCTCGAACAAGCGCAAATGCCATTGGTGAGATTGCATCAATCCGTTCTCCGTTTCGTAGCCGTTCCCGCAACGAAATCGTCAACTCCCGTAACGCTTCATCAGATGTTTGCTCCATTTCTCGTTCTAAGCTATTGATCGTCGTTACGATTTTTTCATAACGATGAACTCTTCGACTTTGATCATTCAACAACTGTTTAACACGTTGAAACATCTTCGTCACTCCCTCATATGCTATGAAGTCATTATAGCAGTTAAAAATTGTAAAACGAATAGTAAAAAACGAAATAAGTAAAACATTCCCTTAAAATTGAAAGCGTTATCAAAAAGAAGGTATCTCAGCTTTAAAAACAAAGAATCAGAAATATTTGATAACGCTTGCAAAGAGTCGAGAGAACCAGTAAAATTATTCATGAGGCAAGTGCAATCGTTTGCGCAAAGTCATTCGATTTCTTGCCTTGCATGGACGATGGAAGAAAGGATGGATGTCGGATGGCACCAACGATCGAAGCGGTCATTTTTGATTTAGACGGCGTAATTACCGATACAGCAGAGTATCACTACTTAGCGTGGAAACAATTAGGAGAGGATTTGGATATCCCGTTCGACCGGGAATTTAATGAGACATTAAAGGGTGTCAGCCGGATGGATTCACTCGAGCGTATCCTTGCGCTCGGCGGAAAACAAAACGCTTTTTCAGAGGACGAGAAGCTAGCACTCGCCGCTAAGAAAAATGAACACTACGTCACATTGATCCAGCACATCTCTGAACAGGATCTTCTTCCTGGAATCACTGCATTCCTCGATGAAATCCGAAACGCTGGGCTGAAAATCGGAATGGCGTCCGCCTCTAAAAATGCGCTGATGGTCGTTGAGGCATTAAAGGTTCGACACTATTTCGATGACATCGTAGACGCTGCGACTGTTGCACAATCGAAACCACACCCTGAAGTGTTTCTCCGTGCTGCAGAAGCACTCGACGTCGAACCGAGTCGTTGCATCGGTGTAGAAGATGCGACGGCTGGCATTACTGCCATCCACGCTGCCGGCATGTATGCCGTCGGAGTCGGACCGGAGTCGGCACTCCATGAGGCAGACTATCGTGTCGATTCGACAGATTTGCTTTCCCTTGAGCAAATCCTCGCTAGTCGCTCCCTTGTCTGAACCATTCCCTGATGGTGAAGGACATTCCTTGAAAGTTATGTATTTAAAAAGGATCGCTTCCCTGAGCGATCCTTTTTAATATGCGGTTGATTTAAAGCGAAGCGAGAATCCCGTCCGCGATTGCTTGCGCGTAGCGGGATTGATATGTTGGATTCGTAAGTTTCGCACGATCCGAACTGTTCGAGAGGAAACCGAGTTCCGCTAGAATCGATGGCGCTTGTGTGCCGCGAATGACAGCATAGTTCGCATAATGAACGCTTCGGTTACGCATGCCAGCATACGAGACGAGACGTTGCTGAACGTTCTGAGCGAGGTTGATCGAAGAAGCACCTTTATAGTAGAAGGTCTCTGCTCCATATGCCTGTTCACTCGTTGAAGCATTGATATGAACACTGACGAAAGCAGTCGTCGCATGACTATTCGCAAGGGCGCTCCGTTCTCCAAGTGACGGGTAGTAATCGTTTGTATAACGTGACATCGTCACATCGACTTTTCCGGCAAGACGTTCAGCGACTTGTTTCGTGACTGCAAGAACGATGTCACGTTCCGTAACGCCGTAACGAACCGCGCCTGCGTCATGTCCACCATGACCTGGGTCAAGGACAAGCAATGGACGGTTTGATGGTGCCGGTTGGAACAGTGTCAGATACGTCGCATCGACATAACCGCTTTGACCACTTGCTGTCCGGACGGAGACGAAGCCTTTCGTTTGATGCCGCGGATTCGTGACGACGACAGGGGTCCCCCGACCGAGACGGGCGATTTGACCACTGAGCGTTGAAGTATTCGCACGAAGAGCGACACTGTTACCGGACGAGATCAAGACATACATCTTCGAACCACTGTAGTCAACGTTTCCAGTCGTCGAGGCAGGGACGAAAGCCCCTTTCTTCAAGTATGTCCCCATGACATAACCTGTCTTCCCTTGGTACTGCACCGTATGCCAGTTCGATTTAACGGCGAGGGAGCTGACTGCTGTTCCACTCGGAATCGTTGTAAGTACTTTCCCGGACGTCGAAGGGGACGAACGGAAGTTCAAGCGATCGGTCGTCGTATAGACCGTGGTCTTAGCTGGTGCAGCTACTTTCTTCAAATAAGAACCCGAAACATAACCAATCTTGTTCGCATAGGTCACTTTATACCAATTTCCGCTTTTAAAACTCGATTGTACTCCTGTCCCTTTAGGAATCGTCAACAAGCGATTAGAAGACGTCGTTGCCGCACTACGTAAGGACAACGCATCGGTCGTCTTATAGGACGTCTTCGTAAAGGACGTACCACTCTCAATCTTTTTCAGGTAAGATCCCGTCACATAACCCGTCTTTCCTTTATATGACAACTTATACCAAGAGCCTTTACGGTAGTTTGACGTGACGTTCGTCGTCTTCGGGATCGTCAGTAGTTTCTTCGAAGAGGTCGAATTCGAACTACGTAAATTCAAAGCATCCGTCGTCTGATACGAAGTTTTCGTAAAGGTTGTGCCGGTCGCAGCCGATACAGTAGAAGTAGAAGCGAAGCAACCGGATACCAACGAAAGTACTAAAGCGGTCTGAAATGTTTTAGGTAATTTGCCCATTAAATTTCCAGTCTCCTTTTCGTTAAAATAAGAAAGATATATCTTGTATTAATAGAACTTAAGTATTATTAAAATAGTTAAATCTCGAAATTATATGTTCCGTTTTCATTCCTTTCTGTTAATATGAAGTGTAGCCAATTTATCGGTAAGGATATGAAAATATTACAGGATAATTAAATAATTAAAGAAATTATATATTATCGAGGCAAATTATAGTTTAATATATTTCAAAATACATACAATTGAAACACAACTGAAACATTAATGTATAAAATAGGAAAGAGGGGCAAGGAATGGGGAACAGTGAACACATCTACCGCGAACTAATGGAAATCGAAGAGGAATACCGTCGTCTGCAACGACGCGCCGAGTATTTGATCTCGGAATTAAGCCGTGGAACGGGAGAACATTCGCAAGAAATCGCCGTCACGCATGAGCGTCCGTTAAAGCAACGTCGCGTCAATCAACGGTATCCACTAGAAGTCTACGTGCACCAAATCAGTGATTTAATGCGCGAGCGTGAATCGATGACAGCACGTGATATCCAAATGGAACTCGAGTTACGTTATCGCCACCAAATCAGCAATATCTATCAATTGATGGCGAAAGTCGAACAGGCAAACCCTGCCATTAAGAAAGTCGGACGCGGTATCTATACATATGATCCAGCTGCTGAAGTACCGATCTTCATGTAAGAGCCGCTCGTCGGCTCTTTTTTTTTATGAT
Organism: Exiguobacterium sp. UBA7533; assembly: GCF_002479335.1. Taxonomy (NCBI): domain Bacteria; kingdom Bacillati; phylum Bacillota; class Bacilli; order Caryophanales; genus Exiguobacterium; species Exiguobacterium sp. UBA7533. The sequence goes on along the minus strand of NZ_DLMP01000001.1, from coordinate 704,407 downwards.
ATAATTCGCGCAGGAGCGTGATGTTACTATGTTATGGACTGCGTCCATCGTCTGTTTTATCGCCGCCTTACTGATCACACCCGTCGTGAAACGCTTTGCGATTGCAGTCGGTGCCGTTGACAGTCCAGACGCGCGAAAAGTACATGTCCGAATCATGCCGCGACTTGGCGGACTTGCGATCTATATCGCGTTCATGATCGGTTATTTTATCTTACAACCTTCGAGTCCGTATGCGACGCATATTCTAGTCGGCGGATTCGTTATTATTTTGACAGGTGCCTTTGATGATCGATTCCAGCTCAATGCCCGTTTAAAGCTGATGGGGCAAATCGTTGCCGCCGTCATTGTCCTCAACGGTGGGATTCGGATCGAGTTCATCAATCTACCGTTCGACCAACAATTATATCTCGGGTGGTGGAGTGTTCCGTTGACGTTCCTTTGGGTCATCGGGATCACGAACGCCGTCAACTTGATTGATGGATTAGATGGTTTAGCAGCCGGTGTCTCAAGTATCGTCTTGTTGACATTGATCAGTCTTGCCGTCATCCAAGGAAACGTCTACGTGACGATCGTCGCGATTCTCTTATTGATGAGTACGTTCGGCTTCTTGTTCCATAACTTTTACCCAGCGAAGATTTTCATGGGCGATACGGGTGCTTTGTTCCTCGGGTATATGCTCGGTGTGTTGTCGTTACTTGGATTCAAGAACGTGACGCTGTTCTCACTTGCCGTCCCGGTCATTTTGCTTGGTATCCCGATTTCCGATACGTTATTTGCGATCGTCCGCCGGGTGTTGCAAGGAAAACCGCCATTCGCACCGGACAAAGCTCATTTGCATCACCGGTTACTTGATCTTGGCTTTACAATGCGACAAGCGGTCCTTGTCATCTATGGACTCTGTGCAATTTTTGGGATGACGGCAGTTCTCTTTTCTCAGACGAACTCACTTGGGGCACTTGTCTCCCTCGTCATGTTACTGCTTGTCCTCGATATTTTAGTCGAGTCGCTTGGTTTGCTCGGTGAACGCTATCGTCCATTATTGAATTTGTTGGAACGTTTTACATCGAGATAGCGTATGATAAAGACCGCTCAGAAAATGAGCGGTCTTTTTTTAGGAAGGAAGTGTTAGGTTGGAACAACAGTTGAATCAACGCATTATTTATTTAGATGTGTTACGGGGTTTTGCATTATGCGGAATCCTATTCGTCAATATGCCAAGTTTTCTTGGGGATCGATCACATGCGATGATGGGAGAAGCGGACCAATGGATTCGTCTGTTTTTTGACCTCTTCATCCAGACGAAATTCTATACGCTGTTTAGTGCCTTGTTCGGAGCAGGATTCTATTTGTTCATCCAGCGTTTGCGACAAAAAGGATTATCGAAGATGATTTTTGCGCGTCGTCTAGGGATTCTTTTTCTCATTGGACTAGTACATTTATGCTTGTGGCAGGGCGATATTTTACATACGTATGCGTTGACTGGTTTCATCTTGTTATTATTTACGAAAGCAAAGCCGATTACGAAAGTGTTAGTTGCAGTCGTCGGTCAAGTGTATACTTTCCTGATTTACATATCGATTTACCAATATGCTAACGAATTCGGAGATGAATCGAGTATCGAAGAGAATGATTTCTTGCAATCGTTGGTCGCTTCCCGGGATATTGTCGGCTTCATTCACGATGAGATAACCGTTCAACTACCGCAATCCTTTCTGAACACCGGTATCATATGGCCGCAAATTCTGTCGCTGTTCTTAATCGGGGCATTGTTGATGGAACGTTTCAGCACACGACCGCCGACGAATCGTTTTCTCTGGTGGACGCTCGGAATCAGCCTGTTGCTGACGGTGCCATCATTCGTAGGAATCATTCATTCACATATGGACGTACCAGACGGTTCATCTAATCTCTTTTATGTCTGGTTATCAGGTCGGACGCTTGCTATCACCTATGCTTGTGCTGTCGCATTACTCGTCCGTGCTGGACGAATGCGGTGGTTTGCTGGACTGGGACGGATGGCATTGACGAACTATTTAATGCACACACTCGTCTTTACATGTTTCATCTTCCTGAGCGGTCAGTTTGAAACGACGCCTTTATGGCAAGGTCTGTTGCTTGTATTCCTGCTTTTGATTACGCAAGGTATCGCATCAAACAGATATCTAAAGCATCATGCACAAGGTCCCATGGAGAAATTGTGGCGAAAGGGAACATACGGGAAGAAAAATCATTGAAGTTCACGAGAACTTAACAATTTTTATGTAAAATGAAAGATGGAGGTGAAACATGCATCGTTTAATCGAAATCTTTCTAGTGTCGTTTAAGCTCGGATGGACATCGTTCGGTGGTCCGGTCGCCCATCTCGGGTATTTTTATGAAGAATATGTCAAACGGAAAAAATGGATCGACGAGAAAGCCTATGCTGACTTAGTCGCGCTCTGTCAATTCTTACCCGGTCCAGCCTCGAGTCAGGTTGGAATGGGCATCGGACTGATCCGTGGTGGGGTAGCAGGAGCAATTATTTCCTTCATCGGCTTCACGTTGCCGTCGAGTATCGCCTTGATTCTGTTCGCGCTTCTTGCGACACGGTTCGACGTTGCAGAAGCTGGATTCATTCATGGTTTGAAGCTCGTGGCAGTCGCGATTGTCGCTGACGCCGTTCTGAGTATGGGAATGAAGCTTGCGACAGGTGCCAAACGCCTGACTTTGATGTTACTGGCGCTCGCAGGCGTGCTCTTGATTGCCCATCCACTGGCGCAAGTCGGAGTTTTGTTGCTCGCAGGTCTTCTTGCCTTCTTCTGGTTCAAAGAAGAACCGGAGACGGGTGGTTCGTTGGCGATTCGCGTACCACGAATATTTAGCGTCACCGCACTCGTCTTGTTTTTCGTCTTACTCACCGTCACGCTGTTTCTCGCTCAAGCGACAACTGGAACCATCCAGCTGACGAGTATCATGTACAGTGCCGGAGCTCTCGTCTTTGGTGGCGGGCACGTCGTTTTGCCGTTTCTTGAGCAATCGCTCGTACCTGGACTCATGAATACGGATACGTTCCTTGCCGGATATGCAGCGGCACAAGCGGTACCAGGACCTCTCTTCACATTCGCGACGTATCTCGGTACGATCATCTCTGGTATTTCTGGAGGCATCCTTGCGACGCTTGCGATTTTCTTACCCGGTTTCTTACTCGTCATCGGTGTTTTGCCGTACTGGGATCGCATCCGAAAAAATCAGTCGGTTGGTCGGATGTTGATCGGGGTCAACGCTGCCGTCGTCGGTATCTTACTCGCGGCATTGTACGATCCGATTTTTACATCGAGTATTAAAAGTGGACTCGACTTCTTGATGGCTTTCGGATTATTTTGTCTGTTACGTTTTTACAAGCAGTCACCGCTTCGTATTGTTCTGATCGGTACAGTGCTCGGGTTTCTTTTCTTCTAATAACAAAGCAGCAGCGGACATTTGTCCACTGCTGCTTTGTAATTAGACGTCACATGCGCGTCAAGAAGACGAGTTCAATCTCATCGCGGAATACGCGTCGAACTTCCGTGAAGCCGAAGCGAGCATAAAGAGCGAGCGCGGGAAGATTACGCGCGCCAGTCATGACATGTTTTACGTGACTGTGTTCGAATAGATGTTGCAACAAAGATTGTGCAATCCCTTGCCTGAAGTATGCCGGATCAACGACGAGACGGGTGATTGTCAGAGCGTCAACCGTGACAGCACCAGTGATGTTATCGTCGATAACATAAACAAAACCAGTCGGTGCCTCTATGTTGATGTCATCAATCGTTTCGCGTAATGGCGGGAAATCAGCAGTTTCGAGTAATCGTGCTTCAATCTGATAAGCGCGGCGCTGAACGTCTAATAGTGACGTATGATCAGTTGGTTGAAGTGACCGAATCATCTGCAGCCTCCGTCGTCGTGCCGTCCGTTGTCTCATCAGTCGGTAGATTGAGCTGTTCCTTCAACGTCGTTTTTGCATCCGCAAGTGAAGTCGGATCAAGTTGGTAGTAGTAGACGCCGTTGATTTTCGTATCCGTTCCTTTTAGATCAATCCGGTTGATCGAACCGATTTTTTTGATGAATGGTTGCAATTGGAATGCTTCCGTCAACGACATGTTCGTTTTGAAGTTATCACCGGTCGCATCCATCAGACTGTTCAATTTCGTGATGGAACCGAATGAGGTGGATTGATCGACGATTGCTTCGACGATTTGTTGTTGGCGTTTTGTTCGACCGATATCACCTTCAGGATCTTGATAACGCATTCGGGCATAAGCGAGTGCTTCCTCCCCGTTCAACGTTTGTTTCCCCGGCTCCAATTTGACGCCATTGCGCTTATCGGATGAGTCGAGCGTATCGATTGGTAATTTGACGTCGACATCGATGCCACCTAAGGCGTCAACGATCGCGACGACACCGTTGAAGTTGATCGAGGCATAATAGTCGATGGGGATATCAAGTAATGTCTCGACGGTTTCAATCGTTGAATCGATGCCACCGAAGGCATAGGAATGGTTGATCTTATCTTCATAACCAACCGAAGGAATCTGGACAAGTGAATCACGAGGAATACTGACCATATCGACCGTCTGATCATTCTTGTTGAATGTCGCGACGATCATCGTGTCAGCACGTGAGGAGGTATCGCCAGGTCGTTCATCCGTTCCGACAAGCAAGACAGAAAAGTGGTCTTTCGTCAAATCAATCGCAGCTTTTCGTTTCTCAGACTTGTCCCCACGAGCTAAATCGACTTTTGAGTCGTTTGCGGTCTGAAATGTCTTGTACGCGACATACGCGAAGGTCGCCCCTCCGCCAATAAGCACGATAAGAAAACTGATCACGAACACTTTGAACCAAGAACGTTTTTTCTTTATCTTTTTTTTATTGCTTCGGGTTCGCTCTTCCACGTTCATTAACTCCTAACTTTATCTGAATTTTTGAAAAACTTTAAAATTCTTTACAATCAGTATAGCAGTTCAGGAAATAATGTCACGTTCGAGGTAGCGTGTAGAGCCGCTTGACAACTCAGCTTGACCATTCGTCATATTCGTCATCCAGTCGAGAAAATCCGGAACATCGGCTGTCTTGACGAGGACGTCGATCTGGACTTGATCGAGGTAATGGATCTGATCAATTGGATGGACGCTTGCCCGCAGTTCGTTCTCGAGTTTTCCAAGCCATGTATAATCGACGGTGACGGAGACGACAGTATGTTCGATCCGTTCGACGACGCCGACTGCGTTCAGTGCTTCAGAAACGCTCGAACCATAAGCGCGGATCAATCCACCGCCACCCAGCTTGATACCGCCGAAATATCGTGTCACGACAACGACCGTATCGCGTAAGTCTCGCTTTTTCAATACTTCAAGCATTGGAACACCGGCCGTTCCGCTCGGTTCACCGTCATCATTCGCTTTTTGGATCTCATTGCGTTCACCGATGACGTAGGCGGAACAATTATGGTTCGCATCGTGGTGTTTTTTTTTCAGCTCGGAAATGAACGCCTGGGCTTGTTCTTCCGTCGTTGCACGCGCTAAATAGGTAATGAATCGTGACTTTTGGATAATGATTTCGTGGAAACCGTTTTCTTTTACTGTATAATAATTAGATAATGTCATAATCAAAAATGTCCTCCTCGTTAACTAGTTCTTTCTAGCATAACGACGTTCCAAGAGAGAGACAACCGTAGACGACTGGCAAGGAATGGAGGGAGTACCATGACGAATGAGATGAGGGAGCGGCTATCCTTGAATGATATCGTACAGAACATCATCGGCGTCGTAGAGGAGAGTCGGGAAGAAATCGTCCGGATTACGGAAAGTTCTCGCGAACAGTATGCCGAAATTCAGCAAGAACTACGCGACCTGAAGATTCGGGTGCACGACTATATAAAAGAAGCAGAACGACTTGAACGGCACATCAAGGATGCGAAGGCGCGACTCGTCGTCGTCAGTAAGAACTTCGACAGCTACTCGGAACAGGATGTCCGGTCGGCCTATGAGACTGCAAACGCGTTGCAGCTCGAATCTTTCATCAATCAACGAGACGAGATGAATTGCCGAAAACGACGTGATGAGCTCGAACGCCGACTGATTCAGCTCGATGAGACGATAGAACGAGCAGATCAATTGATTGGACGTGTCTCGGTCGTCTTGAACTTCTTGACGGACGATATGCAGATGATGAATGAAAAATATGAAAAGGCGATGCAAAAGCAGGAGATGGGTCTAAAAGTCTTCCAGTCCGCCGAAAATGAACGCCGCCGGCTGTCGCGCGATATGCATGATGGTCCGGCACAGACGCTTGCCCATGTCTTGATCCGGGCAGATTTGATTGAAAAGATTCACCAGCACAATGGGGCAGAGGCAGCTTTTGAAGAGATTCACCGTTTACGGACGTTGATTCGGGATGGGCTTGCTGATATCCGTCGTATCATATACGATTTACGTCCGATGACGCTTGACGATCTCGGATTCGTTCCGACGCTCGAGCGTTATCTTCGTCATATTCAAGAAATTTCGAATATTCCGGTTCACTTCAACTATCTTGGAGGCGGTGAACGGATCGATTCGACGTATGAAGTCGCTGTCTTCCGAATCGTCCAAGAAGCTGTCCAAAATGCAGTAAAGCATTCCAAAGCGAGTGACATTCGTATTATCATAGAACAATATCAACATTCCGTACGAATCCACGTGAAGGATAATGGCGTTGGATTTGATTTCGATTCCATCGTCGCATCATGCGACGAGTCATTCGGACTCGTTGGTATGCGTGAACGGATCGAATTGATCGATGGTGAATTCGATATCGAGACGCAGCCCGGAAAAGGTACGGTCATCAAGGTCAAGATTCCAATCGAGGAATCCGAAGCGAGAGGGGAAACACTGTGAACAACGAGCAAGTGAAAGTAGTCATCGTCGACGATCATCAGTTATTCCGCGAAGGCGTTAAACGAATTCTTGATTTTGAAGAAGAATTCGTCGTCGTAGCGGAAGGGGAAAGCGGAGCAGAAGTCATCTCGCTCGTCGAAACCCATCAACCGGATATCGTCTTAATGGATATCAACATGCCGCAAGTCAACGGTGTTGAAGCAACAAAACGTCTGATGGAAGTCTATCCGGACGTCCGTGTCATCATCTTATCGATTCATGATGATGAGACGTATGTCATGCATGCTCTTGGTGCCGGCGCAGTCGGTTATCTCTTAAAGGAAATGGCAACCGATGAGCTCGTCAATGCGATTCGTTCCGTATACCGCGAAGGTGGCTACGTCCATCCGAAGGTCACACCGAACTTGTTACAGGAATATCGTCGTTTGATGAAGATGAAACAAACGATGGCATCACATCCTGTTGAAAAACGAGTCGCGGAAGCACCGCTCCACGTTCTAACACGTCGCGAATGCGAAGTCTTACAGTTACTGGCGGACGGCTTCTCAAACCGCGCGATCAGCGATACGTTATACATCAGTGAAAAGACGGTTAAGAACCACGTCTCATCGATCCTTCGGAAGATGAATGTACCGGACCGTACTGGTGCCGTCGTCGAATCAATCCGCCGTGGATGGGTCGTCGTCTAATATCTCGAAAGACAGGAGCTCCCGCTTCCGTCTTTCTTTTTTTATCCAAGGAAAAATGCTACACTTAAAAACGATTGTGGCGTGTCACATTCGGCAGCGTCACGACGGAACTATAAAAGCGAGGAAATTCACGGATGAGCCAGATTGTGATCTTAACGGATAGCACAGCCTATCTGCCAACTACCTATTGTGAAGAACATCAAGTGCACGTCGCACCACTTAGTGTCATCTTCGACGGTGACGCCTATCGAGAAGGGTTTGACATCTCAGTAGCTGAATTTTATGAACGCATCCAGACGGGCAGCCTCCCGACGACATCACAACCGAACATCGGTGATCTCGTTGCGTCGTTCGAGCAATTGCCGGAAGGAACGGATATCATCGGTATCACACTATCGAGTGGAATCAGTGGAACGTATCAAGCGTTACATACGATCAACATGATGGTGGAGCATGTCAACGTTCATCCAATCGATTCACGTATTTCCTGTATGCCGCAAGCGTTTCTCGTCCAAGAAGCCGTTCGTTTGCGAGATGCAGGAGCGACGGCAGAGACGATCGTTGATCGTCTGGAGACATTAAAAAAACAGATTCGAGCCTACTTCGTCGTCGACGATCTAGCCCACCTTCAGCGTGGTGGACGTTTGAGTGTCGCACAGGCATTCGTCGGCTCATTTCTGAAGATAAAACCGGTCCTTCACTTCATCGACGGGAAAATCGTTCCGTTCGAAAAAATCCGGACGTTCAAGCGAGCGGTCAATCGAATCGAGGAAATGATGAAGGAAGACATCAAAGGGGACGGAGCAGGATATGTCATCGGTGTCATCCATGCTGAGGATTCTATGAAAGCAGAAGCAGAAATTGCCGAACTAACGGCACTTTTCCCGCAGGCGCGCATCGAGATGAGCTTCTTCGGACCCGTCATCGGGACCCACCTCGGACCTGGTGCAATTGGTATCACATGGTATCATGCAGCGGAATGAACAACATAACCGATAAAACAGATGAGCAACAGGAATTCTCTTACATTGAGAATACTTGTTGCTTTTGTTTTGTCAAAATCCTCGATTTTCATGAATGATTCTACTTACGAGGACTTTTAGAGGCATAATGTACGCTATTCTCTTAAATTGACTGAGGAAAAAAGCGATGGAGCAGGAACGTATGCGGACAAGGAGATACCAGGCATATGCGAGAAAGGAACGTCACAGAAAGGAGAGGTCATGATGATGGATCTTCGAGGACGACTCGTACCTGCTGAATGGATAGATACACCAAACGAAACATATCGATACATGCCAGCCGTGACATGGCGTTGTCAACGGTGTGGCGCACTACCAGTACGAGGTGCCTGTACATGTGGAAAAGCCTGTTATTATTGTCGAAAATGTCTCGCTTATGGCAAATTGCGAAGCTGCGGGAGGCTCGTGACGGATTTGGAGGCGCTTGATCCAGTGATCCCGTCGCAACACGGACCATTGTTGTTGACGCCGGCGCAATTGCGCATCGCACAAGCAATCCAGCAGACCGTCTTGCGTCCGAAACGACTTCTTGTCCATGCCGTGTGTGGTGCCGGAAAAACACCGATGCTCTTTCCAGGAATCGCCGACGCCCTTACAAACGGACGACGTGTTCTTGTCGCAGCGCCTCGGGCAGATGTCGTCCGGGAATTGACAGGGCATTTGAAGCGAGCATTCGCAAATACGTCCATTGTCTCTTTATACGGTGGTTCGTCGGAGCGTCTCGAGTTAGGTGACATCACGGTCAGTACGACACACCAATTGATTCATTACCGGCATTGTTTCGATGTCGTCTTCTTGGATGAGGTCGATGCCTTCCCTTACCGAATGGACCGGACGTTGCACCGGTACGTCAAACGAGCGATGACGAAAGACGCTGCCTTGATTTTATTAAGCGCCACCCCTTCGTTTTGGCATCGACGCTTTCCGATAGTCCGACTGATGCGGCGCTATCACGGGTATCCGTTACCGGTACCAAAGCTCGTCGTACCTTATACCGAACAGATCGTATTCGATTGGTTGGCGCGTCATGCTGCTGTACCACGGCTCGTGTTCGTCTCGCGTATTGCGGAGCTTGAGCGATGGCAGAACCGATTCGCAGATGCAGGCTATACCGTCGAGACGGTCCATGCCGCGGATTCAGAACGAGTCGAGAAGGTCCGACGCTTTCGACAATCGACAGGAATCTTACTGACAACGACGATTCTAGAGCGGGGTGTGACGATCGAAAACGTCCAGGTTGCGATTCTTGATGCCGATCAAGGATTCAGTACGGCAGCCTTGATTCAAATCAGCGGACGTGTCGGACGATCGTCGGCGTATCCGGATGGTGACATTTTATTTTGCGCCAATGACCGAAGTGATGCGATGTATGAAGCGATCCATCACATTAAAAAAGCGAATGCCGTGCAACCATGAATCGATGTTTATTCTGTCAAGAGGTCTATCTACCTAGTTGGGAACTCGGAAATCTCTGGACTAGGCAAGTGACCTGTCCGACCTGTAAAATAAAGTTTGTAAAAAGAGGGGAATGCGTCGATTGTGGAAAGCCGGGTTCGCCATGCTGTTCAGATTGTACGGTGTGGCGGCAACAAGGGCTGCCCCTCCAGACGACACCTCTTTATCTGTACAATGATGCAGCCAAGGAATTCATGCGTCGGTTCAAGTTTCTCGGAGATACTGCGTTGCTTGAGATGTTTACCGATGACTTGAAGAAGGTAAAAATCAAACAAGCTGTTCTTGTTCCGATACCGTTAAGCACCGAGCGTCTCGCAGACCGTCGTTTCAATCAAGCGGAGTTGATCGCACGCCAGATGCGTGGGAAAATCGCGCCGTATTTGAATCGTTTGGAGGGTCCTGCCCAAAGTAAGGCAGGACGACAGGCTCGGCTTGCGCGAAGTAATCCGTTTTGCGTGACAAATGACGTCAAAGGGAAGAACATTGTGCTCGTCGATGACGTCTACACGACAGGTGTGACTCTTCGGCAGGCAATGTTTCGACTGAAGGAGGCAGGCGCAAAAGAAATTTCTGCTGTAACTTTATTTCGAAGTGTTTAAGAAAGCGACAATCCTGCCGATACTCTGTATGAGGTGAAAGAAATGGATGTCATCAATTGTAAATCTTGCGGAAAGTTAGTCGTGCGTCAATCTTCAGAACTGTGTATTGATTGCATACGAAAGGATCATACGGATTTTGAGAAGGTGCGCGAATTTCTGCGAGAACGACGAAAAATCCGGACTTCACCTAAAGATGTCGAGATCGGAACGGGTGTCAGTCGAGATACCGTCTTCCGTTACATCAAGGAAGGGCGCTTATTGATCTCCGAGATTTCCCAAATGGAAATCATGTGTGAGAATTGCGGGAAGCCCTCCCGTGAAGGCACGATTTGTGCCGCATGTCGTGATCGTTTACGACGTGACCTCGCCCAGGCGATGCTTGACTCTTCTGACTCTTCGAAACCAAGGACGTATCGGACTTGAACTAAGAATCTAGTAGTCTAGAAAGCAGGTGTTCACATGCGAATTGATTCTACGAAATGGGTGAACATGCCCAAAACGTACGAAAGAACTCAATCAGTAGAAGGAACAAAAAACCAACGCACGAACCGTCCGGACGAAGTCAGTATCTCAACAGAAGCGCGCGCGCGTTTTAATGAGACACAGACGTCACGGACTGAAAAGATTGAATCCCTCAAGCAGGCGATCCAGGATGGAACCTATAAACCGGACGCGAAAAAAATCGCGGAACGTTTCTTGAACCTGTAAGCGGAACATCGTAGAAAATGGAGGCGACTCGGGGCACGGATGCGCGGGTCGTTTTTTATATGAATGGAACCTTTTTAATTCGGAAGGAGAAACCGAATGCAACTCATCAATCAACTCAACGAGGCGCACGCTCAATTGCTCGCGCTCGCAGAAGAAAAGAAGCACGTCTTGATTGCAAACGACATGCGTCGCTTGTCTGAAATCGTCAAGGAAGAACCGGTACATATCAAGCGGATTGAAGCATTAGAGCAAGAACGACTTACACTCATGGGGAGCGTGACGATGACCGAATGGATCGAGACGCATCCGGAAGATGTCGACTCACTCCGGACATTGTTGCAGACGATCGGTCAGTTGCGGCAGCTGAATGCACTGAACGCAGAGTTGCTCGAGCAATCGTTGCACTATTTGGATTGGCATCTGCAACTCTTGATTCCAGAAGCAGACGACTTCACATATGGTCAGTCCGCACTGAACCAGACACACTTTAACCGAAACGCGTAAGGAGGAATACGGATGGGATCGACTTTCATGGGGCTTGAGACAGGACGTCGGGCATTAACGACGAACCAGTGGGCCCTGCAATCGACTGGAAATAACATTGCGAACGCCGGTACGGAAGGATTCTCTCGTCAGCGTCTCGTCATGGGAACAACAGAACAGCTTTCGATATCGCTTGGATCTGGGCGAAATGGTCAAGTCGGAACGGGTGTCCGCGGAGAAATGATCGAGCGGATTCGTGACATCATGCTCGATAAGCAATACCGGGATGAAGTGACGAAGGTTTCCTATTACGGCACGAAGGAAGCAGCTTTCGGACGGATGGAAGATATCATCAATGAACCGTCGGATACGGGTCTTGCGAAGGCATTCGACGGATTCTGGGAATCACTTCAGACTTTGTCGACGAATCCGCAGGACTCGGGTGCGCGCAGTGTCGTCCGGCAAAAAGCAGAGACGCTCGCACAGACCTTCAATTACATGTCGAAGGCAATCAATCAGGTCAAATCAGACTTAAAAAGTGAAATGGATGTCTCGACGAAAAAAGTCAATGATCTCTTGCAAAAAATCCATAACATTAATACGGAAATCCATGTCGTCGAACCGCTCGGTACCTTGCCGAACGCGCTCTATGATGAACGTGATCGCTACTTTGATGAACTTGCTCAATATGTCGATTTCGAAAAAGTGACGGTAGACGCTCAGGCGATCGAAACAGGGAAGATGGGGAATGCGTTACGCAATGCAGAAGGACGTATTGACGTCAACATCAAGTTTCCGAATGGGGACAAGCTGCTTGCGGTCGACTCCGACTTACCGAAAGCAGGGACACTAACCTTCACGACGAACGATCAAGGACTATACACAGGCTTCAAATCGGATACACAAACCTACACGTTCGATCAGCTAGGCGGTTTCTCAACAGGTCGTTTGACAGGATTGATCGAGATGTACGGGCAAGAACGAAACGGTCAAGCCGTCGGGGAATACGTCAAGATGGAGAGTCAACTTGATGAGATGGCGAAAACATTCGCCGATGCGTTCAACGCCGCGCACGCGACGAACTTGAAAAAAGACGGGACAGCGGGATCGAATGCGTTCTTTGCTTCGACAAGTGGCGACATCACGGCAGCAACGATTTCTGTCGGTACGGACATCAAAGCGAGTCTCGATAACATCGCGACGTCGACGGACGGAAACATCGGTGACAGCCAAGGTGCGCTGAAACTAGCGAAGATGAAGACGGCAAGCATTACGTTTACGAAGTCGGACACGACGACGACAATCGGCTCGTTCTATCAAAACGTCATCGGCAACATGGCAGTCTCGACCGAACAAGTCGCGCGCCTTGGGAAGAGTGCCGCTGTCTTGATGGAAAGTGCGGATCAACGCCGTATGTCGATGTCTGCCGTCTCGATCGATGAAGAGATGACGATGATGATTCAGTATCAACACGCTTATAATGCGGCAGCACGAAATATTACGACCGTCGATGAGATGCTTGATAAAATCATCAACGGTATGGGACTCGTAGGACGGTGATGAATAGATGAGAGTAACACAAACGATGTTGACGAAAACGAATATCGGGCACTTATCCTCAAGCTATCAGCGCTTGAGCACGCTTCAGGAACAATTGATCAGTGGGAAGAAGATTCAACGTCCGTCTGAGGATCCAGTCGTTGCGATGCAGGGCGTGCGTTACCGGACGGAAGTACGAGAAGTCGAACAGTTCAAGAAAAATGCCAGCGAAGCAACGGGCTGGATGGACTTGACGGATTCTGCCCTTAACGAAGTCACATCAGCGATGAGTCGGATTCGTGAGTTGACGACACAAGCGGCGACGGATACGTATGATGCGACACAACGTAAAGCGATCCAGAGCGAAGTCGGTCAATTGATTGAACACATTGGGACGCTCGCGAATACGAAATACAATGAAAAAGGCATCTTCAACGGGACGAAGACGGATACGGAATTCGTCTCGATGGACGGATTGCGTGATTACTTAGCAAGTGCTTCAGGTCCTGTTGACGGTGTCTTCACGGATGGGGATCCGACGGGCAAGGAGACGGAATCAATTCAATATGAAGTCTCTTCCGGTATCGAAGTCCAAGTCAACATCTCGCCACTTAGCGTCTTTGGACCGGGAACGTTCCAGACATTGAAAAAAGTCTACGATGCCCTAGGGACGAATGCTGACAATAATGGAGCTGCTTTATCCGGTATGTTGAAGGATATCGATGAGATGGTCAACGGCACGGTCGAGACGCGTGCGGATCTCGGGGCACGGGTCAACCGGATGGATTTGAACACGTCACGGCTCGAGGATCAGGAAATCATCGCAAAGACGGTCATGTCGGATAACGAAGACATCGAGGCGGAAAAAGTCATCATGGAACTGAAGTCGTACGAAACGTTACACCGAGCGGCTCTCAGCGCCGGAGCACGAATCATTCAACCGACGTTACTCGATTTCCTACGATAAGGGGTGAAGGCAGATGAATCTTCCACATCTTGAAATGCGTCAGACGGCAGCACGAATCGGGATGAATATCACACGTCCGCAAATCGAGCAGAAGCAGACACCTGCCTCCCTTTCGATCGAACAGCCCCGCGGGGAACTGTCGATTGAAACCGTCGCGGCACGTCTTGAGATCGATTCGACACAAGCCTGGATCGAGATGGGGCGTGTTCCTGCGCTCGAGTCCGTTCGGCAGTACGCTGCTTACGGTCGACAAAAGGGACAGGAAGCGGTCGCGCAGAGAGCTTCGGAAGGGGATCAACTGATGCGGATCGAGCAGGGCGGGGGAACGGTCGCGCGGATTGCAAGAGTTAACGACACACCGCCTGCCGAAGTGACGACACTCGGATTCATCCCGCGGAGTCTCGATCGGGTCAAGACGACCTTTACACCGGCGGAAGTCCGATTGAGCTACACCGCGAATCGTCCGAAGATCGATGTCGAAACGCATCAACCGGAGCTGACCGTAAAAGACGGACAGGTCGAGATTTTCTTACAAGAACAAAATCAATTGAATATGTGGCCGGTTGGTGGCATATTCGACGGGGAAGGATAACGACATGCAAATCGAAACCGATTTTTTTGGAACTATCACGATTGACGAGACGGAAATCATTACTTTCGCGTCCGAATTACCGGGTTTTCCGGACGCGAAGCGCTTCATCCTGCTCCCGTTCGGAGAGGGCGTACCGTTCTGGTCGTTTCAATCGATTGATCAGCCGGAGTGTGCGTTCGTCGTGACGAACCCGTTCTGGATTGATCCGGAATACGTCTTCGAGTTACCGGACGCAGCAAAAGAGCAGCTCGGGATTGAGGATACGGCGCAAGTCGCTGTCTATACGACGGTCACGTTGCGAGATCCGTTCACGACGTCGACGACGAACTTACGGGCACCCTTCGTCATGGAGACGAAACAACGACTCGCGAAACAAATCATCTTAGACGATACATATACGAATCGTCATCTGATCGGTAGCTTGACGGAAGTAGGTGGTCGCTGATGCTCGTACTCAAACGAAAGACGGGAGAAGCGATTCAAATCGGTGACGACATTGAACTGACGATTCTTGCGATTGAAGGCGATCAAATCAAGCTCGGTATCAAGGCACCGCGACAGGTCGACATCCATCGGAAGGAAGTCTACTTGTCGATCCAAGAAGAGAACACGGAAGCCTCCCGTAGCACAGGGTTGATCGGACAACTCTTGAAACAACAGGAAAAATGATTCCATTTGAATGTCATTGGAACGTATTTTTCTTGTGAACGATACGCTTCAAACGAGGATGAAAAGACTCCCTTTGCCTGAATCTAGCGCAAAGGGAGTCTTTCTTATCATGAAACGAATGCTGAAACGCGTTGAATCGTGTATAGTAATGGAGAGAAAAGAAACCTTTTGAGCCAAAGAGGGAGTTGTCAGGAATGAATGAGACGAAGCAGCTGAAAAAAGACGCGAACCGAGTATTGAAAGCGACGAGTCGCACCTTCTATATCCCGATTAGTCGACTATCGCAAGACTTACAGGAAGCGGTCGGTGCTGCTTATCTATGCATGCGCGCCATCGATGAGATTGAAGATCATGAAGACTTGGCGACGGACGTCAAGACGATGTTGCTCCGAGAGACGGCATTGTTGATGCGGGGCACATTTTCCGCTACCGCCTATCTTGAATTGATTGCGCCGTATACGGCACATCTACCAGAAGTGACGCTCCGTCTACCGGAGTGGATCGCCTATTGTCCGGCTGCGATTCGTCCGAAAGTGCTCGATTCGACGGCTGAGATGGCAGAAGGCATGGCGGTCTGGGCTGAGCGTGACTGGACGGTCGAGACGGAAGCGGATCTTGATGAGTACACATACTATGTCGCGGGACTTGTCGGTGTCATGTTATCCGACATCTGGTACTGGAAGGCTGGTATCGTCACCGATAAACAGCAAGCGATCGGATTCGGTCGTGGTCTGCAAGCCGTCAACATCCTTCGTAACCAACAGGAAGATGCGGAGCGTGGTGTCGGCTACTTCCCACCTGGTTGGACGACGGATACGATGTTCGCCTATGCGCGTGAGAACCTTGCAGAAGCCGATGCGTACCTTGCGTCCATTCCGAAGGAGACGACGATTTATGAATTCTGTCACATTCCACTTGCACTCGCACATGGAACGCTGGATGCCCTTGCAAAAGGGAAAGAAAAACTGAGTCGTCCGGAAGTCTTGAAGATCGTCGGCGCCGCCGTACTAAAACGATAAGTACAAACGAACAGCCGCCCGTTTCCGTCAAGGAAGTGGGCGGCTGTTTTTAACGTAATAGATAAAAAGCGAGTCCAATCAAGGCAGAACCCGTCCAAATCAAAGCGATCGTCCGTCCATGGGGCAAACGATAGCCGGCGCGACGGGAGACGAGTAGTCCGATCGTCATCACCGTCAAAGCGACAAACCAGGTCAAGAACACAGATAGCTGTTGCATGTGTCTCTCCTTCCATCAATGCAAGTCAGACAGATAGGTCAACACTTTATCTTCATACGCCTTCCGGTCATGCGCGTATGACTGGACGTGTCCGCCGTTTTCCGTCACGTAGAGTTCCGAGCGCGGTGCAGCTTTTTGGATCTTCATGCTTTCCGTGACGGGAATCGCATCATCATCCTTCCCGTGAATCAACAGAATCGGGTACTCGATGCGCCGGACCGCTTCGACCGGTTTGACTCGTTCTGGATTAAGACCTGTCAACGGTGGCGTGATTTCAAGGATGATCGGTGTGAACGGGAAGTTCGGTAACCCGCTCCAGACGGGCAGGTTCGTTGCGAGATAATTCTCTAAGTCGCTGAACGGGCTGTCGGCGATGACACCGACGACATCCGCTTTCGGTGCCGTTACGAGTGATGTTGCTGCGCCCATCGAGATACCATAGAGGACGACCGGTTTTGAAGAACGTGACTTCGCGTAACGAACAGCTGTCAGTAGATCATCTTGTTCCTTGGCACCAACCGTAACGCGTTTCCCGTCCGATTCACCCGATCCTCGGAAATCGAACGTCAAGACGTTGTATCCGGCATCGTGAAACTTCTTAAATAGCGGGAAGACAGGAACATCATCTTGTTCCCGGTTCTTGCCATAGCCGTGAGCGAAAACGATCGTCAACTTCGCATCTTCGCTTGGCATCCACCAGCCAGACAAACGTGTCCGGTCTTTATAAGAACGGAAGGTGACATCTTCATAGTCAAGTCCTTCTGCTTTTTTGGGTGTCGTCGTCAAGGCTTCGCGTTCCGGTTGCGTCAACGATGATCCGACATAACCGGAAATCCCGATGACAACGATGACAGCGAGCGTCACGATGACGATCACGCCGCCGATGATTTTCTTACGATGTTTTTTCCACACCCGCGTTCCTTCCCTTCGTTCGGTTAATGGATATCTTTTTTCTTGAAGCGACCGCCGTGGACATCATGGATGTTGCCGATCGCAATGAAGGCTTGCTCATCGAAGTCACGGACGATATCTTTGAGTTTTGATTCCTCGAGGCGACTGATGACGCAAAAGATGACTTTTTTGCCGTCGCCGGTGAAGGCACCTTCTCCGTTTAAATACGTCATGCTGCGTCCAAGTCGATCCATGATTGCAAGACCGATCTCTTCATAATTCTCCGAAATGATCCAGACACTCTTCGACTGATCGAGTCCATCGATGACGACATCAATCGTCTTGAAGGCGACGAAATAGGTGATCAACGAGTACATCGCTCGATCCCAACCGAAAACAAATCCAGCAGCACCGAGAATGAAGACGTTGAAGAACATGACGATCTCACCGACTGAAAACGGTGTCGAGCGGCTGAAAGAGACAGCAAGAATCTCAGTTCCGTCGAGTGATCCACTCGAACGGATGACGATCCCGACGCCGATTCCGAGAATTAAGCCACCGAAAACGGTCGCGAGCAGATCAACGCTCGTCAAGGGACCGATGTGCTCGAGAAGTTTCGTTGCGATTGCCATGACGAAGATCGCATATAACGTTGACAGGGCAAACGTCTTTCCGATCTGCTTATAGCCGAAAAAGATGAACGGGATGTTCAAGAAGAACAGCCACAAAGCGAGCGTCGTATCCGTCACCTTTGAGCCGATGATCGAGATTCCGACGATCCCGCCATCGATGATGTTATTTGGAACAAGGAATCCTTTCAGTCCAAGTGCGAAGATGATGGCACCGATCGTCAGCATCAGTAATCGTCGAAAAAGCTGACCTTTCGTAGAGCGACGATGATGTTTCGTAGGTAGTGGTGACTGCATGCCATTCCTCCCTTCTATAGTAAAACGCTTTAGGATTACTATAACAAAAAAGCACGAAGACGTGTGTGAACGTCTTCGTGGAGAGGTCAAGGGCGATAACGTAACGACTGGAAGAAACGCATGATCTGTTCTGCTTCGATCGGATTTGTATATTCACCGATGTATTGATGATCTTGTTGTCCGGTGATCGTCACCGTACAGGAGACGAGTTGAACTCCTTCACTCAAGCGAATCTCAAACGTTGCGTCCGACAACGGTAACAACGTCTTCGACGAAAAATAGAGTGCCCGCGTACTCGTTTGATGCGCTTCAATGTCTGAGAAGGGCAGTTCGAACGACTGGGTATGATGTGTCAGCATGCGAACTTTCCCAGAGACGGAAAAACGGGGGATGGTATCGCTCGACAAGGAACAGGCTTCGATCGGATACAAAATCTCCCGCAGGAGGAACGATTCCATGACGTCCGCTGGAACCGGGCGACTGAATAGATAGCCTTGGATACTCGGACAATTGAGTGTACGGAACGTATCGAGCTGACGGAGCGTCTCGATACCTTCTGCGACGACCGTTAGATTGAACTCACCTGCCATGTAGAGAATACTTTTGACGATCGCTTGGGCTTTGGCGTCATCCGTGATGTGGGTCGCGAACTGTCGATCAATCTTGATGACGTTGATCGGATACCGTTGCAGATAGACCATCGAGGAGTAGCCTTTCCCGAAGTCGTCAAGTGCGATTCGAACACCAATCCGACTGACGTATTCAAGTGTCCGACTCGTCATCGGGTCATCCATGATCAAGGCCGCTTCCGTGATTTCGAGTTCGAGTAATTCAGGTGCGAGCTGATACGTTGAGAGCATCCGCTCGATATGGTGTTCGAAGCCGGGGATCAAGAATCGTTTCGGCGAGACGTTGACGGAAATTGGAACAAGCTCTGCTCCGGTCGCCTTCCAGTCTTGCATCGAACGACACGCCGTCTCGACGACCCAGTCTCCGATTGCGACATGTAAGGCACTCTCTTCGGCAAGCGGAATGAAATCGTTCGGTGGAATTCGTCCCCATTCCGGGTGTTGCCAGCGAATCAACGCTTCTAAACCGACAATCTTTCCTGTCCAGCTGTCGACTTTCGGTTGATATTCGAGAAACAGTTGATTACGTTCGATCGCGTAATGTAAGTCCTGCTCGAGCCGGTAGCGCCGGTAATAATCGATATCGAGATTCGATGCGTAGTGGTGTATCGTACTGTGATTTTCACGACGCGATCGTCGTAAGGCGGTATAGGAATGCTTCAATAATTCGACGGCGTCCGTACTGTCTTCCGGATAACGACTGACCCCGACGGAAATACGTGCGAACAAGGCGTATGGTTCGATCGAGATCGGTGTTTCCGATAGATCGAGTAGTGCCTCAGCGCATGCCGTCACATCCTGTTTAAAGCTTGTCGGTACGAGCAAGGCATACTCATCACCACCAAGATGTCCGAGAAACATTCCATCTGACTTTGTTTGTTGTAATAAGGCAGCCGTTCCTTTTAGCCACTGATCACCGGAGCCATGTCCGAAGGCATTATTGATCTCAGCAATCCGGTTGAAGGAGACAGTGAGGACGAAGAACGATTGATTCTTCTCTTGCCACGCGTCAATCGTTTCGATGAGTGCTTGCCGGTTCGGCAGATGTGTCACGGCGTCACGTAAAGCGAGCTGCCGCAATCGTTCCTCGTACGCTTTTTGAAGCGTGATATCATGCATGATGCTATTCGTATAGGCAATCGTACCGTCCAGTTGGAAGACAGGGATCTGTTGATCCTCAATCCATTTGACGCGACCATCCGGGAAGTGAAGGCGGTACTGGATCGTATCAGCTTGACCGTCGACCAACCGTCTAATGAACTGTTTCATCGCCGCGTGATCGCGGACGTCCAACCGCTCGAACAACCACTCACGACTGAGAATTAAATCCTGCGGTAATTCTTCAAAGATGTGCAGGAATCCTTGTGAGTGAAAGAGGATTCGTCCCGAGAACAAGTCGATTTGTGAGATTGCGGCATTAACGGCTTCGTAGATTTCACGTGCCTGTGCCCGTTCCGTGACGAGTTGACGTCGCGCCTCATCGACTTCCGATAAATCGTAGAGGACGACCGACAGATGGTCTGGATGATGGGGACGGTGAAAAGCTTTCAAGCGCAACAGCTGATAGGTATCGTCAGCGGTCAGCAGGGAGACTTCCATTTCAAAACGTTCCTTTTCACCCGCAATCAAACGTTCCATCTCGAACCGGAGCGGATCGAAGTCACGTGGATGAATCCGACTAAATAATTGTGCTTGATCTAGCGTCGTTGCATCGGTTTCCGACAGCCCTAAAAAATGGAGTAACGCAGGGGAGAACTCGATCATTTGTGTGTTGACATCAAAGTGGAAGACGACGAGTTCCGGGATCTGTTCTGTCAGTTCAAGTTGGGAGCGAATGGACGAGACGTCCGCTTCGAGTTGTTTTTCACGTGTGATATCACGCGCGACCCCATAGACACCGATGACTTGTCCGTCTTGTTCAACCGGCATGTTCGTGATTTTCAACGTGACCCGGTGTTGATCGGCATGAAGTCCTTGTGCCGTATAATGAACGGTCTCACCATGTAGCGCACGATTGAAAAAGGATGTCACCGCTTCGACTTGATCAGGTGGATTGAAGACAGCAAAGTGCTCATAGAGCGTCTCAGCGGAATAGCCGAGCATGTCCCGTAACTGTTCGTTGAAATAGATGATTGTGCCAGAGGCATCAAATAAAAAAATTGCATCTGTCTGTTGTTGAAAGAAGGCTTCCGCCGTTTCCGGACGGGATACTTCAAGTCCACCGATATAGAGTGGGGCTGTGTCGGATTGACGAATCCGATTCATCGCTTCATGAAAAGCCATCCACGTCACCTCCTTACGATACTAACGTTCTCTCTCTAGTATCGGGTGTAGGAAATGGAAATTGCAACCTTCGTTCAAGGAATAGACTTATTTTTCAAAAAAGTGAACCAGTATATGAAAATCATGATTAAAAGACATCTGTCCTAAACCGAACACAAAAAAACCGAAACTCTCATGAAAGAGCTTCGGTCTAAATCTTAAATCGCTAAATCGACGGATGTAGCACTCGCATTCGGATCCGCATCCGGTCCTTGATCCGGTGCGCCCGGCATGTCACCACCCGGACCAGTTCCGTGTCCTCGACCATGACCATCGCGCTCTGGTCCTTTTTTCAAATCAGTGTAGCTTGAAACCGCATCCGCTCGTGACTGGGTGTGTTCCTTGATCTGCTTCGCTTGTTTTTTTGTCAGCTTGCCATCTTTGACTTGTTGATCAATCGCAGCAGTTTGTGCTGTCAGGACGGCTTTCTCGAAATCGGCGTAAGCAATCTTGTTCGCTTCCGCGAATTCAGGCAAGGATTGATCCGCTGCTTTGAATTTCGCTTCATCGAGTCCGAGTGCTTTTAAAATTGCTGACGTCGAGTCACCGAAGACACCACCCGGTCCATGGTCACCACGCTTACCGTGTTCGCCGCGATCCGGAAGATCGTCGTAGCTCTTCGCGTCCTTATATTCTTCGGTCAGACGAGACTTGATTTCCGTTGCTTGTTTTTTCGTCATCTTCCCGTCTTTGACGAGTTGATTGAGTTCACTCGTCTGCGCTGCAAGCAACGCTTTTTTGTAGTCAGCGAACTTGATCGATTGTGCCTTCGCATAAGCAGCGAGCGATTGATTCGCTGCATCGAATTTCGACTGACTCAGTCCGAGTGCTTTCAGGACGTCAGCAATCAACGATTCGTTGAAGAAACCAGGTCCACCGTGACGACCGATCGGCATCTTCTCTTTTAACTCATCATAGCTTTTAACGCCACTGAAGCGTTCCGTTTGGCGCTTCAACATGTCGTCTGCTTGCGTTTGTGTTAAGTCACCGGATTTAACGAGACTAGTGAGCTGTTCCTTCGCTGCTGCGAGTTCTGCCTTTTTATAATCAGCGAACGAGATCCCTTTTGCTTTTGCGAGATCGGCGATTGATTGCCCTTTCTCCCGGGCAGCATCTGCCTCAGTTTGTGTCAGATTCAATTTTTTCAAGAGTAACGTCATGTCGTGTTTTTTCATACCTTCGAAGTGGTGCCCGTGTTTCGCTTGTTTTGTCGTGCTCGAGTCGTCGTTCGTCGCAGCATATGCGGATGCGCCTCCGACGGTTAATGCGCTAATTGTCAATGCAGTGATCCATTGTTTTTTGAATGTCATGGGATGATCACTCCTTTCACCTTTTATGGTAGAGGGTCACGAAAGAGAAGTTGTGAGGAAGTTGCAAAGAAACTGCGAAGAAAGGAAAATCTGGACAAAAAGGCGCTACACTAGGAGTGGAGGGATGACCATGAATGTACTATTGATTGAAGATGAACAAAAATTAGCGCAGGTGACGGCACGCTTCCTGCGTCACCATGCGTATGAGGTGACGATTGCCGGTTCGTTAGCAGAGGCGAAACAGTGCTTAACGACAACGTTTGACGCTGTCTTAATCGACGTCCGCTTGCCGGACGGTGACGGTTGGTCGCTCGTGCCAAGTATCAAATCACAAGTTCAGCCGCCGGTCGTCTTCATGATGACCTCGCGTGGGGAGGCAGATGATCGTGTCTTCGGACTCGAACTCGGTGCCGATGATTATCTCGTCAAACCGGTCGTCCTGAAGGAATTGACGATCCGGCTCGAACGGGCATTAAAAGTCCGTCCGGTCGCCCGCCATGTGCTCGGTGACTTGACGATCGATGAGAAGGGACGCCAAGTCAAAGCGGGAGAACAGGCAGTCAGTCTCGCAAAGATGGAATTTGAACTGTTGCTTTACTTCATCGAACATCTCGGGGAGGCACTGAGCCGGGATCAGATTCTTGATGACGTCTGGGGTTACGCATTCGGAGGCGATACCCGGACCGTCGACACGCACGTCAAACAATTGCGAGATAAGTTGCCTGTCATTAAACAACAATTGAAGACGGTGCACCGGGTTGGCTATCGATTGGAGGCGATCGAATGAAACGACGTCCTTTGATGCGGAAATTCTTATACGCTGTCGTCGGTCCGTTGCTCGTGATGGGGGTTCTTAGTTTCGTCTTGACGGCGTTCCTCGTCAATCGATTTGCAGAAGGTGAACGGTACGATCAACTCGCGCGGGAAGCGAACATCATTAAACAAGCGCTTGAAGCCGACACGCCGATTCCGCGTGACATTCAAGGGTTTTTAACGACCGATGGATTGACGCAACGGATTGGAGCGCGCGGACCGGCGGGGCGGTTGCCACTTCTTGATAATCTCAAGAAGGAAGATGTTATTGAAGTGCAAGACGAACGATTGCTGACGTATCAGTTGACGGTTGACGGCACACGCATCACGACGGTCCGACAGGCACCACTAGCGAGTAGTGCGCTGAGTGGTGTTTATCTCGCGATCGGACTCGCGTTACTTGTGACCCTGTTGCTGGCATCCTTACTCGCGTACTATATGGGACGGCACCTGACACGACCAATCGTGACGCTTCGATCCGTCGCTCAAAAGATTGGTGCTGGTGAAACGGACGTCGTCCTGCCAGCACGACCGAAGGATGAAGTCGGGGAGTTGATTGACGCCGTCGATGAGATGCAGACACAGCTCAAACAAAAGGATCATCTGCAAAAGACGTTCATCGCCGGAATCACCCATGACTTGCGGACGCCACTCGCAATCATTCGAAACGAGACCGAGGCGCTCGCAGCAGGTGTCATTCCCGTTGCCGAACTACCCGACGTGACGACGAGTATCATCGAGGAGACGGATCGACTCGGTCATTTGATTGATGAAACGTTGCTTTATTCGAAGCTTGCCGGTGGACGGATGCCGCTTGAAAAAACGGATGTGTCACTTGATGAACTCGTGCTTGCGACAGTCGAACGCCTGCGCGGAACGTTCACACAGGCAGGACTGACACTGGCGACGGAGCTGCAACCGGTGAGGCAGTCCCTTGATCCACGCATGTTCGAGCGCGTCCTGATCAACTTCTTGATGAACGCCCGCTTTGCTTCACCCGTCGACGGGACGGTCACGGTTCGTTTAACGCATGACGAATTGACGGTCGAGGATGAAGGAGCGGGAGTTCAGGCAGAAGACCGGGCGACGATCTGGGACGTCTACGTCAAACAAGAAGGCAGTGCCGGACATGGACTTGGTCTTGCAATCAGTCGGATGATTCTCGATAGTCATCAATTCGACTATGGTGTTCGCGACCGAAGTGGTGGGGGAGCGGTGTTCTACGTTCGATTTTGAGGGGATAGAATGGTAGGGGATTCTGACGAACGATTCCGTCATCCTTGCTTTCCACAGGCGGGAGTAAGCCGCGGCATCTTGCACTCCGTACCATCTGCCGGGTCTTACTAGTCCCTGACGAAAGTGCTATTGGCACTTTCTTTTCCTGTAGGAGTCGCGGATGAGCTACTTCGTTCTGAAATAGGGACACGAAAAAGGAGAACAGTTTCCGTATCACACAGAAACTGTTCTCCTATTAATGTTGGTAGAAGTTAAAGATCATTCGCCTTCGTTCGCATGAACAAGACTTGGTTTGACGAGCGTATAGAACTCATCGCTCATCCCGACACGGCTACCCATCTGGCACGCGAGTTCGAGTGTTTCCTTATAGAAGTTCGCGACGAGATCATGGTTCTTGATGTGCTCATCTTGCATCGCCTTTTTGACCCCAAGGACGACTTTATCGATTTGCTCATCGGCATCATTACGGACTGGGACGACGTTTTCCGGAAGATCGACTTCCTTATCGTGTCCGTTGAAGCGGAACGATGCCCCGAATCCGAGGTGCTCGAGGAAGAAGTGTGGTAACAGTTTACTAGCGAAGAACTGATGCCATTCCGTCTCTTTCATTGCTTCCATGTCACGCTTGAACGACGTCGTTGCGAGTGCATAACGATCGTGTGTATCCTTCATGAACTTCTCGAGGATCGGAACCTGCATTGCAAACGCATTCTTGAGCAAGTTATCGAGCTGTTCTTGCGTTAATTGTTCTTGTTCAGTCATCGCTTTAACCCCATTTCGTTTCGTTATCCTTATCGTAAGAAATTTAGACAATTCCGTCAAATCTTTTTCGAGAATAGAGTTTACCTATTTCACAAAAGGGAATTCATTACTATCAATCATTTTAGGGGGAGTCAGTATGAAACGAATCGCAATGACAGGAGTCTTACTCGGAGCATGTCTGACTCCGGTGACGGGTTTTGCTGCAAGTAACGTGACATATAGCAAAGGAGTCGTCGCGAACAAGACGTTCGGCTATACGGTCAAGACGACGGACGCGTTGAAAAAGGCGATTCAACAAGATAAAGTCGAGCTCGTCAAGAACAAGACGGTTAAATCGAAATACGGTGTCGTCACGCGGAGTGGTACGTTCGCGTTATACTATAAAGTTAAGGGCGCGGATCAGTTACTCGTTAACTTAAACTACGAGCCGAAGAAGCTCTCGAAAAAACAGTTCGACCGTGAAATCGGATATGGTACATATCTCGGGACGAAAGGTAGCAAAACGTACTACTACGTCTTACCGACGGAGGCCGTCAAAGGCGCTGTCGGCAAAAAAACGATCGAGAACTTGATCGTCAAGGACGTCCAGCAGATGATGAAGACATTCAAACTGCAATGAGCACTAGCTTTTGCTAGTGCTTCTTTTATTCGTTCGGTATAGTTGAAAATGAGGTGAGTGAATTATGGAATGGAACGTCACAGACGTCAAACAAACAACAGATGTATTACAACTCGAAAAATGTGTCAACGATCACGATGGCATTGAATTAAAGGTCGCAGCCGATTGGGTCGGCGAGAATGATTTTGCAATCTATGATGGCGAGCAACTCGTCGGGTACTTACAAGCGTTCGCGTACTTACCGACGGAATGGGAATTGAATGTCTTTGTCGATCCGGATTACCGGAAACAGGGCATCTTCACGGCACTCGTTGAAGCGGCACGCGCGCGTGCTAAGGAAGCAGGCGTTGAAGCATTCACGTTCGTCATTGATGACGCAAGTGAGTCAGGTCAAGCCGTCCTCGAAGGGTTGGGCGCCGAGTACCGGATGACGGAGTACAACATGATCTTGAAGAAGGCGCAGCTGTTCTTAAAAGCAGATCCGGATTTCGAATTACGTGAAGCGACAGCGGATGACCGTCCGTTCATCGTCGAGACGCTCGGTAAATCGTTCGGGAATACGGACGAAGAAGCAGAGTCGATCTATCAAGCAATCGAATCTGATGATCGGATTACGTTCATCGGTGTCGCGAGCGGCAAACCGGTCGGCGTCATCCGTGCTTACCTTGCTTCTGATACGCAAGCGAGCATTCATGCGTTCGCGGTTCGTCCGGAAGCACAAGGCAATGGTTACGGTAAGAAGATGCTGAAGCTGATGGTTCAAGCGTTGTTCCGGACAGGTCGGACACAACTTGAGCTCGACGTCGAGACGGATAACGACCGGGCGCTTGATCTTTATAAAGAGGCAGGATTCGTCGTCCATCGTGGCTATCAGTTTCATGTGTTGGCAGTTTAAAATAATGAGCGATTGACGGATATTCCAGTGCATGCTGGATGCTCAAGTTGCTCCACTCCTACAGGAAAAAGCGCAGTTGCGCTGTCGGAGACAAACAAGACCCGGCTCTTCGCTTGAAGCGAAAGAGTCGCGGCTTGTGTCTCGCCTGAGGAAAGGGAGCAAGACTTGAGTATAGTCGTCGATCGTTTTTTTTGTTATTTTACAAACTAAACAAAAACGTTGGAACCTTTTCTGCAATCCGTCGTATACTAAACATATGGAAAAAAAGAGGAGGCGACGTCATGGAGAGTCGACAGGATTCATTGCGGACGTTGAAGTGGGTATCAGGTGGAATGGAAGCGGTGCTCGGGATTCCGCTTTTAGGTGGTTCAATCGTCATTTTCTCAGGTTATAATGCCCTGTGGTTGATGCTTGCGTTCCACATCGTAGTCGTCGTATTGACGGCACGTGCTGGAAATGTCTCAAAAGGGAACATCGTCGGGATCGTCGCATCAACGGTCGGTGTCATTCCCGTCGTCGGGATGTTCTTACACATGGCAGCAGCGATCACGATTTTGGTCGATGCAACACTCAATAACCGCATCGTTACACGAACACATGTCAAACACGTCGAACCGATTCAACCACGACCGGTCCGTCGGGAACAAGAAAAACAAGAAGACCACCCGTTCTGAGTTTTTTTCGTTGACAGCGAAAAACAAGCCGTGTAAAGTAAACAACAAGTTAAGCCATATCAATTACATCGACGACGCGGAGTAAGTATCGTCAACACTGCCGACCAAGCGAGTCAGGAATGGTGAGAGCCTGACACGGTAAGCTGAACGAGAATGGACCGCTGAGAGCCTGTTGAACCTTCGAGTAGACAGGACGGTTGCCCCCGTTACCGGGCTAGCTGGTTGTTGGACCAGCGACAAGTGGAGACGATTTTTCGTCTCAATCAGAGGTGGCACCGCGCGGATACAGGCGTCCTCTATGCATTAGCTGTTAGCTATGCGTAGAGGGCGCCTTTTGTTGTACGTCAAGGTATGCCGAATCATCCAACGCTCATCATATTTCTCAGGAGGCACTACACATGAAAAAGACATTGATCGCAGCGGCGAGTACGGCAGTCCTATTAGCAGGATGTGCAACGACAGAACCAGCAGAAGACAAACAAACGGACAAAAAGGTCCTGCATACGATGGAGAGTTACGACCTCCTGTCGGTTGACCCGGCAGACGCCATCACATCAAACATCTTCAACCAAATCTACGAAGGACTCTATCGCTTCGACGCGAACAACGAACTTGTTCCGGCGGCAGCGAAATCACATAGCGTCTCAGAAGACGGAAAAGTCTATACGTTCAAGCTTGACCCGAATGCCAAATGGTCGGACGGGAAGCCCGTCACAGCAGAGAACTTCCGTTATGCATTTGAGCGTGTCATCAAAACGAACTCACCGTTCGCTTACTTGCTCGAGCCAGTCGAAAAAACGACAGCGATCGACGATGAGACACTTCGAATCGAGTTGAAACGTCCGACACCATACTTCCTCAGCATGACGACGTTCGGCACCTATATGCCGGTCCGGGAAGATATCGTCAAAGCTGAAGGCGACCAGTTCGGAACGGATCCAAAGACGAACGTCTACAACGGACCGTTCACATTCAAGAAATATCAAGCGGAGCAAGGTTATACGCTCGCGAAGAACGCTGAGTATGCAGACCGGAAGAACGTCAAAATCGACGAAGTCGACGTCAAGATCATCAAGGATCCGATGCTTGCGATCAACCTGTTCGAGTCAGGGGAACTCGATGTCGCACCACTCAACTCGGAGAACGTCGTCACGTACAAGGATCAAAAAGAGTACAACACGTTCAGCGATTCGCGGATGTTCTTCATCCGGATGAACGAAAAAACGGATGCTTTGAAGGATAAGAAAACACGCCAAGCAATCGACGCAGCGTACGATAAAAAAGCGATGACGGAAACGTTGCTCGGAAACGGATCACTGCCTGCGGATTACATCGTACCGAAAGAACTTGATCCGAAATACGATAGCGCGCGTCAAATCGAATCATCATATAATGCAGCAGTAGCGAACAAAGTGCTGGCGAAGCAAAACCTTGAGCTGACGATGTTGATCGAAGATGACGATGTCTCGAAAAAAATCGGTGAGTATATCCAAGGCGCGTTGAAGAAACAAAACGTCAACGTCAAACTGTTGTCGCTACCGAAGAAAGAGCGTCTCGTCCGTGAAGGACGCGGAGACTACGATTTGTCACTCGCGAGCTGGGCGCCGGACTATCAGGATGCGACGACATACCTGAACTTGTTCACGACCGGTAACCCGTTCAACATGATGGATTATTCGAACAAACAGTATGACCGTCTCTTAAAACAGGCTGAAAGTGAACTCGATCAAGATAAGCGTCTTGCCTTACTCAGTAAAGCGGAAAGCTTGTTGCTCGACGATCAAGCGATCTCGCCTGTCTACCAACGGAAGAATGCTTTCCTGCAAAACACGGAAGTCACACATCTTGCCCGCCACAATGTCGGAACGGATATTTCGTATAAGTATGTCGAGATTGAGCGGAAATAATAGTATGGCAACGAGTGATGGATGAAGCGGTCCATCACTCTTTTTGATGCATTTTTGTCATATCACTGGAAATAACTTTTGAAAATCAGGTCAACTGACTTAAAACGGTTACAAAAGAAACCGATAGAGAGGACGGTGAAAGAAGATACAGGAAAGGAAGTTTCGGTTATGCGTAAATTACGAAGCAACTTGAAGGTACGGTTATTCTTTTGGGTCTTAGCTATCTCGGTCATCACGAGCGGTATCTCAGCCCAGCTCGTGCTCTATCTCCACCGCGGACTTGATGTCGCGGATACGAACGCAATTTGGTTCGGAGCAGGGATTGGCTTATTGTTATCGTTGATTGGAACGTCGTTGACGCAATTAATCCTACGTCAACCGATCAAAGCGATCGAAAAGGCAACAGAGACGGCACGCGAAGTCGCGAACGGCAACTTCAACGTCGATTTCGAGGAAGCGAAGCGCGGCGATGAAGTCGACCAATTGATGCATGAACTCGAAGTCATGGTTCTACATATCCGCAAACAAGCGACACAGATGGGCAGTTCAAGCGATAAGCTGACAGCGTCCGCGCAAGAAATCGCAGCAGCAGTCCAAGAAGGCAATGCGTCGGGTGAAAGCATCCGTTCAGCAATGGCAGAACTGTCAGCGAAGATGAACGAAAACGTCGATCAAGCGTACTTATCGATGGATGCGCTCGGTGCCGTTAAACGGACGATGGATGAAGTCGCAAAAGAGATGAACGAAGCATTGAAATCAGCGACGGTCATGCAGACGGAAGCCCAGAACGGGAAGACACTTGCGACCGATTCTGTCGAGGCGATGCATATGATTTCGAAAAAAATGGAACAGTCAGCAACACTGAACGGCCGTCTGACGGATATGACAGGTGAGATTTCACGAATTACGGATGTCATCAGTGACATTTCGGCACAAACGAACTTACTCAGTTTGAATGCATCGATTGAAGCGGCACGAGCAGGAGAAGCAGGACGTGGATTTGCGGTCGTTGCAGCAGAAGTTAAAAAACTCGCTGAACAGACGGCGACATCAGCGAAAGAAATCACCGATTTGATTTCTGGTGTTAAACGTCTCGTTAACGATACGGCGAACGCGATGACCGATGTTCAGAGTGAAGTCGCGACGGGTGTCGGACTCGTTGAGCAAGCAGGCTCGTCATTTGAAGAGATTCACCATTCGACAGAGAACGTCTACTCACGTGTGAAATCGGTTGACCAGCTCGTTGTCAAATCGGATCAAGAGATTGACCAAGTCGGCTTAACAACAGCGAATATCCTCGCGATGGTTGAGGAAGCATCGAAGCATGCGGAACAAGTCTTGCAGGCGTCGAGTCATCAAGCAGCATCACTCGGTGAAGTCAACGGGGCGATGGAAGAACTTGTGGCGGTAGCGGAGCAATTACAAGAAGAGACAGGCGCGACGCGTCTTTAAATCATGAGAAAATCGTACATCCAAAATCGGATGTGCGATTTTTTTGCATTTTTTTGAAGAAAGTTGTTAAACATTTCGAGCGGACGACGATATATAAGGTGGAAGCAGTCATCGACTAATTCTATCGTGTCACCCTTGGGCCGGCCAGGGGGCACATCTCGGAGAAGACGGATCTTCAAAGAGACAAAAAACTTATCCTATGGAGGGAAATTACAATGATTATCAATCACAACGTAACTGCGCTTAACACGCACAACAAATTGTCTGCAGCTTCTGCAGCACAAAGTAAATCAATGGAGAAACTCGCTTCAGGTCTTCGCATTAACAAAGCAGGAGACGATGCAGCTGGTCTCGCAATCTCTGAAAAAATGCGTGGGCAAGTCCGTGGACTTGATCAAGCTTCACGTAACGCACAAGATGGTATTTCATTGATTCAAACAGCTGAAGGCGCATTGAACGAAACGCATGATATTCTTCAACGGATGCGTGAACTTTCTGTTCAATCAGCGAACGATACATCTACAGATGCAGATCGCACTGAGATTCAAAAAGAGTTTTCTCAATTGAAGTCAGAAATCAATCGTATTTCTGATACTACAGAATTTAACACAAAAAAATTGTTGGATGGTAGTGCTGCTAAAAATGCTAACTCTGTATCTAGTTTTGCGAATTCTAATCTTACAGGTGTAACTGTAACTAATGATTCTCTTAAACAAGATACGTACAGTGTTACTGTTACTTCATCGAGTCAAGTATTTACTGAAGTAGCAGATACTACAGACGTAAGTGGTATTGCAATTACATCTGGAAGTACTGTAAACATGGGTTCTTACACTTTAGAGTCTGTTGAAAATTCTGGTGATAATACTAAATTAGATTACACGTTAAAAGATGCAGATGGAAAACAATTAGCTACACTTACTGCCGCTAAATCAGCTACTACAGCATCATTAGGTGGTTTTGATTTCACAGTTTCAGATTCGTCTGCTGGAGTTACAGGTGTAGGTACTTTGAAATTTGATGTTGGTCAAACGGCGACTTTCTCTGTCTCAGATAGCTCAAGTAACGTTGTAGGATCAACTACAATTACAGATGATAAATCTGGAAAAGTTAATGTAGGTGGATTTGAACTTTCTTTCAACTCATCTTTAGCTAATGGAACTGACGCTGATATTAAAATCAATGATAAGTCTCTTGAATTCCAAATTGGTGCTAATGAGAATCAGACAGTTAAATTAGCGATTGGTGATATGGATACTAAAGGTTTAAAAATTGATACTGCTGATGTATCAACAAAAGATGGAGCTCAAACAGCAATTACAAAATTAGATTCTGCAATTCAAAGTGTATCTGCGGAACGTTCTAAATTAGGTGCAACACAAAACCGTCTCGAGCACACAATCAACAACCTTAAAACATCTTCTGAAAACCTAACAGCGGCTGAATCACGTGTTCGTGACGTTGACATGGCGAAAGAAATGATGAACCAGACAAAGAACTCGATTCTTGCACAAGCTGCACAAGCAATGTTGGCTCAATCGAATCAAACACCGCAGGGCGTTCTTCAACTTCTTCGATGATTGATTCTACCGGGCGTCTAATCTGGTAACGGGTTAGATCATGACTGGGTGAATTGCTGGAACTCCTGAGAGCCTTGATGTACGACAACGTGGCTGGAAACGGCGAGCGTGACCGTTCTGAAAAACATCAAGGATTGGACAATCAGCAGCCAAGCACCTGTAGGGAAACCTTGGTGAAGGTTCAACGACTAGGATAGACGACCTAATGGACTTGTCCGATGGTTATGAAATCCGTACTCCGTAAACGGCGGGGGAAGTGCCCAGCTCCTAGGAAATCTAGGATGAAGATATAGTCTTATCATTAGCGAAAGCTAATGCGCGTAGCAAGCGAACCAACAGCCGCAAGGCGTTCTCCAATTACTCCGTTAATCGTAATTGGCACATATCGATTGTTCAGGTCACGGACTCGTTCCGTGACCTTTTTTGTTTTGTTTTATTCGAACTCTAACAAATTAGATGAATTGACCGATATACTACATAGAGAACAAAAAGGAGTGACCGACTATGAATTCCATCAATACGGAAATTCGCCTTCACCTGCCTTCGAACGTCCTACCGTACGAAGCGACACGGAATGTGTTTGTGGAAGCGAATCAGGAAGCGCTAGCAGAAGAAGGAGTCGTTGTCCTACCAACACCACAGCATATTACGAAACTTGAAACAGCGATGGAGCAAGCTAATATCAAACTCGAGCTTCAACGTACGGGCTTGAAGTTCGTCAAACATGAACAATTGAACGAATATTACATTCAAGTCGTTGATACGAATAATAACGTCGTCCAAGAAATTCCGAGTAAAAAAGAACTCGATTTCTTTGCGGCATTCATGGAATTTAATCAATTGATCGATAAACGGATTTAACAGAAAGGACTGATTGGATGGCAGGCATTCGACTGAGTGGTCTTGCGAGTGGGATTGATACCGAAACGATGATTAAACAATTGATGCAGGCAGAGCGAGCGCCAGTCGATCGGTTATCGCAAAAGAAACAGACGTTGACATGGCAACGCGATGCTTACCGGGAGATGAACCGGGCGTTACTTGACTTCCGGACAGCGGCAAGCGATATGTTGTTATCGAAGAACTATCAATCAAAAACGGTTACGAGTTCTAATCCGACGGCATTGACGGTAACGGCGAGTCCAGCAGCGTCAGCTGGCAGTGTGACGATTGACAGCATTGATCAGCTCGCGAGTGCCGCTTCGGTAACGATGGTCGCAGCAAGCGGAAAGAAAAGTGATGCAACCCTTGAAGAGAGTGGATTGTTCACGAAAGACGCGGACGGGAAAATCAATGTGCAAATCAATACCTTCGATGCAACAGGAAAAGCCGTAACAGAAACATTAAAGTTGGATGCAACACAAAAGATATCGGATTTGACAGCGGCAATCAATGGTAAAACCAGTCTTGGTATGAACGCAGTCTTCAACGATTTAACAGGAAAACTCGTCTTAACGAAAACGAGTACCGGTAACCTAAATCCTGCAGGTGCCGACATCTCGATTGTTGATGCATCAGATAATACTGCAAAGGTTAACTCACAAGACGGCACATTCGGTCGTGAAGGGCAGAACGCGAAGTACACGATTGGTGGACAACAGCTCGAACAGACGACGAATACGTTCACACAAAACGGTCTGACGATCACGTTGAATAACGTCTCGAAAACAGCGACGACGATCAATACGACACTCGACACGCAGAAAAACTTTGACTCAATCAAGAACTTCGTTGATAAATACAACGACGTCATCGATAAGATGAACAAAAAGGTCCGTGAAGAGAAGTATCGTGACTTCCAACCGTTGACAGATGCCCAGCGTAAGGAACTCAGCGAGGATGAAGTCAAGAAGTGGGAAGAAAAAGCGATGAGTGGTGTTTTGAAGAACGATAGCTACTTACAGGACGGCATGAATCAGTTTCGGAGTGCGATTTCGTCGAAAATCGATACGGGTTACTCGTATACGTCAGGTACGGATACGATCCAACTCCAGTACTTGTCACAAATCGGAATTACTTCAACGAGTGATTTCCGTGACGGTGGGAAGCTAAAAATCGATGAGACGAAACTGAAGAAGATGCTTGAAGAACAGCCGGAAGGTGTTTTTAAACTGTTTACTGCTGACGCCCCGGAACCGACGAAGGATGGGCAAGGTAATCCAGTTCCAAGTCAAAACGGAATTGACGGTTTCGTTCGTCAGATTCAAGGCTTCGCAACGACACTCCGCGATAAGATTTCTGGAGTTGCCGGTCGTGACGGAGCCGTTGCAACGACGTATCGACTCGGGAAATCACTTGCTGATCTTGATAAAAGCATGTTGTCGTGGGAAGACAAGCTAAAACGAAAAGAAGATAGTTACTATCGCCGATTCGCCGCAATGGAACAAGCGATGAACCAAGCGAACAGTCAGTCGGCGACGCTTGCGAATTATCTCGGACAAGGATAAAAAGGAGGAAACGCGATGAACCCTTATGCTACGTATCAAACGAACTCGGTAACGACAGCGTTACCTCAAGACTTAACATTGATGTTATACGAAGGATTAATCAAATTCTCGATGCTTGCAAAACGTGCAATCGAACAGAAGATGATTGAACAAAAAAATACGAATATCCAAAAATCACAAGCGATCATCAGCGAGTTGCAATTAACGCTCAATCAATCAATTGCGCTATCGAAGGACTTAAACAGTCTGTATGACTACATGCAAACACGCTTAATCGATGCCAACGTCAAAAACGATCTCGTTGCAATTGATGAAGTGATCGGTTTTGCGGAAGAATTCCGCGAGACGTGGAAAGAAGCGATGAAACTCGCACGGCAACGATGAGTCCGCTCGATCCGCTTCGCCTGAAGACGAAACGACTGATTGAACTGCTTGATCAAACACCGAATGAGGAGACGTATGACGAATGGATTGAGAAGATTCAAGGTCTGCTGAACGAACGAGAAGCGTTCATCGCGGCGCACTCGAATCTGCTTGCTGGTGCCAATCAAGCCGTCATCCAGGAGCTCGTCGCTGATAGTCGGAAAATCGACTTGAAATTATCAGCAGAAACGGCTAAATTAGGGGTACAAATCAGTCAGTTGCGTCAGACGCAAACGAGTCGTAAATCGTACGTTGATCCGTACGAGGAAGTCGATCATAGTTTTTCACCGTATTTTGATTCTCGTCAGTAACTTTCTTGTGTGAGGGAGGGATCTTTCGTGACCAAGCGGGAAGACAAGAAGCGTCCCGTACCGCAGCCGTATTTCCAATCGGACGGCTCGTACGATCAGTTCATTGAACCGGACGTTGAATCGGAATCATGGGAAGAATTCGAACGCCCTATCTCCGATACACCAGATGCCTATGAAGAAGAAAAATATCGTCGTGAGTCGTAAGCTTATGAAAAATGCCCTGTCCACTTACTTGGACGGGGCATTTTGCCATTCATTTAAAGCGATATGCATTCTTCTCTTCCTGCTTGACGGTATATATTGCTTCGTCGGCGCGAATCAATAATAGACACCACGTTCGGCCATCATCAGGGTGATGAGCGGTACCAATCGACGGCATGACCTGCATAGCGGTCGCGTCAAAGAAAAACGGATCGTTTAAGCGAAGGAGGACGTTCTCGGCGTAGGTGATCGTCTCCGCGCGAGTGCGAGCAGTGAAAAAAATCCTTGTTCCGTCTGATGACGAACAAAGATCAGTCCTGCTCTTGCACCCATTCCCAGTGGGTTCGTGCGTCTTTTTTGATTTTATCGCTCGCTGTCTTACTTTGGAACAAACGACTGTACCAGAGGCGAGCCGTATCTTTCTCTTTCGTCACAGCATATAGGTCAGCGATCCGCAATAACAGGACGTCTTCCGGAAGCCCGCTCTCTTTAACGGACGTGTAGTTGTCGTAAAGCGAGACATACTTCTCGATCGCTCGGCTCGCCCAAAGTTGTTCTTCCGCTTGTTGACCGGTCAAGCGATGCAACCAGGACAGGCGAACGCCGAGCATTGCTTGGATCGCCGCTTTTTGCTCCGTCACTTGAGCCGTGTACAGACAAAGCTTATAGAGCTGAATTGCCTGCTCGATCGTCCGCTCTGTGCCAGCGAACGGCAAAACAGGGAGCGTCGGCAGGATGTGATCTTGTAAGGTCGCTCGAACGTCCGGCGACAACTTTCCAAACGACTCATGGAAGAAGAACCGACAATGGCTACACTGAACCGGTTCATAAAGATAGACGTTGACGCCTTGATGACGGATGAAGCCATCAAAGTCGGTCGAGGCGACACGGATATGTCGCGACAGGACACGTTTCGTCTCCGTCGTTTTCAAGCAGTAGGGGCAGGTGCATTTTTTAAGATATAAGTCTGGCATGTAGGGGAACTCCTCTAATTCTAGATTACACGAAGACGTTGACGAGCATTCCCTTGATCTCGCCAACTTGGTCGAGGATATCGAGCCGGCGCGATTCGCCAGAGATGACCGTATTCGTCAACTGAAGGAGCTTCGCATCGACTTGCTCGACGACTTTATAGATCTTCGTCCGACCGCGGCGATTGAAGCCGCGCTTCTCTTCGAGTTGTTGTGATTGGTCGAGGGCGTCTTTTAAGAAGTCCTTGATCTTTTCTTTGTAGCTTTCGAGGTGCTCGATTGTCTGACTTTCAGCGAGCAGTTGCCCGTGTTCTTCGACGAGCGCGAGCTTTTGTTGCAGGCGCTCATAGCCTTTATGGTCGCGTTTCTCTTGCATCAAGGCAGAGAAGGTCGTCGACGCCTCGACTTCACGCGGACTGCCCTTTAAGGACTGGAGTCGTTGCGTTTCTTGGATGCGGCGGATATCCATCGGGTCTGCCTCCTTAGTTGAGTAATTGTAAGACGCCTTGCGGCAAGGCGTTCGCTTGAGCGATCATCGCCATCCCCGATTGGTTGAGGATGTTGTATTTCGCATATTCCATCATCTCACGTGCCATATCGGTGTCACGAATCCGTGATTCCGACGCCGTCAAGTTCTCGACGCTGACGCTGAGGACGGATGACGTCGCTTCGAACCGATTCTGGATCGCGCCGAGCTGTGCCCGTTGCTGGGAAATCGTATCGATTGCTTTCGTGTAATGGCTGATCGCATCATTCGCGTCCGTTGCCGTCATGACGCTAAGAGCATATTCGGGTGCGTCACCGCTCGGAAAATCAAGCGGACGAATCGAGGAATCGGTTTGTGTCGTTGAACTGACACCAATCGCAAGAGCTTGCATGTCGTTAATCGTGATCGAAATCCCTTCATTTGCCCCAGCATTCGTTTGGATGAACAGCGCACTGTCGGCATCGTTGAACTTGCCGCTCAACAATTCTTTGCCGTTGAACTGGGTCGTCTTCGCGATCCGTGAGACCTCGTTCGTCAGCTGGTTGATTTCTTCTTGAATCGCTGTCCGGTCTTCCGTCGCGAGTGTACCGTTACCAGCTTGGACGGCGAGTTCGCGCATCCGTTGTAATAAGTTATGTGTCTCACTCAAACCGCCTTCAGCTGTTTGAATCATCGAGATACCATCGAGGACGTTCTGTTCCGCTTTATCGAGTGCCTTCAAGCGATTACGCATCTTCTCCGAGATCGCGAGACCAGCTGCATCATCCGCACCCCGGTTGATTTTTTGACCGCTCGATAGTTTATCCATCGTCGTCTTGACGTTCGTCTGGTTGATGCTGAGGTTGCGGTAAGCCTTCAAGGCTTGGACGTTATTCGTGATTCTCATTCGTATTCCATCCCTTCGTATCGTTGATGATGTGCGGCGCGCACGAGTGGTCGATCGACGGTCTGTGCCGCTTGCCAGGTGACGCGTAAGTCTTCTGCCAGTTCGAGCAGTTCGTTTAAGAGACTTGGTGTCTTATAGACTTGTAACGTCTGCTCGGCGAGATAATGGTAGAGGGCATCGAGTTGTGCCGTGATGATGCCGCCATCGTCGTGTAATCCAGCCTGCAACTTGTCGAGTAACAGATAAGCTTTTTGTAAGCGTTCGTTGACCTCGTCAAAGCGGTTCGCGTCACGCGCGAGAATGGCGCGATCGTATTGAAGGACGAGTCCCGTCAACATCACTTCCGTCAACTGTTGCGGGGTCATCGCGTAGAGTTCTTGTTCTGTCATGTCTGCCGTCCTTTCGCGTTGTCGAGTTCTTCGATCAGTAAGAGCAGTTCTGCCATCACGTCGTACAGTTGCGGTGGGATCGCCGTCCCGAGGTCGAGATCAAGCAAGTGACCGAGCAGGGACGTATCGTGTTCGATCGCGACCCCTTTCGCCCGTGCTTCTTGCAGGATTCGATCGGCGGCTTGACCACTAGCTCGAGCGACAACGACCGGTGCTTGACCGGATGCTTCATCGTAGCGGAGGACAGCAGCAGTCTTGCGTCCGG
Source organism: Exiguobacterium sp. UBA7533 (assembly GCF_002479335.1). NCBI lineage: Bacteria > Bacillati > Bacillota > Bacilli > Caryophanales > Exiguobacterium > Exiguobacterium sp. UBA7533. The sequence goes on along the minus strand of NZ_DLMP01000001.1, from coordinate 665,159 downwards.
TTAAATCGATTTTCTGATACATATCGGTCTCTCCTTTTAGATACGGTAGTCGTAGCCACTTGGTGTCTCGTCTTGTTTGACGGTTTCTGTGATTTGCTCACGCGTGAATGGACGGAACTGGATTCGGACGTCTTGGTAACCGGTTGCTTGCAAGGCATCCGTCGTCCGATCGAGGAACGGTGTTGCCAGTTGCTCAAGGACCGGATGATCGTTTTCGATTGTGATCTGCATCTTGCGATTGACGGTCTCGACCCGGACACCAATCTCCCCGAGGCGTGGCGTATTGAGCTGGACGTACAACGTGTTGTTTTCCCAGTCGATCACTTCGTCCGGCCGTTTGTTTTGCAAATGGACGTGGAGTCCTGCCGTCGCTTCAATAAGTTGGACCGGTAAGGCGAGTAAAATCTGGTTCAACTGTTGCTGACTGTCCGGTTTATTGACTTGCTGTTGTGCTGCAAGGAATGTTTGCAATTTGGCAGCTTCCGGATTTGCTGCCGGCGTACTCAGTTTCAGTTCCGCCGTCTGGAGCTGAAGCGTCTTTTGGACGGTCTCCTGCAAAAGACGTGGACTGTTCTGTTGCGGCTCATATGGAACGGTTTTTGTTGCGGGCTGCGCTTGTAAAGACGGTGCTTGTGGCAGTAGTCCCTGCATCTCTGGTAAGTAGGTCGGACGGACATTTGCTGGCGCATAGCGGAAGGCTTCAAAGGCGACTCGGACTTCCTGTAAAACGGCTTTTGCTTCTGTTCCGCGTCCGAGTAACGCCAGTTCCGCACCCCGTTCAAGTTTCGATAAGAAATGGATCAGCTGTTTTTCATCCTTCATCGAGGTATGTAATAAGGCGTCCGTTTGCTGGAAGACTTGTTTTAAGCGTTGCGCCGTACTCTCGATGACGGCGACCATCTGGACCGGACGTGTCTCGACGAGCGGTTCGATTTGCCGGAGTTGGGAGACGATCGTTCGCTGTTGGCTCTTGAAATCATTCGTGATCTCAGCAAGCCGTGGCGTCACTTCACGGACGAGCGTTAAGGCAGAGCGGACCGGTGCCGGTTGCCCTGTTACTGGTTCCGATTGACTTGCCCGTGCCGTCAGACCGATCAATTGCTCACGGACACTCGTCTTCGGCTCGAGTGGCGCTTGCGGGAAATAGGGCGCCAGTTGTTTACGGACAGTCTCGATCTCGCCTTGTTCGAGCGTTGCGACGAGTGCCGGGCGTTTCTCTGCTGGTATGTGTTCAATGTATTGTCGGATATGCAAGGACGACGCTGTCTCGATCTCGCGTTGCGTCGGTAGTGTGACGCGAGCGACGTCAAGCGCGACGGCTTTTTCGAACGTCGGCTGCTCCTTTAAGGCGTCTCGTTCCGGTAGGACGTCCGGATAGTCTTCCGTCGTCGCAAGGAGACTTGCGATCAAGACGTCGGCGTCAACGGGCAGTGCTGTATCCGGTCGCGATACGAGTTCGAGTGCTAAGTCCTTGTACATTCCTTGCAGTGCCGTCACGAGCTGGGCGACGATTTCCGGTGTCTGTGGCAGTTGACCGCTCGCGAGTAACTTCGCAACGGCTTGCTTCAGTTCTGCAGGCACACCTTCAAGCAAAGCGGGATTGACATTTGATGGAACAGACAGGACAGGTGGCGTTTCCGCATCCGGTGTCGCTGGTGTTAGTTGTTCAATCAGGTAACCTTCTGCTGTCTGTCCTTTGACCTTGAACTGGAAATCACCTGTCGGAACGTCGCCTGTGAAGGTCATCTCGATCTTATCCCGACCGACCTGGACGAGAGCCGTATGCGGACCAGTCTGCTCAAGGATCGTTCCTTTATAGGTCTTTGTGTCCAAAAGCGGCGTCTGACCAGGAGATTGCGCCGGACGTGCCGGATTCAATTGGATGTTCATCGAGAAGCCTCCTTGTTTTTTAAAACTATCATCTCATTATATATCGGCAGAAACCAAAAAGGATTGAGCGAATTCATCGCCCAACCCTGATTTTTTTACGGTTACTCTTTAAGATTTGATTGCATTAAAGCGTTCCTCTAATGTCATCGCGTTCAATTGTTGATAACGAGCCATCAGCTCGCCAGTTGCTTTCATTTGGTTGCGGACGATGTAAGGAGAGGCGTTTACGGGAAGGATCATGCCATTACGAGTCTTGAGCTTCGTCTGTCCGTCTTCCTCGATGACTTCAGACATGTGGCTCCAAGCATACCACTCGCAATCATCACGTTTCGGTGATTTCGTTGGGAAAAACACGAGGCCAAGTGTCGGTTCAATGACGACTGGGACTTTTCCTTTTACAGATGCGACACGTTTTGCTGTCACGATGCGTTCCTCAATGGAACTGTTGTATTGCCTGCAGGAAAGCTGCAGTAGTTGATACGGTCGAAGCGGGGTCATGATGGTCGAGCCATCCTCGAGTACGATGATGGATTGCTTCATCATATCGTAGCACGGGAGAATCGCCACCGTCCGTTTCGTGATTCGATACTTTTCGTCATTATGGAATGGTCGCATTCGACTACATCCTCCTTAAGATAGGACAATGGATAAAATAGGTAATTACTAACGATATAATACAATAATACAACTGTAATGACAATGTAATTTTTTAAAATATAGAGCAATAAGTAGGGAATATTATTCATTTTTTAGAATGAATTCAAAGTAATCAGAATTTTTAATTGTCAATAATTCCTTCTTTTGATAGACTAAGCCGTAGAGAGCTTGCTCTCGAACTCTGGTTTGCGAAGGGAACGTGAATTCGAATGGAACAAGGTAAAGTAAAATGGTTTAATGCTGAAAAAGGTTATGGATTCATCGAAACGTCTGACGCGAAAGACGTATTCGTACACTTCTCAGCGATTCAAGTCGATGGTTATAAATCACTTGAAGAAGGCGAAGAAGTGGAATTTGAAATCGTTGAAGGCGATCGTGGTCCACAAGCTGCGAACGTTTCAAAGATCTAATCCAATAGCAGCCGCCACCGTTTTTAGGCTATTCGCCTAAAAGCGGTTTTTTGTTTTGAGTTCAATCAAAACGGGTATATACGTTAACATCAACATGCTTCAATATTATCGTACGCTAAGAACAGTAGTGAACGTTCATGAGAATGTCATCGTTCTCATGGTCTTCCTTCACTTATCGTGCTATAATAAAAACGAACCAAAGAATTTCGAATATTCAGAAGGAAACGACTGGAGCATCTCGAATTCATAGGTTCAACCGGTTACTTAAGGAGGAGTTTACATGATCTACAACATTCGCGGTGAAAACTTGGACGTCACAGATGCTCTCAAGGATTACGTCGAGAAAAAGCTTGAAAAGTTAACTCGTTATTTTACAACTCCTACGGAAGCGCAAACGGCTTATGTCAATCTCAAAGTCAACAATGAGAAGCAAAAAGTCGAAGTGACGATTCCAATGCCAAACCTCTTGCTCCGTGCTGAGGATGTCAATGGCGATATGTATGCAGCAATCGACCTCGTCGTCGATAAGCTCGAACGTCAGATCCGGAAACACAAAACGAAATTGAACCGGAGAGGGCGCGCTAAAGAAGGCGGCATCGGAGAGTACTTCAAAACGCTCGAAGGACCGGAAGCGGAAGCGCCAGTCTATGAAGAGGACGAGGCAGAACTCGAACTCGTTCGGACGAAGCGTTTCACACTCAAACCAATGGACACGGAAGAAGCGATTCTTCAGATGGACATGCTCGGACACGCATTCTTCGTCTTCTCAGACGCAGAAACGGGCAACACGAACGTCGTCTACCGTCGTAAGGATGGTCGTTACGGTTTGATTGAACCAGAATAATGAATGCAACAGGGACTCGCTCTTACGGGCGAGTCCCTTTTTGATATGATGGAAAACTATTTCTAAACAAGGTACGTTTGCTTTACGACAAAAGACTGAGACCGCTGCTCGGTCCGCTTGTTGAAATTTGACGTCGTATTCGGTACACTGAATAAAGGAAAAATCTCGGAATTCTGTTCGTTCAAAGAATCGTTCGAAGTAAGGGGACTGTAAGGCATGGCTAATTTTCTAAAAGAATTATTTGCACCAACGAAACGTGTCCTGAAGAAAGCCGAAAAAGCAGCAGACGCTGTGGAAGCGCTCGAGACACAAATCGGTGCGTTATCGGATCAAGAACTGGAAGGAAAAGTCGTTGAATTCCGTGAGCGTCTCGCTAACGGAGAAGACTTAGATGATATTTTACCGGAAGCCTTCGCAGTCTGTCGCGAAGTGTCAACACGCGTTCTCGGCATGCGCCACTACCGCGTTCAGTTGATTGGTGGATATGTCCTGCACAATGGGGATATCGCTGAAATGAAGACCGGGGAAGGTAAGACGCTCGTCGCAACACTACCTGTCTATTTGAATGCTCTCGCAGGCAACGGCGTACACGTCGTTACCGTCAACGAATATCTCGCAAAACGTGACCGTGACATCATGGAGCCGCTTTATGCGGCACTTGGTCTCTCGGTCGGCTTGAATCTCTCAAGCATGTCGCGTCAAGAAAAACAAGCAGCATACAGCTGTGACATCACGTACGGAACGAACAACGAGTTCGGTTTCGATTACTTGCGTGACAACATGGTCCTCTATAAAGAAGACCGCGTTCAACGTCCACTCAGTTATGCCGTCGTCGATGAAGTCGACTCGATTCTCGTCGATGAAGCGCGGACTCCGCTCATCATCTCAGGATCGGCCGAAAAATCGACAGCGCTCTATTCGCAAGCCGATGCGTTCGCGAAAATCATGAAGGCAGATGAAGACTACACGGTCGACATCAAGACGAAGAGTGTCCTGTTGACGGAACAAGGAATCGACCGTGCTGAAAAATACTTCGGTATTGATAACTTGTTTGGTCTCGAACACGTCGCGCTCAACCATCACTTAAGCCTCGCGCTGCGGGCGAACGCCGTCATGCATCGCGACGTCGACTATATGGTTCGTGAAGACGAAGTCATGATCATCGACCAATTCACGGGTCGTGTCATGGAAGGTCGTCGTTATTCGGAAGGTCTGCACCAAGCGATCGAAGCGAAGGAAGGCGTCGAGATTCAACGCGAATCCATGACGCTTGCGACGATCACGTACCAAAACTTCTTCCGGATGTATACGAAGCTTGCTGGGATGACGGGTACAGCGAAGACAGAGGAAGAAGAGTTCCGTAACATCTACAACATGCACGTCGTACCGGTTCCGACGAACAAACCGGTCGTCCGAAACGATATGCCGGACTTAATCTTCAAAACGATGAACGGGAAGTTTGCTGCTGTCGCAGACGAAATCGAACGTGCCCACCGTGAAGGACAACCAGTCCTCGTCGGTACGGTTGCCGTCGAGACGTCGGAGTTGCTGAGTAACATCCTCAAAAAACGTGGCATCCGTCACGAAGTCTTGAACGCGAAGAACCACGCACGTGAAGCGGAGATCATCGAGAACGCGGGTCAAGCGAACTCGGTCACGATCGCAACGAACATGGCCGGTCGTGGTACCGACATTAAGCTCGGTCAAGGTGTCTTAGAAAAAGGTGGTCTTTACATCCTTGGGACAGAACGTCACGAATCACGCCGTATCGATAACCAGCTCCGTGGTCGTGCCGGTCGTCAAGGAGACCCGGGGGCATCACAATTCTATCTCTCACTTGAAGATGAATTGATGCGTCGCTTTGGTTCTGATTCGCTGCAGTCGATGATGGACCGTCTCGGAATGGATGATTCGCAACCGATCGAGAGTCGGATGGTGTCTCGTGCCGTTGAATCGGCTCAAAAACGCGTCGAAGGAAATAACTTTGATGCGCGGAAACAAGTCCTCGGCTACGATAACGTCATGGCGGATCAACGGAAAGTCATGTACGCGGACCGGGCAGCGATTCTCGATGCCGGTTCCGTGTCAGATATCGTCCGTCCGATGATCGAGCAGACAATCGAAGCAGGCGTCCATCAGTACACGCCGGTCGAGTTCGTACCGGAAGAATGGAGCATCGGTGCGCTTGCGGAATGGGCGAACCAGACGCTTGCAATCGAAGAGAAAGTCACGGAAAGCGACCTCTTCGGAAAAGAACGTGAAGAGATCATCGAGTTGCTCAAAGAGCGCACGTTCGCGCACTACGAGCACAAACGGTCAGAAGTCCCAGCAGAAGCATTCGATGAGTTCGAAAAAGTCATCGTCCTACGTGCCGTCGACCAACACTGGATGAACCACATCGATCAGATGGATCAACTCCGTGAAGGGATTCACCTCCGGGCGTACGGTCAAAACGACCCGCTCCGTGAATACCAATCAGAAGGTTCGATGATGTTTGATGCGATGAACGCTGCGATCGCAGAAGAAGTGACACAATTCGTCCTTCGTGCGGATCTCGACCCGAACCTCAAACGCGAAAAAGTCGTCCAAGACGAAGTCGCCGTTTCGGGTAAGGAAGATAAAGCGGTCAAGAAAAAACCGGTCCGGAAAAATCCAAACGACCAAATCGGACGCAATGATCCGTGTTGGTGTGGATCCGGTAAGAAATATAAGAACTGTCACGGCCGTCAGGCATAAGTGATGAATCGACTGAAAGAGAGGCAGGAGATTCCTGCCTCTTTTCACGGAAAGAGAAGGTGGATTACATGGAATTAGCAGAAATTCGCAACACCGCCGAGTGGATGGAAAAGAAACTCGACGAATATAAGGCATCACTCGACCTTGAGTCGAAGATTGCTCGGATTGAAGAACTCGAAAACGAGATGACGTACCCGGACTTCTGGAACAACCAGGAATCGGCACAAAAAGTCATCGATGAGTCGAACGGCTTAAAAGCGATGGTCGACAAATATAAAGAACTCGAAGCAGGTCACGAGAACGTCGCCTTGACGTATGAATTGATCAAGGAAGAGCCGGATGTGGATCTTCAAGAAGAGCTCGAGTCAGAACTCGGCGATCTCAAGAAGAAGTTCGAAGACTTCGAATTACAAATCCTCTTGAACGGGGAATATGACGCAAACAACGCGATTCTTGAGTTACACCCAGGTGCGGGTGGTACTGAGTCACAAGACTGGGCATCAATGCTTCTCCGGATGTACCAACGTTTCTGCGATAAGCAGGGCTGGAAAGTCGAAACGATGGACTACCAACCGGGTGATGAAGCAGGTGTCAAATCGGTCACGCTCCGTATTCAAGGGCACAATGCCTATGGGTACTTGAAAGCCGAAAAAGGGATCCATCGTCTTGTCCGGATCTCACCGTTTGACTCGTCAGGCCGTCGTCATACATCATTCGTCTCGTGTGACGTCATGCCAGAATTCAACGATGACATCGACATCGAAGTCCGCACGGAAGACTTGCGGATCGATACGTACCGTGCTTCTGGTGCCGGTGGTCAGCACATCAATACGACGGACTCAGCTGTCCGGATCACCCACGTTCCGACAGGCGTCGTCGTCTCTTGTCAACAAGAACGGTCGCAGATCAAAAACCGTGAAGCGGCGATGAAGATGTTGAAAGCGAAACTTTACCAACGCGAAATCGAAGAGCAACAAAAGAAACTCGACGAAATCCGTGGTGAAAAATCGGATATCGCATGGGGTAGCCAAATCCGTTCGTACGTCTTCCACCCATACAGCATGGTCAAGGATCACCGGACGAACTATGAAGTCGGGAACACGCAAGGGGCAATGGATGGTGACATCATGGGCTTCATCGATGCGTACCTCCGTCTCATGAATATGTAAGACAACCAACCAGTCGGACGATGTTCGACTGGTTTTTTGACCGTCAAAGGGGGAAGCGTGATGAAGAAGCAAAGTCGGGTCAACAAACAGGCGTGGGAATACCGAGCATATGAATTTTGGGAGAAACGCGATGGGACACCAGCCAAATATGCTGCACGTATTAAACAAGATCCAGCCGCATGCCTGAAGAAGCATCGACATGATCTCGAAGACGTCGCGGGGAAGGCGATTGCGAATATTTGTGGTTCAAACGGACGCAAGGCGGTTCCGTTAGCGTTACTCGGGGCAGACGTCACAGTGTTCGATATCTCAGAGGAGAATGCCAAGTATGCGCTTGAACTGGCGCACCATGCTGAGACAAGAATCACGTATGTCGTCGGTGATCTCTATGCGATCGATCTTGAACGATATCGCGATACCTTTGATATCCTTTACTTAGAAGGCGGGATTTTGCATTATTTTGATGATCTCAAGCGTTTTTTACAGATTCTCTTTGCAATCTTGCAACCTGGTGGACAGCTGATCCTTAGCGATTTTCATCCGGTCGGACGCTGGATCGATGCTGATTTGAAGTATACACCACGCTACTTCGATCAAGCCTTGCAAGCGGGTGACTTGGCGTATAAGACGCACTTTACGAATGAGGAGCAAGTCGATTTTCCAGACGTTTCTGTCCGCTATTTTACATTGAGTGAGATCTTAAACGGGATTCTTCAAACACGTTTCATATTAGAACGATTCGACGAGCATCGTGGCTGGAATGGTGAGAACATCCCGTCCGAGTTCACGCTCCTCGCAACCAAACCATTTGAAGGGAGCAATAACTAATGATCATACGTAAAGAAGGCTTTAAGGACGCAACGGGAATCCGGCTCGTCCATGAAGCGGCATTCGAACAACCAAACGAAGCGAATCTCGTTGATGCGTTACGCGAGGAGGAAGCCGCGCAACCAGTCTTCGGTCGCGTCGCCGTGACTGATAAAGGAGAAATCGTTGGTCATGTCCTGTTGAGCCGGATCCATATCGATGACATCCCATCGCTTGCCTTAGCGCCGGTCGGTGTCCTGCCCGCTTGGCAGCGAAAGGGTATCGGCTCTGAATTGATCCGTCAAGTGATCGAGGATGCGCGTGACGCCGGGGAATCGCACATCGTCGTCCTCGGTCACGACAGCTATTATCCACAGTTCGGCTTTGAACGGGCGATTGACTACGGTATCAAGCCGCCGTTCCCCGTTCCGCCGGAGGTCTTTCTCGTTCTTGCACTCGAACGGAATGGATTACGTGGCGTTAGCGGTATCGTTCGCTACAGTCCACCCTTTAGTGCGGTATAAAGGGAACACTGTGAGTTGTTCCGCCTGTCTAGTCGTTGTCTGACTTTTTCGCTAAAATGAAACACGAGAATCAATTGATAAGGGGAAATGGAATGTCATGACATCGACACGTCAGGAAGTCGTGCGCGATTATGCGTATTTATTAATCGGGTCCTTGTTCGTCGCAAGTGCCTTTAGTTTATTTTTAGCACCGAATCAACTCGCCTCAGGAGGGGTCAGTGGCTTATCGATCGTCTTGAACGATTTGTTCGGGATCTCGCCAGGATTGTTCCAACTCGTCGCGAACGTCGTCTTGCTGGCGATCGGTTGGATGATCCTCGGGATGGGCTTTGGGGTCAAATCACTCGTCGGGTCGATCTTCTTACCGGTCGTCATCCTCGTATATGAGCGGTTCGATGTTCCGGCTGCGACGATGAATCCGATGCTTGCCGCGATCTTCGGTGGTGCCGGGGTCGGGATTGGACTCGGTCTGATCTTCCGCGGGCGAGCATCGACCGGCGGAATGGATTTGATCGCGCAAATCCTGCACCGTTTCACGAAATTGCCGCTTCATCTTTGTATCGCTTTGCTTGACGGCACGATCGTCATCAGTGCGGCGACCATTTTTTCACTTGAAATCGGTCTGTACGCACTCGTCGCCTTGTTCATCACGATCAAGATGATTGACGTCGTCCAGCTCGGGATCACGAACGACAAGCTCGCCTATATCATCTCCGATCAACGGGAAGCGTTAGTGAAGGAAATCTTCGAGACGCTCGATCGCGGGGCGACGGAGATCGAGGCAGCGGGAGCGTTCACGCGGACACGCAAACCGATGCTAATGGTCGTCGTTCGTCAAGGGGAAATCACGACGCTCAAAGAAATCGTCAAACACATCGATCCATCGGCATTCCTCGTCGTCAGTGAAGCCCATGAGGTGCTCGGACTCGGGTTTACAGACGATAAACGCTACCGTAATGTGCCGTAATCGTTCTTAAAACGTGAAGTTTTTGTGAAATCACGCTTAACTCATCCGGATAACGGTTATACTCTAACTAGGTCAGTAGCGTTTATGTAGATACTTACAAGAGGGGGATATCCGGATGAAGCTGAAAAACTTGTTACTCGCGTTAGGCTTAGGAACGACACTTGCGCTCGCGGCATGTGGTGGTAGTGACGATTCGAGTTCTGATGATTCATCGTCAGGCACGAAGGATGAGTCAACGATGAACGATGATTCGTCGAAGACACAATCCGGTGTAGATGCTGAGAAAATCTTCGCCAACAACTGTGCAACGTGTCATGGTAAAAACCTTGAAGGAAACGTCGGACCGAACTTGACGAAGGTTGGCTCGAAATATTCTTCAGAAGAGATTCAAAAAATCATCAAGAACGGGAAAGGGCAAATGCCTGCTGGTATCCTGAAAGATGATAAAGAAATCATGGCTGTTGCCGACTGGCTCGCTGCTAAAAAATGATTATGGGATATGATGGGGTACGAGATGACACACACGACATGTGTTCGTCATTCGTGCCTCTTTTTTATGGTATAATCGCCTGAAATGACATTTGATTGTAATGTGCGTTCAATTTTGTCCCTGTTATAATGGTGGTCGGTAGGTTTTTGGACCTATTCATTCAGCATCAGTAAATAAGTAAGGATGTGAAGTACGTGATCAAGATGCAACGAATCAGTAAGATTTATCCGAACGGCGTCACGGCACTCCGTGAGGTCGATTTGACGATCAATCAAGGCGAATTCGTCTATATCGTCGGTCCGTCGGGTGCGGGTAAATCAACATTCATGAAAATGATGTACCGCGAAGAGAAACCAACGAGCGGTTCATTTTTGTTTAAAGGAATCGAAGTCGGTAAACTGAAGAACCGTCAAATCCCCGAACTTCGTCGCCAAATCGGCGTCATCTTCCAAGATTTTAAATTACTCCCGTCACTGACGGTTTATGAAAATGTCGCCTTTGCGCTAGAAGTCGTAGGGGAAGACAAAGCACAAATCCGGAAGAAAGTACTCGAAGTACTCGATCTCGTGAAGCTCAAGCATAAAGAGCGCAACTATCCGGACGAATTATCTGGGGGCGAACAACAACGGATCTCGATCGCGAGAGCCATCGTCAACCGTCCGTCACTCGTCATCGCCGATGAGCCGACTGGAAACCTGGACCCGGATACAGCATGGGAGATCATGGAAGTATTCGAAGAGATTTATCGCCGTGGGACAACGGTCGTAATGGCGACACACAACCGGGACATCGTGAACAAGATGCGTCATCGTGTCTTAGCGATCGATGGAGGAAAAATCGTCCGAGACGAAGAGAAAGGAATGTACGGCTATGAAGTTTAATGGATTCCGTCATTTACGGGAAGGGGCAAAAGGTCTCGTCCGGAACGGCTGGATGACATTCGCTTCTGTCAGTGCCGTTACCGTCACGTTACTTCTCGTAGGAATATTCGCGATGCTCATGTTCAACGTCAACAAGATTTCCGATAACGTCGAAAAAGACGTTGAAATCCAAGTATTCGTCGAACGAGAAGCAGACCAGTCGAAGATCGATTCAGTAGGTGATTCCCTCAAGCAGATGCCGGGCGTCAACACTGTTCGTTACAGTTCGAAAGAAGAAGAACTAGACCGCTTTAAGAAGCAACTTGGCGAAGGTTCCCAAGCCTATCAGTCGGTTGAAAAAGACAATCCGCTTCACGACCGATATATCGTCAAAGCTACCTCACCAAAAGAGACAGAAACACTTGCAAATTCCATCAAAAAAATGGAAAATGTAGATAGTGTCGAATACGGTAAGGACTATGTTAAAAAGATGTTTAACTTCCTTGAAGGAGTTCGGATCGGTGGAATCATCCTGATCGTCGGATTGACGTTCATGGCGATGTTCCTCATTTCGAACACGATTAAAGTCACGATCTTCTCCCGTCGCCGGGAAATCGAGATCATGCGCCTCGTCGGAGCGAAAAACGGATTCATCCGTGCCCCGTTCTTCGTCGAAGGATTATTGATGGGCATATTAGGTGCCATCATCCCGATCGTCGTCGTCTACTTCGGTTACGAAGTCTCCTACAATGCGATCCAACCCCAACTTTCTACCGTGAATGCGGGAATATTCTCGTTGATTCCACCAGGTGAATTGTCGGCACAAGTCGTCTTAATCCTGCTCGGACTCGGTGCATTCATCGGTGTATGGGGATCAACGACATCACTCGGTCGTTTCTTGAAGATTTAAATCAGTTACCCAAAAATAAAATAGAGGAGAGATGCTTCTCATGAAAGTCCGATTCTATTCTGCCGTCCTGAGCTTAGCTTTGATTGGAACTAGTGTGTCCGTTGATGCCACGTCGAAAGAAGATTTGCTGAAGGAACAACAGGAGGTCGAAAGCCGTCTGAAAGAGACGGAACGATTACAGAATCAGACATCAGAGAAGTTGATCTTGACGAAACAGGAGCGTAAGGAAGCCCGTGCGCAACTGAATGAAGTCAACAGCCGTTTGGATGATTTAGCGCTTAAGATAGCCGATCAACAAGCGGCTGTTGCTGCATCTAAAGAACAATTGCGTCTGACGGAAGCAGCGATTTCCGAGACGCTCAAGGAACTGCATCAACAAGAAGAGTTGCTTGGAAGCCGATTGCGTGCCGTTCAACAAAAAGGAGACGTCAAATACATCGAGGTCTTGCTCGACGCAAAAGACTTTGGTGATTTGATTTCGCGCTTCAGTACGGTCAGTGAGATCATCAAACAAGATGATCATGTCTTACAAGCTTACAAGGGGAACGTCAAACAACTGAGCGAACAACGGTCGGAACAAGCACTATTGCTTGAAAGCATGAAACGGGAACAACGGAAGTTGCTCGTGCTCCAGACACGAATCATTGCGGAATCTGAGCTCAAGCGAAAGCTTGTCGTCCAGTTGAACACGAAGGTCAAGGAACTGCAACAAGAGCAGTTCTCTAAAGCCGAGGAAGCAGAAATTCTCGCGGATCAGCGCCGTCTGATTCAAAACGAATTGATTGCCCTGCAAGAAGCCGAACGGAAAGCAAAAGAAGAAGCGAAACGGAAAGCGGAAGAAGCGGCGCGGGCAGCAGAAGCAAAACGTCAAGCGAAAGCGGAAGAAGCGGCGCGGGCAGCAGAAGCAAAACGTCAAGCGGAAGCGGCAGAAGCGGCACGTGCAGCAGAGGCAAAAAAGAAAAAATCCGATGCTCCAAGTGCGGAACCGACCATTCCTGAAGTCGAGTCACCGACTGCAACGCCGGAGCAACCGGCAGATGCCGTGACGAGTCGTCCGTTCCATTTGCCGGTTCAAGGATATGTCTCGTCGCCGTTCGGTCCCCGAAACAATCCGTTGACAGGGAAGCCGGAGATTCATAAAGGCATTGATCTCGTAAATGCAAAAGGAACACCGATTCATGCAGCGGCAGGTGGTATCGTTCTACGTGCCGGTAGTGCAACAGGTTACGGGAACGTCGTCATGGTGACGCATTTGATTGATGGACAGGTCTACACGACCGTCTATGCACATCTCGATTCGATCAGCGTCTCCGCCGGTCAAACAGTCATGCCGGGTAAGACGGTCGGCACATTAGGTACAACGGGCTGGTCGACAGGTCCGCATTTGCATTTCGAATTGCATAAGGGAGAGTGGGCAGTCGGACAACCGAATGCAGTTGACCCAGCACCGTACATCTTTTGACATCCCACAGAATACTGAAAAGATAGGGTAACCTATCTTTTTTTGCTATACTGAAAAAAATAATGCGTTTTTAATGGAAGTGGGGAATCAAGCGTGAAAAAATCTACAACAGCAGTGATTGCGGTCAGTACCTTCGGGCTTGGTTTAGGGGCAGGTGCCGTCGGTATGTTAGCGGCTGGCGGAACAGATTCCGTTGCAACGCAGTCATCATCTTCGAATGCGACGGGTGATTGGAAAAAAATCGACCAGGTCCGGCAGATGATCGAACAAAATTATCTAAAAGACGTGACAGATAAAGAGTTACTCGATGGTGCGTTATCTGGCATGACAGAAGTGCTTAACGATCCATATTCCGTTTATATGGATGAGTCGGAAACGGCATCGTTTAATACGAATCTGTCGTCTTCGTTTGAAGGGATCGGTGCGACGCTTGAACAAAAAGGTGAGTCGATCGTCATCGTCTCGCCGATCAAAGGATCACCTGCTGAAAAAGCTGGTATCAAACCAGGTGACGTCATCCTAGAAATCGATGGTAAGTCGACAAAAGGGCAAAAGACGGATCAAGCCGTTAAAAAAATTCGTGGTGAAAAAGGAACGAATGTCGTCCTGACGATTCAGCGTAGCGGACAAGACGCGATGGAGATCACGATTAAACGCGATACGATTCCAATCGAGACGGTCTATACGTCAACGGAGAATGTCAACGGCAAGAAGATCGGTGTCTTACAAGTAACACAGTTCTCGGAACCGACAGCAGAAGAGTTCGAGAAGGGGTTGACGAAACTCGAGAGTCAGAACATTGATGGACTCGTCATCGATGTACGCGGAAATCCGGGTGGTCTTTTGACGGCTGTCTCGAAAATGATCGCTCCGTTCATTCCGAAAGACGTGCCGATTTATCAAGTCGAGAACAATAAAGGCGAGCGCCAGCAGGAATTCGGGAAGGCAGACGAGAAGAAACCATATAACATCGTCGTCTTAGAAGACGGCGGATCGGCCTCAGCGTCCGAGATCCTTGCAGCCGGACTGAAGGAAGGAGCTGGCGCCGAAGTCGTCGGTACGAAGTCGTTCGGGAAAGGGATCGTCCAAAGTGCGTATGATTTGAAGGACGGTAGTGACCTGAAGTTAACGACGAACAAATGGCTGACACCAGACGGAAACTGGATCCACAAAAAAGGGGTCAAGCCGACGGTCGAAGTCAAACAACCGGCGTACTTCAACGTCACGAAAATTTTGACTGATCAAAAGTCACTCGCTGTCGGCGATTACGGAAAATCAGTCGAGAATGCCCACCTTGTCCTCGAAGCGATCGGTTATAAGCCAAAAGGACAGGACGGCTATTTCGGTGACACGATGAAACAAGCTGTCGAGGCTTTGCAAAAGGACGCGAAACTTGACGTCACTGGAAAAATCGATCAGCAGACAGCGGGTGAGATGGAGACGCGTCTCCTGAAGAAACTCCAGGACGATAAGAATGACGTCCAACGGAAAAAAGCACTCGAGGTCGCTGCTCAATAATAAGGAATGGAAAGAGGTCTGAATGCGCGTGGAATTACTCGATGAAATTGGTTGGACCGCGATTAGTCTCATCGCCAGTCCGACCTTGTGGTTAGCACTCCTTGTCAGTTGGGTCATCGGCATCCGGCGTGTCAAACGGGAACGCGGACTGTTTCGCTCCCGGACATACGGTAAACGAAGCGATGTCCTCGAAACACTTTTACCAGGCCTACTCGTCGGTCTCGTCTTGTCCGTCGTCAGCGGATGGCTCGGATTGACAGTGACACCGCAGTACGCTCTACTGTTGCTTGGACTTTCGAGCGTCCTGCTGTTGATTGGTGTCGTTCGTTTGAACCTGCCACTCTGGCCGATCGTCTTGCTTGGACTGACCGGCTGGTTCGTGATAGATTCACGTCTTGATCCGGTTCGAGCGGTTGAGCCAAAGATGATTTTATTGCTTGCGACGTTGACGCTCGTCGCGGAATGTCTACTCGTCTGGTGGCGCGGAAAGCGACGCCTGTCACCGTCACTCGTCGTTTCGAAGCGTGGTCGCTTCATCGGTGGGCTGTCGGCAAATAAGCTTTGGCTGTTACCTCTACTTGTTTTCGTTCCGGGCGACGTGCTTGAAGCCTGGTGGCCACGCTACAGCTTCCCGGAACTCGTTCCGGTCGTTCTCTGGTTACCGATCGGTTTCAGTTTCCTTTTTACAGGTAAGCTGCCGAAAGAATTGATGCGTCCGCTCGTTCAAGGACGTTTGATCACGAGTCTTGTTGCAGTTTTATTGACGGTTCTTGCGTACGTGACTGGTCAAGCTGAATGGCTCTACGGAATCGTCTTGTTGCTCGTCCTGCACATTTTGTTGCACCAGCGGGTCAAACGCTTGAACCGGGCGCAAACGCCGTTGTTCCTCAATGGAACACGTGGTGCCGTCATCCTTGGAACACTTCCCGATAAACCGGCTGCTGAGATGGGCTTGATTCCAGGTGAAGCCATCTATAAGGTCAACGGTGAAAAGGTCGACTCGGAAGCATCGTTCTATGAAGCCATCCAAAAACACAAACCGTATCTGCGTCTTGAAGTCATGAACCATAACGGCGACATCCGTTTTGCGCAACGTGCCTTTTATGAACAAGATCATCATGAGCTCGGTATCCTCTTCGTCAACGAACCGGTCCACGGTCGGACGAAGGTGCGATCCCTCCATTAAGAAGCCGATCCCTGTCACGCAACATTCGTGATGGGGATTTTTTTGTGAGCAAAAAAATTGATGCCCAACACTCGAAGCAAAAAGAAACTTTTGCATTTTCGAAAAAAAGGGTAACTTCCTAAAAGGAGCACTTCATAATCGAATGTTTGTTCGTAAAGTGGTACAATAGAAATAGATTTTTTAACGTGATGAGGGGGAAGCAAACGATGGATTTTGAACTCGTTTCACCATTTGAACCAGGCGGTGATCAGCCGACGGCGATCGAAAAATTGGTGACTGGGCTAAAACAAGGCGAACGACATCAGACGTTGCTTGGGGCGACCGGTACCGGGAAGACGTTCACGGTCTCGAACGTCATCAAGGAAATCAAGAAACCGACACTCGTCCTTGCCCATAACAAAACACTAGCGGGACAACTCTACTCGGAGTTCAAGGAATTCTTCCCAAATAATGCGGTCGAATACTTCGTTAGTTTTTATGATTATTACCAACCGGAAGCGTACGTTCCGTCGACGGATACGTTCATTGAGAAGGACTCTTCGATCAACGATGAGATCGATAAGTTGCGTCACTCGGCAACGTCCGCCCTGTTTGAACGAGAAGACGTCTTGATCGTCGCGTCCGTTTCGTGTATCTATGGTCTCGGTAATCCGGAAGAGTACAACAACCACGTCTTATCACTGCGTGTCGGCAATGAGATGGGGCGAAACGAGATGCTCCGTCGTCTAATCGACATTCAGTATGAGCGTAACGACATCGACTTCCAGCGCGGACGGTTCCGCGTCCGCGGAGACGTTGTTGAAATTTTCCCGGCGTCACGCGACGAACAGTGTGTCCGGATTGAGTTCTTCGGTGACGAGATCGAACGGATCCGTGACATGGATCCGCTGACAGGTGAGATCGTCGCGGACCGCGAGCACATCTCGATCTTCCCGGCGTCCCACTTCGTGACGGGGGATACCCGTCTACAGAAAGCGATCGCGAACATCGAGAAGGAACTTGAAGTGCAGCTTGCGAAGTTACGTGAAGACAATCAGTTGCTTGAAGCGCAACGGCTCGAACAACGGACGAACTACGATCTTGAGATGATGCGTGAGATGGGCTATTGTTCCGGAATCGAGAACTACTCGCGTCACTTGAACTTGATGCCGGAAGGGGCAACACCGTATACATTGCTCGATTACTTCCCGAAGGACTTTTTACTCGTTGCCGATGAGTCACACGTCACATTGCCACAAATTCGCGGGATGTATAACGGGGACCAGGCACGGAAACAAGTCCTCGTCGATCACGGTTTCCGTCTTCCGTCGGCAAAAGACAACCGTCCGTTACGGTTCGAGGAGTTCGAGGAAAAAGTCAGTCAGGCGATCTATATCTCGGCGACACCAGGACCGTATGAACTCGAACATTCGAAAGAGATGGTCGAGCAAATCATCCGTCCGACCGGTCTCGTTGATCCAACGATCGAGATTCATCCGATCACAGGACAAATCGATTACTTGATGGATAACATCCGTGACCGGGTCGCGAAGAACGAACGTGTTCTCGTCACGACACTGACGAAGAAGATGGCAGAAGATTTGACCGATTACTTGAAAGAGAATGGCGTCAAGGTCAACTACATGCACTCGGAGATCAAGACCCTGGAACGGATTGAAATCATCCGTGACTTGAGGCTCGGAAAATACGATGTCCTTGTCGGGATCAACTTGTTACGAGAAGGACTCGATATTCCGGAAGTCTCACTCGTGACGATTCTTGATGCCGATAAGGAAGGGTTCCTTCGCTCGGACCGTTCGCTGATTCAAACGATTGGTCGGGCGGCTCGGAACTCGGAAGGACACGTCATCTTGTTTGCTGATAAAGTCACCGATTCGATGCAACGCGCAATCGATGAGACGGAACGCCGTCGCGCAATCCAGATGGCGTTCAATGAAGAACATGGCATCACGCCGCAGACGATCAAAAAGGATGTCCGTGGTGTCATCAGTACGACGATCGAGAGCGACGACACCGTCGAAAAACTCGAGAAGTTCAACAAACTCAAAAAACCGGAGCGCGAAACGTTGCTTGAGCAGCTCGACCAAGAGATGCGTCAAGCGGCGAAAGACATGCAGTTCGAACGAGCTGCTGAGCTCCGCGACCTCATATTAGAATTGAAAGCAGGTGCCTAAGTTGGGAGAAAAGAAGAATCAGATTATCATCAAAGGCGCTCGCGTCAATAATCTACAAAACATCGATGTCGAAATCCCCCGCGATCAGCTCGTCGTCTTGACGGGCTTGTCTGGGTCAGGGAAATCGTCGCTTGCCTTCGACACGATTTACGCGGAAGGACAACGACGTTATGTCGAAAGTTTATCAGCCTATGCCCGTCAGTTCCTCGGACAGATGGATAAACCGGATGTCGACACGATCGAAGGACTGAGTCCAGCAATTTCAATCGACCAGAAGACGACGAGTAAAAACCCACGTTCGACGGTCGGAACGGTCACAGAAATCTATGATTATTTGCGTCTATTGTACGCACGAATTGGTAAACCGATTTGTCCGAATCACGGAATCGAGATTTCGAGCCAGACGATTAGTCAGATGGTCGACCAAGTGATGGAGTTACCGGAGCGGACGCGTCTGCAAATCCTCGCGCCAATCGTTTCCGGACGAAAAGGAACGCACGTCAAGGTGCTCGACGATTTGAAGAAGGAAGGTTTCGTCCGCGTCCGTGTCAACGGAGAGACGATGGATCTCGCTGAAGAGATCACGCTTGAGAAAAACAAGAAACACTCGATCGAAGTCGTCGTCGACCGTGTCGTCGTGCGACCAGACGTCGAAGCCCGTCTTGCGGACTCACTTGAGACTGCACTTCGCCTCGCGGATGGTCGGGTCATCGTCGATACAATGGACGGCAACGAATTGTTGTTCAGTGAACATCATGCTTGTCCAATTTGTGGCTTCTCAATCGGCGAACTCGAACCACGGATGTTCTCGTTCAACTCACCGTTTGGTGCTTGTACGTCATGTGATGGTCTCGGAACGAAGCTTGAGGTCGATGTTGATCTCGTCGTGCCGCATCCCGATAAGTCATTGAACGAAGGGGCAATCGTGGCGTGGGAACCAACGAGCTCGCAGTATTATCCACAATTGCTCAAAGCGGTCTGTGACCACTTTAAAATCGATATGGATACACCGTTCGAACAATTGTCAGAAGAACACCGCGAAACGATCTTGAACGGAAACACGAAGGAAGAGATTCACTTCCGTTATGAGAATGACTTCGGGATGGTCCGAAATACGAACCTCTACTTCGAAGGAGTTCTCAATAACTTACAACGTCGCTTCAAGGAGACGTCGTCTGATTATATCCGGGAACAGATGGAAGGCTACATGGCGAAGAAGGCGTGTCCGACGTGTAAAGGACATCGCTTGAAACGGGAATCGCTCGCCGTTAAAGTATCCGATCACCATATCGGTGAAGTGACGAAGATGTCTGTTAAACAAGCGGTCATGTTCTTCGACGAACTACCGGAGAAATTAAGTGAGAAGGATCAGACGATTTCGCGGATGATCGTCCGTGAGATTCATGAACGGGCGTCGTTCCTTGAGAACGTCGGTCTCGATTACCTGACGATCTCACGCGCAGCGGGGACATTATCCGGTGGGGAAGCGCAACGGATTCGTCTTGCGACACAAATCGGTTCGCGTCTGACGGGCGTCCTCTACGTTCTGGATGAACCATCGATCGGCTTACACCAACGCGATAATGATCGTCTGATCAATACGCTGAAGGCGATGCGTGATCTCGGCAATACGCTGATCGTCGTCGAACACGATGAAGATACGATGATGGCAGCCGACTACTTGATCGATATCGGACCTGGTGCCGGCGATCACGGTGGATTCGTTACGGCAGCCGGAAAACCGGAAGAGTTGATGCAGGATGCGAACTCGTTGACTGGTCAATATTTGTCCGGGAAGAAGTTCATTCCTGTTCCGTCGACACGCAAAGAGCCAGACGGTCGGATGCTTCATATCCACAAAGCATCGGAAAACAACTTGAAGAACGTCGATGTCGACATTCCGCTGGGGCTGTTCGTCGCCGTCACCGGAGTATCCGGTTCTGGTAAATCGACGTTGATCAATGAAATTCTCTATAAGACGATCGCCCACGAGATGAACCGGGCGAAGGAAAAACCAGGCGCCCATAAAGGGATCACCGGTCTGGATCAAATCGATAAGGTCATCGATATCGATCAGTCACCAATCGGTCGGACACCGCGTTCGAACCCTGCAACGTATACGGGTGTCTTCGATGATATTCGGGACGTCTTTGCTTCGACGAACGAAGCGAAACTCCGTGGTTACAAAAAAGGACGTTTCAGTTTCAACATCAAGGGTGGACGCTGTGAAGCGTGTCGTGGCGACGGGATCATCAAGATCGAGATGCACTTCTTACCGGACGTCTATGTTCCGTGTGAAGTCTGTCACGGTAAACGTTATAACCGCGAAACACTCGAAGTGAAATATAAAGGCAAAACGATTGCCGACGTGCTTGAGATGACGGTTGAAGATGCACTCGCCTTCTTCGAGAACATTCCGAAAATCACGCGGAAACTGCAGACGATCGCTGACGTCGGTCTGACGTACATGCGTCTCGGTCAACCCGCGACAGAACTGTCCGGCGGGGAAGCACAACGTGTTAAACTGGCGTCCGAGTTGCATAAACGCTCGACCGGGAAGACGATCTATATTCTAGATGAGCCGACGACGGGACTCCACGTCCATGATATCGCGCGTCTGTTGAAAGTCTTACAACGTCTCGTCGACAATGGTGATACGGTGCTCGTCATCGAACACAACTTGGATGTCATCAAGACGGCCGACTACTTGATTGATCTCGGACCTGAAGGGGGCGACGGTGGCGGAACGATCGTTGCTGCCGGGACACCGGAACAGATCGCTGAAGTTGAAGCATCTTATACGGGACGATACCTCGCGCCTGTCCTTGAACGCGACGCGGCACGAATTGAATCGTGAAACTTTTGTGGATGAGGATTCGTAGGAAGGAACTAAGGGAACTTAAACGAAAGTATCATGTAACACACGTTTGAGGTTCAAGAATAGGAGGGAACGGTTCATGAAGCAAGATATGCGTCAATTGATATTGGAGCAAGTCAAAGAAGGAAAGTTAACGATTGATGAGGCACTCGATAAACTCGAGCGGCTCGAAGCGATCGACGAACGTGCAACTTCTGCCAGTGAACATAAGTACGTCGATGAACCAGAACAATATGATCGGGTCGACCAGTATTCTGTCGATTCACTGACGACGAAAGTCATGTCAGCGTTCGATAATCTCGTCAGCCGGATCAAGGACAGTGATCTTTCGCTTAATCAGGCGTCCGGTCCGAACGTCACCTACGTCAAACAATTCCCGTTCAGCGGTGAGACGGTTCACGTCGATCTGTTCAATGCGAACTTGGTCGTTGAACCGAGTGATCTCGAAGAATGCGAATTGACGGTGACAGGACGTCCGCTCCGCCGCCAACAGGTGACGGAAGAACAGGCGCTTGAGCAACTACAAGCTGCTGTTCAGCACGCAGTGTCGGCGAATACACTCTCAATTCGTTTGAAGGATAAGAGTGTTCGAGCGACGGTCCACCTGAAAGTACCACGCCGTCATTACGAGTCATTCGTCTTACAGACGTTGAACGGTGAGATTTCGTTATCGTCACTCGATACGACGTCCGCTCAACTGATGACGGCGAACGGTCGGGTCAACGTCCGTGACCTCTTCAGTGAAGATGTCAAAGTATCGACAGCGAACGGCTCGATCGAAATCGAAGAGTCGGAGTTGAAAGTCTTGAAAGCGAAGACAGCCAACGGTCAAATCATCACGACTGGTGTCTTCGAACGTTCAGAATTGAAAACGGCGAACGGAAACGTACGTTGCGAGCTGAAGACGGCGCAAAATGCGAAAGTCAAAGCGTCGTCACTTGCTGGAAGCATCGCCTTGATGTTGCCGCATGGCGCTGAAGTCTACGGAGAACTTGAGACGAACTTCGGTGGTCTCAACTGCAACTTGGACGATATGGAATTGATTCGGGATCAAAAAGAGATCGTCAACCGGAAGCTCCATTTCGTATCAGGTCGCGGTCGCTCACCAAAAATTGAGGTCGAAGCGGATACGAAGACTGGTACGATTTCAGTCACGCACGGTGTTCACCTCAGTCCACAAGCGTTATAAGCATACTCGGCGCAACTTCTTGAAAAAGAGGTTGCGCTTTTCTTATGACGTCGTATCCGCTGTGCGTGCTTTCCTCAGGTGAGACACGAGCCGCGGCTACGTCGTTCTAGGAACGAGTAGCTGGGTCTCGTTTGTCTCTGACAGCGCGGATGACCGCGCTTTTTCCTGTAGGAGTCACAGATGCGGAACGACTTCGTCTGCACATGTAAAAACACCCATCCTCATAAGAAGATGGGTGTAGCTACATCAATAATCGTAATCCTGATCCATCATCGGCTCGTCGAAGTTCATGTTCTCGATATTATTCATATCGTAACCAAACGAAAGTAAGGCAATGATACCGATGATTGCAAGAACGATCGAAACGAGAATCAGACCAATGCCGAGCCAACTCTTTCCGCGTGCGCGATTCCAATAGAAAATGATGGCTAAGACGTAAGAGATGAAAGACCCACTGATGAAGACCCCGATAATGGAAATAATAAAGAATAAGAGAGCTGTTTGATCTTGATTCCGGGAGTAAGCCTTCCACATATCGATCAGCGAAATCACGAGATAAACGAAACCGGCGATCGCGAGGATTCCAAATAAAATAAGTATTAAAACGAACCAAATACCGCCACCTGACATCATGGCAAAACCTCCTTCAAAATATTAACTCTTTATTCCATTCCCAAGAAATCATGCTTCTAATCCAATTCCATGAACCGAATAAAAATATGGTACAATACTTCAAGTGAAAGGGGCTGACGAAGCGTGCAACCAAAAGTGCGAACAGCTGAAATCGTAAAACAATTCAATCTCCACATCGTCACGGGAGAAGAAGGCTTACATCGCCCGATTCTAACGGCTGATTTGTGCCGACCTGGCCTTGTGCTTGCCGGTTATTATGCTTATTACCCGGCAGAACGTCTTCAAATTCTTGGAAAAACAGAATTGACGTTCTTCAATAATTTAACGTACGAGGAACAACGTGAACGAGCGAACGTCCTTTGTACAGATGAAACACCTGGTATTTTGATCACACGTGGATTTGAAGTGCCGGAAGCGATCATCCAAGCTGCGGACGAGACGAACGTGCCACTGTTGACGACAAAAGGGCATACGACATCGGTCGAGTCACAGATCACGAACTTCCTCGAAGCGGAACTCGCGCCAACGACGGCGATGCATGGTGTCCTTGTCGATATCTATGGTGTCGGCGTCTTTATTAAAGGAGCAAGTGGCGTCGGTAAATCGGAAACAGCACTCGAACTCGTCAAGCGGGGTCATCGTCTGGTCGCAGATGACTCGGTCGAGATTCGTCAAACGGGTGACGGGATTCTTGTCGGAACGGCACCGAAGTTGATTCAACATCTGCTTGAGATTCGTGGAATCGGGATCATCGACGTGATGACGTTGTTTGGTGCAGGTGCTGTTCGCTCGCACAAGAAGATCAGCCTCGTCTGTAACCTCGAGATTTGGGATCAATCGAAAGTCTATGACCGCGTTGGTCTGGATCAAGAGACGCTTCAAATCATCGATACGGAAATCCCGTTCTTGACGATTCCGGTTCGTCCCGGACGAAATCTCGCCGTCATTATTGAGGTGGCAGCGATGAACTATCGCCTGAAAAACATGGGCATTAATACAGCAGAAGAATTCGCGGGACGTCTCGCGCAAGCAATTGAAGATGGGAATGGTGGTCTTTGATGGGAACTCTAGCCTCTGTACAACCAACGTTTGATCGCGTCGCAATCAATCTCGGACCGGTACCGATTTACTGGTACGGGATCGTCATCGCACTCGGTGCGGTCGTCGGCCTGTTGATCGCGATCTTCGAATCGAAGCGGATCGGCTTCAATGAAGAGTATGCGGTCGATGTCGTCATCTGGTCAATTCCGATCAGTATCATCTGTGCCCGGATTTACTACGTCGCGTTCGAGTGGGACTACTACAGTCAGCATCTCGATCAGATCATCAACATCCGCCAAGGTGGAATCGCAATCCACGGCGCGATCATCGGCGCGATTTTGACGGTCATCATTTATACACGTAAGAAAAAGATCTCGTTCTGGCAGATCGCTGATATCCTGGCACCGTCGCTCTTGTTCGGTCAAGCCGTCGGACGCTGGGGCAACTTTTTCAACCAAGAAGCACACGGCGGCGAGACGACGTGGTCGTACTTACAAGATACGTTGCACTTACCAAACTGGATCGTCAATCAGATGTACATCGACGGGACATACTACTTACCGACATTCCTCTATGAAAGCATCTGGAACATCATTGGTGTCATTCTGTTAATCGTCTGGCGGATGAAGTTCAACCCACGTCGTGGATATGTCTTCCTCGGTTATTTGATTTGGTATTCGATCGGACGCTACTTTATCGAAGGACTCCGGACGGATAGTCTGATGGCTGACGGACTGCGGACAGCGCAAGTCGTCTCGATCTGTTTAGTCATCTTCGGTGTGATCATGCTCGTCATTCGTCGCAATGCCGTTCGTTACTTGGACGGTTCAAAAAAGGAGGCGAAGTAATCGATGATTCGCACACTTTTGTTTGACTTAGATGGAACGTTGATTGATACGAATCCATTGATCTTAAAAAGCTTTGAGCATACGCTCAGTTACTATTACCCCGACCGGACGTTCACGGAAGCGGAACTGCTTCCGTTCATCGGTCCGACGCTTGAAAAGTCATTCTCAGCGATGAATACGGAACAGTGGAAAGAGATGGTTGCTTTTTACCGGAGCTACAACATCGCTATGCATGACGCGCTTGTACTCGAGTATCCAGGTGTGCTTGACGGATTACGTCGTTTGCATGAAGCAGGCTATAAGATGGCGGTCGTGACGTCGAAAAGTCGTCGTGTCGCTCTCCGCGGCATCGAGTTATTCGGATTGACGTCACTGTTTGACGCTGTCATCGCAGCGGACGACGTAACGGAAGAAAAACCAGCTGTCGAGCCGTTTGAGAAAGCGATGCAGTTACTTGGATCAACACCAGACGAGACGATCATGGTCGGTGACAACGATACGGACATCCTTGGGGGCAAGAACGCAGGAGTGAAGACAGTCGCGGTTGGTTGGGCGATCAAAGGACGTGCGTACTTAGAAGCTCTCGAACCGGATGTCATCATTGATTCGATGGATCATCTCGCTGCTTGGCTGGAGGAACAAAATGGCACGGCGAACTGATCGGTTTCAGGTCGGAACGACGAATCCACTTTGGCATATGTACCGGACGGTGTCGTTCTTTAAAGTGATGTGGTGCTTTACGATCGTCACGATTGGTCGGTTTGCCCCGTCGTTACGCTTTAAGAACGCGCTCTACCGGACGTGTCTTCGGATGAAAATCGGGGAGAAGACGGCACTTGCCTTGATGGTGATGCCAGACACGATGTTCCCGGAGCGAATCACGATTGGTGACAATACGATCATTGGCTTCAATACGACGATCCTTTGTCATGAATATTTGACGACGGAGTATCGTTTAGGTGACGTCGTCATCGGAAGTAACGTCTTGATCGGTGCGAACGTGACGATCCTACCGGGCGTGACGATTGGAGATGGTGCCGTCGTTGGTGCCGGATCGGTCGTTCATCGGGACATCGCTCCGAACGAACGCGTCTCGAGTCAGCCGCTTCGCCGGCACGAAATGTGACAAAACTGTGAGAAGGAAGAAGGAAAAAAGATGACGCACATCCGCTTTACGTATAAGACAGGAAAGTATTTCGGAAGATTATTCGCCGAACGTCCACAAGGTCTCGTCGTGGAGGTGCTGGCTGTCGAAAAGCATCCGGTTCAAGGAGATCTTCATCAACCGAACCAAGTCGATGTCCCGCTGTTTCATATCCGGACCGCCTTGCATAAGCACGAAAAGATCACGGTTTCGCCCGCAGTCGTTTATGCGTATGACGGAGAGATTCCCGATTATGCGACGAGCTTACGGCAGGCATATGACAAGGACGTGGCACGTCTTGAAGGACTGAATCCAGAGACGGATGCTTTTGTACGAAAATGCTTAGAGAATTACAAAGAACTAGAATCGATTTATGCGAAACGCTGGGGATGAACTCCGGCGTTTTTTTCTGTTGCATGCCTTCTAGAGATAGGGTATTCTTGTGTCTGCAACTACGAAACCAGTTTACTATTTATGGGGGCTTGAATCATGATGGAATTAACCAAATACAAAGCAGACCCCTTTGCGATAACAGCGCGCCAAGCGGAACTTTTTTATTTCCGCGGACGGAAGGCGCACCGGGAAGGGCGACTGGATGAAGCCGTCTATCATTTAGATGAGGCGACGACACTTCAGCCAGCGGACATCCGTTATTTGCTCCGTTATGCCCGTGTCTTATTCGAGACAGGAGAAATCAATCATGCGAATGATGTCTTGAAACAAGTACGCGCACTCGACGCATCAAATACGGAAGCACTCTTTTATTTAGCGAATAACTACGCACACGTCTCACTTTATGAAGAAGCGCGACAGCATGCGATGGAATATTTAGAGCAAGCACCAAACGGTAAACACGCGGAGGCATCGGCCGCACTCGTGGAACTGATTGATCTCGAACAAGAGATGGAAGACGACGAAGAGGACGAATTGATTCGTCTGCACGGTCAAGCACAACGCCAGATCGATAAAGGGATGCTGTTCGCGGCACAGGAGACGTTGACTGGACTGATTGCCCATTACCCGACGTTCTGGCCTGCCTACAACAACCTCGCGATCGTCGAGTTTTATTTAGGAGAGAATGATCAGGCATTCGCTTCCCTCGAACGGGTCCTTGAAGGAAACCCGGGGAATTTGCATGCCCTCTGTAACACGCTCGTCTTGCTACACGAGATGGGACAGGACGAAGAGGCGCATCGTCTCTCTCGTCAGCTCGAACACGTCCGTTCCGTGCACCTTGAGACACGTTATAAGGTCGCATCAACACTTGCGATCATCGGACGGTACGATATCGCCTATGAAGAGTTGAAATTACTCGAGCGTCGCGGGTACCGAGGAGATCCCCTCTTTGGGCACTGGTTATCGATTTCTGCTTATAAGACAGGACATGTCGAAGAGGCAGCCGCTTTCTTAAAGTCAGACGAAGCACAAGCGTTAAAGGAAGAAACGGATACGTATGACATCCGCCACAACCTACAGTTTCGCTCGGCACTCATCCAAGCGTTGAAGACGGAAGATGACGTCTCGCGCATCTTCACGGCACTTCTTCTTGGCAAGCTGAACGATGCCGAAGCACGGCTTGCATTGTCGATGATGCCAGAAGTAACGGACCGAGAAGACGTCCTGTTACTGACGGAACAGATTGTCATCGAGATGGAAGGACGGACCGATGTCGTGGATGAACGCATTCACCGGGCATTGCAGACGATCCGTCTTGCAGAACGATTCGTTTCAGACGAAGAACGGATGAGTCTTGAAGGGGACTTTTATGAGCGCTTCGCACAGCTCGTTTTAAGTGGAGAATCGTTCGATTCAATTGAAGCATCCGCGGCATCACTGCTTTACCTGTTCCATGATTTACGAGACGGAATGTTGATCGAGGAATGCGCATCGCTCGTCGATTGTTCGTTCGATCATGTCGCGTCAATGATCCGGACACATGAACGGATGCTGGCACCGCTGCAAGCAAAGTGTTAGACGTTTAGGGGATTCTCACCTATACTCAAACTACAACGATTACGATAAATGGGGTGGAATCATGGCGGAAACAGAACAAAAAATTTATGACGTCATCATCATCGGGGCAGGTCCTGCTGGGATGACAGCCGCACTTTATGCATCACGTGCGAACCTTTCGACATTGATGATCGAACGCGGGATTCCGGGCGGTCAGATGGCGAACACAGAAGATATCGAGAACTACCCAGGATACGATAGCATCCTCGGACCAGATCTCTCACAAAAAATGTTCGACCACTCGAAAGCATTCGGCGCAGAATATGCGTACGGAGATGTTCGAAGCATCGAAGACGGTAAAGCATACAAAACGATTCATGCACACAACAAAGATTACTATGCACGGGCAATCATTATCGCGTCTGGGGCACAATATAAAAAAATCGGTGTACCGGGAGAAGAAGAGCTCGGCGGTCGCGGTGTCTCGTATTGTGCGGTCTGTGATGGGGCGTTCTTCAAAGAAAAAGAACTCTTCGTCATCGGTGGCGGGGACTCTGCGGTAGAAGAAGGTGTCTACTTGACACGTTTCGCGAAAAAAGTCACGATCGTTCACCGTCGTGATGAGCTCCGCGCTCAAAAAATCCTTCAAAAACGTGCGTTCGACAACCCGAAAATCGACTTCATCTGGAACCATACGGTTAAACAGATCAACGAACAAGACGGGAAAGTCGGCGGTATCGAGCTGATCAATACAAAAACAGCTGACGTGACGACGCATCCGATCGATGGGGTCTTCATCTACATCGGAATGAACCCAATCACAGGTTACGTCCAAGATCTCGGTATTTTGAACGACCAAGGTTACGTCGTGACGAACGAAGCGATGGAAACGAACATCAAAGGTATCTTTGCTGCTGGTGACGTTCGTGAAAAAACATTGCGCCAAGTCGTTACAGCAACGAACGATGGTTCGATCGCAGCGCAAAATGCACAGCATTTCATTGAAGCGTTGCTTGAAGAATTACAAGAATCCTCACACGCATAATATCGAACCAGTTTCATTGAAGGAGACTTCAGTGAAGCTGGCTCTTTTTTTATGATATACTGAAAAAGAAGCGAAAAAATACACACGGAACTGTTGTCTGGAGGGCGAAAAGATGGAACAGAATCAACCGCAACTTGTCATCATCACGGGTATGAGTGGGGCTGGGAAGACTGTCGCAATGAACAGCTTTGAGGACTTAGGCTATTTTTGTGTCGACAATCTACCCCCGACGTTACTGCCGCATCTCATCGAAGTCATTGGACAAGTGCGTCCTAAAATCGCCGTTGCCATCGATACCCGCGCGCGTGATTTCATCGACAGCTTTTTTGTCGTCTATGAGGATTTAAAGAAAACGGACTTACAAATCCGGATGCTGTACCTTGATGCACGAAACGATGTCCTTGTCCGCCGTTATAAGGAATCGCGTCGTTCGCATCCACTTGCACCGACGGATTCACCATTGATTGGAATCGAACGTGAACGGACGTTGCTCGAAGGATTCCGCGATAAAGCACAGATGCTGATTGATACGAGTGACATCAAGCCGCTTGCACTGAAAGAACGTCTCTTAAAGGAGTTCACGGAAGGCACACGGATTCCGTTCACGGTCAACGTCATGTCGTTCGGCTTTAAACATGGCTTACCGCTTGATGCGGATCTTGTCTTTGACCTGCGCTTCTTACCGAACCCGTTCTACATTCCAGAGTTGCGTCCAAAAACTGGACTTGACGAGGAAGTGGCATCGTACGTCATGCAATGGCCGGAAGCAAAGCTGTTCTATAAAAAACTCGTCGACCTGCTCGAATTCCTGATTCCGCAATACGAGCGGGAAGGGAAGTCGCAACTCGTCATCGCCCTCGGTTGTACAGGTGGGAAACATCGCTCAATCACGTTTGCAGAAGCGATCAGTAAAGAATTTGCGACGCAGTATCATATTGAGACGAATCACCGGGATTATGTGTATGCGAAGGGGGAGAAGTGATGAAATGGGAACGTAAAGTCGTCGCTGTCGGTGGTGGAACAGGACTCTCGACGCTTCTTCGTGGACTGAAACATTACCCGCTTGACATCACAGCCATCGTCACCGTTGCTGATGACGGGGGCAGTTCTGGTCGTTTGCGGACGGAATTCAATATGTTGCCGCCGGGCGATATCCGAAACGTCATCGTCTCCTTATCGAAGTCAGAGACATTGATGGACCGGATCATGCAGTACCGGTTCGAGACCGGGGAAGGACTGCATGGTCATTCACTCGGAAATCTGATGTTGACGGCAGCAACCCAACTTTGTAACGGTTCGTTCGTTGAAGCGATCGGTGTCATGGGGCAACTGTTGAACGCGGAAGGAAAAGTCTATCCGGCGACGGAACGGACGATCACGCTTTGTGCCGAGTTCGAGGACGGGACGATCGTCAAAGGCGAGTCGTTGATTCCGAAGGTCGGTAAGAAGATTGAACGGATATTCCTTGAAGAACAAGATGTCCGTCCAGTACCGGAAGCGATTCAGGCGATTCTTGATGCCGATGTCATCGTCCTTGGTCCGGGTAGTCTCTATACGAGTATCATCCCGAACGTTCTGATCGACGAAATCCGGGAAGCAATCCAGCAATCGCTAGCTCCAGTCGTCTACATCTGTAACGTCATGACGCAGCCCGGTGAGACGACGGCGTTCACAGCCAATGAACATTTAGCGGCACTCGAACGCTTCCTCGGACAAGGCGTCGTTGATACGATCATCGTCAACAACGAATCGATCGATGCGAGTTACCTGAAGAAATATCAAAAGGATCACGCTGACATCGTCACCTATAATGAAAAACAATTCGAGTTAGCAGGCGTTGAAGTGCTAGCAGACGATATCGTCGATTACAATCATCACTTCATCCGTCATGACTCAGATGCCGTCGCAAGCCTCGTCATGCGAAAAGTGTTGTCGATTCGACGGATGCGTCAACTCGAAGGAAAGGAGGAGCTGACATGAGCTTTGCCTCAGAAGTCAAAAAAGAATTAACGCAGATTCCGATCACCGATCACGAGATGAAGGCGGAACTCGCGGCGCTCGCCCGGATGAACGGTGCGATCTCGTTCGGTCTCGGACGTGGTCTGACACTCGACATCTCGACCGAGAATGCCTCGATTGCTCGTCGGATCTACTCGCTTTTGAAAAAAGCATACGGGGTCCATCTCGATCTGCTCGTGCGGAAAAAAATGCGTCTGAAAAAGAATAATGTCTACATCGTCCGCGTCAAACAACAGGCGGATAAGATTTTACAAGACCTCGGGATTTTAGGGGAAGGGTTCACGATGATTCGTTCCATCAGTGACACGATCTTAAACGATGAACGAAAAGCACGCGCGTATTTACGAGGGGCGTTCCTCGCAGGAGGTTCGCTCAACAATCCCGCAACGTCGTCGTACCACTTGGAAATCTTCAGCTTATATGAAGAACATAATGCGGCGCTCCGTGGTCTATCGAACGTTTTTGATTTGAACGCGAAGGCGATCGAACGGAAAAAGGGACACATTCTCTATATTAAAGAGAGCGAAAAGATTTCCGATTTCCTTAAGCTTGTCGATGCGACCCAATCGATGCTACGGTTCGAGGACGTGCGGATCTTAAAAGATATGCGTAACTCGGTCAACCGTCTCGTCAACTGTGAGACGGCGAACCTTAACAAGACGGTTGGCGCAGCATTACGCCAAGTTGAGAACATCAAGTTCCTCGAGCGAACGGTCGGACTCGATGTCTTACCGGATAAATTGAAAGAGATCGCGATCTTGCGCGTGACACATCAAGACGTCACGTTACAAGAGCTTGGTGAGATGGTCGAAAGCGGCTCCATCTCAAAATCAGGGATCAATCACCGGTTGCGGAAGATTGATCAAATCGCTGAAAAAGTACGAAACGGAGAGTCGATGACAGGGGCCATATAAGAGGGTCGCTTGCGGGATGAACCATAGTCTACTATAATATATAGTCGATGCAACTAAATGTTCGAATTAAGGAGTTTTTGAAATGGCTAACGAAAAGAAACGTATTTCGCTGACAGTCGATGCGAAGTTTGATGAAGTGTTAACAAAAAAAGCAAAAGCAATCGGTGTACCGAAAAGCACACTCGTTGCGTTCGCAACATCTTTATTCCTGAAACAATTACAAGCAGAAGAAGAGCTTTCGCCACATGCGAACGCGATCTACTCGCTGATTCGTGAAAACCACGATATCGTTTCAGACATCACAGACTTGATCGACTGATCATCGCCCTCTCGTTCTATAAGGAACGGGAGGTTTTTTGTATGTAACGATAACCGACAAGGCTTCGATTTTCTATGGATACAAAAAAGCGCCTCCCGAAGGAGACACTCTGGATGACTTATGCACGTTCCATGACGCGGTCGATGAGACCGTAATCAGCAGCAGCTTGTGCTGACATGAAGTTGTCACGCTCTGTATCGCGTTCGATGACTTCAAGTGGTTGTCCTGTGTTTTCAGCCATGATTTTGTTGAGGTGCTCACGCATTTTGATGATACGCTCCGCATGGATTTTGATATCCGATGCTTGACCTTGTGTACCACCGAGTGGTTGGTGGATCATGATTTCAGCGTTTGGTAACGCGAAACGTTTTCCTTTTGCGCCTGCTTGTAGCAAGAACGCACCCATCGATGCTGCCATACCGATACAAATTGTTGAAACTTGTGGCTTGATGAAGTTCATTGTATCGTAAATCGCCATACCGGCAGTGATCGAACCACCTGGGCTGTTGATGTAAAGCGAGATTTCTTTATCTGGATCTTCTGCTGCTAAGAACAGAAGCTGGGCAACGACTGAGTTGGCGACGTTGTCGTCAATCGCGCTCCCGAGAAGAATGATGCGGTCTTTTAGCAAACGTGAGTAGATATCGTAAGCACGTTCCCCGCGGTTTGTTTGTTCGATGACTGTTGGAATTAACATAGTCTTTGCCTCCTTATAGTTGGTATGTAGCTTCCTATTCGACTTATCCTTATCATAATCCTTTGGTCAATATTGGTCAAAAGATACGATGCGACTTTTAGGTATTTTTCCATTACAAGGGCAAATGAAACATATCAATATAGAAAAAAGGCAATGCCATTGCTGGCATTGCCTTGTAGTTGAATAAATGGTACACCCGGAGAGATTCGAACTCCCGACACCTGGTACCGGAAACCAGTGCTCTATCCCCTGAGCTACGGGTGCATCTGATGTACTGAACAATTAATAGTATAGCGACATTTTTTCAGAAAAGCAATAGGGAAGGATGACTTTTCTTTTCCTGAGCGGTTCGAGAAAGGTTCAGAGCACGTTTTTTAAAACGTTTCTTCTATAATAAGAAGTGGAGGAGGGGGAATCGATGGATCAACGCCAGGAACAGACGCAACAGATGACGTTATCGGCGTCACAACAATATCAGTTACATGTACTTGAGCAACCAGCAGCTGAGCTCGAGGAGGAATGGCGACGGTTGAAACGACGGTTGCATCGTCATTACCCGAATCAGGTTTCGTTAGAGGCCGAGCAGATGGCAGGACATTTGGCATCCTATGAAGACGAGCTTCTTGCACAAATACGTTTAGAATCAGTCAGACAGGAAATAGGATATATGGCGGAACAACTCATCGTGTATTTAGAAGCGGACGGTTTATTGCGGACATCGGACGAGGAGCTCGCTGCATCCTTCTCGACCGATGTCGCAACGATTACAGAAGCACGGACACTCTTACAACAATGTGAACCAGTCGGCATTGCTGCCCGCTCGGAGCGCGAGTGCCAATGGTTACAGGCGATCGAGCTAGACGACGCAGAATTGATCGGACTGACGGATCGGTTACGACATGAACCGGCGAGTCAAGTGTTCGCGCAGTTCAGTGAACAGGATCGAGCACGGTTGCGAAAACGATTGACGCGCCTGAGCCGGACACCGGATCTTCCTAAAGAAGAACGACCGGTCATGGCAGAAGCACGGATTCACCTGTTAGATGGAAAACTTCAGATTGACTGGATGACACTCGACATGGATCAGAAGTGGCTCGGATTAAAAGAGGCAACGCCTTTTTTGCGCGCGTACGAACGACGTCGCGTTACGATGCATGCCATCCTCTCGGTCTTGCTTGAGCGACAAGAACGCTGGTTCAAGGGAGAACTGCATCTTGAGCCACTGACGAAAAAACAAGTCGCTGAGGCGACGGGGCATCATCCGTCAACGATTGGTCGAGCGATTGCTGCGAAGTATGTCGAGACGGTCCATGGTCTCGTTGCTTTAGAAGACTTGTTCGTCTCACGGACGACAACCGGAGATTCGAGTTTTTTAATTAAACGGCGGATCGCCGAATACATTCAACATAGCGATCGTCCGTTAAGTGATCAGCAATTGACGGATCGTCTGCAAGCAGACGGTCTGACAGTCGCGCGACGGACGGTTGCGAAGTACCGGGCATCACTTGGTTTAACGAAAAAAACGATGCAGCAAAGGAAGGCGCAATCAGAATGGGATTAAAACGACACAGACACTTAACACTCTATTCACGTCCGGGATGTACGCTATGTGAAGAAGCCGCCATCTTACTCGACTTCGTACTCGATGAGTTTCCGGAATGGACATTCGAGGAAGTCAACATCAATCAGGATGAAGCGCTCAGTCTACGGTTCTTATATGAAATTCCGGTCGTCATGCATGACGAGGAAATCTGGAGTTATGGCAAATTTGATACGGAAACGATAAGAAACCGCTTACTTCAAAAAACTTGAGAAACGAGACTTGCAAGGCGAGAAATGGACTGTTATGATAACGGTGTACCAAGTGGGACACGTTATGACATGCGGGACAGAAAGCGTCCAGCTACTTGAGAGGAGAGGGAAATACATGATTCGGCAGTTAGTCCAGATCCAAAAACGAATCGTGCCTGATCTGATCGAAGAAATGCAGACACGCTACGACATCCTTCATTACGTACGACTGATGCAACCGATCGGACGACGTACGCTTGCGACAAGCCTTGGCTTGACGGAACGCGTCTTACGGCGGGAAGTTGACTTCTTGAAGCAGCAAGACCTCTTAGAGGTCGCGACGCAAGGGATGTCCTTGACGGATGAAGGACGAAACGTTCTTCGCAGCATGCACAGCATCATGGGAGAACTCGCAGGGATCTCAGACATGGCGAAAGCCTTAAAAGAGAGACTCGGAGTACGGGACGTCGTCATCGTACCGGGTGATTCCGATGAAACCTTCTGGGTACAACGAGACATGGGGCGGGCGACCGTCGCACGACTCAAACGAGAGCTTTCTTCAGACCATCACAATACGATCGCTGTCACAGGCGGTACGACGATGGCTTCCGTCGCGGCGATGATGTCGCCAGACAAGGAACACCGTCCGATGACGTTCGTTCCGGCACGCGGAGGACTGGGAGAAACGCTCGAACTACAAGCGAACACAGTATGCTCACGGATGGCGTCACGCGCTCAAAGTGATTATCATCTGCTTCACATCCCGGACATGGTCAGTACAGAGACGTTCGTCAAGATGATTGAAGAGCCGAGCATAAAAAATGTGCTTCAAATGATTAAAGGTGCTTCAATCGTGGTACATGGAATTGGTGAGGCGAAAACGATGGCAAAACGTCGTCGCGCGTCTGAGGATCTCCTGACCCGACTGGAACATGAACAGGCAGTAGCGGAAGCATTCGGATATTACTTCGACCGAGACGGGAACATCGTGCACCGGGTCAAGACGGTTGGTCTCCAACTGGCTGACTTGAAGCAAGTCGAACACGTCATCGTCGTCGCAGGTGGTCATTCGAAGGCAGAAGCGATCAACGCCTATGTCAAACAGTCGCCGGACATCATCCTGATCACGGATGAAGGCGCAGCAGCTTCGATTTTGAAAGGGTAACCCCCTTTTGAATAATAGATAACTCGCTTTACATTAAAAGGAGGAAAATTATCATGGCAGTAAAAGTTGGTATTAACGGATTTGGACGTATCGGACGTTTGGCACTTCGTCAAATTCTTCAATTCGATGGAATCGAAGTAGTCGCGATCAACGACCTTACAGACACTAAAATGCTTGCACACCTTCTCAAATATGATACGACTCAAGGTCGTTTCGACGGCGAAGTTGAAGTACACGACGGTTACTTCCTCGTCAACGGTAAAGAAATCAAAACACTTGCTAACCGCAACCCAGAAGAACTCCCATGGGGCGAGCTCGGTGTTGACATCGTTCTCGAATGTACTGGTTTCTTCACAGACAAAGAAAAAGCTGAGCTTCACTTGAAAGCTGGCGCTAAAAAAGTCGTTATCTCTGCACCTGCAACTGGCGACATGAAAACAGTCGTCTTCAACACGAACCACGAAATCCTTGACGGAACTGAAACAGTTATCTCTGGTGCTTCATGTACTACTAACTGTCTCGCGCCAATGGCTAAAGTTCTCCAAGATCAGTTCGGAATCGTTGAAGGTCTCATGACTACGATCCACGCTTACACTGGTGACCAAAACACACTCGACGCTCCACACCCTAAAGGTGACTTCCGTCGTGCACGTGCGGCAGCAGCAAACATCGTTCCAAACTCAACTGGTGCTGCAAAAGCAATCGGTCTCGTTCTTCCAGAACTTCAAGGTAAACTTGACGGATCTGCACAACGTGTACCAGTCGCTACAGGTTCACTCACTGAGCTCGTAACTGTACTTGACAAAAAAGTTTCTGTAGAAGAAATCAACGCAGCAATGAAAGCAGCTGCTAACGAGTCTTACGGTTACACTGAAGACGAAATCGTTTCTTCTGACATCGTTGGTATCTCTTACGGATCACTCTTCGATGCAACTCAAACTAAAGTCATGACAGTCGGCGACAAACAACTCGTTAAAACAGTTGCTTGGTATGACAACGAAATGTCTTACACTAGCCAACTCGTTCGTACACTCAAACACTTCGCAGAAATCGCTAAGTAATTCGAGCAATTAAATAGCAATTGAATAAGAGCGGAAACGATATCAGTCTCCGCTCTTATTGCGGAAAAAAGCGGGAGGGGCATTCGCCCCTCACTATACGTAAGAGACGGAGGACGAATGTATGAATAAGAAATCGATTCGCGACATCGATGTACAAGGAAAACGCGTATTTACACGCGTGGATTTCAACGTACCGTTGGAAGACGGTAAAATCACGGATGACACACGGATCCGTGCTGCACTCCCAACGATCAAACACTTGATCGACGGCGGAGCAAAAGTCATTCTCGCTAGCCACATGGGTCGTCCAAAAGGCGAAAAGAACCCTGAGTTCTCACTTGCACCTGTCGTAGCACGCCTCAGCGAATTGCTTGGTAAAGACATCAAGCTCGTTGAAGAAGCATACGGTCCAGTTGCAGAAGAAGCAGTCAACAAACTCGAAAACGGCGATGTCGTCGTCTTAGAGAACGTTCGCTTCTACCCTGGTGAAACGAAAAATGACGAAGAGCTCGCTAAAGGATTCGCGAAACTCGCTGACGTCTTCGTCAACGACGCGTTCGGCGCAGCACACCGTGCACACGCATCGACAGAAGGTATCGCACACCATGTCGACACTGCAGTTGCCGGTCTTCTCATCGAAAAAGAACTTCAAGTTCTCGGTAAAGCTCTTTCTAACCCAGATCGTCCGTTCACGGCAATCATCGGTGGTTCGAAAGTAGCGGATAAAATCGGTGTCATCGATCACTTACTCGACATCGTCGATACGTTGATCATCGGTGGCGGCTTATCGTACACGTTCCTCACAGCTCGTGGTATCGAAGTCGGTACTTCACTTCTTGAGGTCGATAAAATCGACCAAGCGAAGGAATTCATGAAGAAAGCAGAAGAAAAAGGCGTTAAGTTCCTCATGCCAATCGACTGTGTCATCACGAAGGAATTCGGAGAAGAAACATATGTCGGACCACGTGACATCACAGAGATCCCAGCAGATCACATGTCACTTGATATCGGTCCAAAAACGGTTGAACTCTATGCAGAGGCAATCAAGAACTCGAAACTCGTCGTCTGGAACGGACCGATGGGCGTATTCGAACTCGATAAATACGCAAACGGTACAAAAGGTGTCGCGCAAGCTCTTGCGGACAGTGATGCGTACTCAATCATCGGCGGTGGCGACTCAGCTGCTGCGGCAGAGAAATTCGGTCTTGCTGACAAAATGAGCCACATCTCTACAGGTGGTGGAGCAAGTCTCGAATTCATGGAAGGGAAAGCTCTTCCTGGTGTCGAAGCGCTAAACGACAAGTAATCTAAGTTCACAAGGGAGTGTTTCTCAATGCGTAAACCAATTATCGCAGGTAACTGGAAGATGAATCTGACGCTCAAGGATGCAGTCGCATTCGTTGAGGAAGTCAAAGGAGCTGTACCTGCTTCGACGACAGTCGACGCAGCCGTCTGTGCGCCAGCAGTATTCTTGGCACACTTGACAGAAGCAGCAGCTGGTACGGATCTTAAGATTGGTGCTCAAAACATGTACGACAAAGAGAGCGGTGCGTTCACTGGTGAAATCAGCCCGCTCATGCTCAAAGAACTCGACGTGACATACGTCATCCTCGGTCACTCTGAGCGTCGTGAGTACTTCGGCGAAACAGATGCGTTCATCAACAGCAAAGCGAAAAAAGCGTTCGAGCACGGTCTCGTTCCAATCGTTTGTGTAGGTGAAACATTGGAAGAGCGTGAAGGCGGCAAGTTCGAAGACGTCATCCGCGAACAGACAGCAAACAGCCTTAAAGGTCTTACTGTCGACCAAGTGAAAAATCTCGTCGTTGCTTACGAGCCTGTCTGGGCAATCGGAACAGGTAAATCAGCGACAGAACAAGATGCACAAGATTCTTGTAAATTCGTCCGTGACGTCGTTGCAGCTGAATTCGGTGCTGAAGCAGCAGAAGCTGTCCGCATCCAATACGGTGGTAGCGTCAAACCGGAAAACATCAAAGAATATATGGCTCAACCAGACATCGACGGCGCGCTCGTCGGCGGTGCAAGTCTTGAGACAGGATCGTTCCTCAAACTGTTGGAGGCGATTTAAATGAAAAAACGTCCAGTCGCACTGATCATCCTTGATGGTTTTGGTATGCGTGACGAGGAGTTCGGAAATGCCGTTACGGCGGCAAACAAACCGAACTTCGACCGTTACTGGGGTCAATACCCGCATACGTTGTTGAATGCGAAAGGCGAATACGTCGGTTTGCCTGAAGGTCAAATGGGGAACTCAGAAGTGGGTCACCTCAACATCGGTGCAGGTCGCGTCGTCTATCAATCGCTATCCCGAATCAACAACGCGGTCAAGGATCGCTCGTTCTTCTCGCGTCAAGCGATGAACGATGCGGCAGGTCACGTGAAGAAATACGGTTCAGCGCTTCATATCTTCGGTTTGGTCTCTGACGGTGGAATCCACAGTCACATCAACCACTTATATGCGGTGCTCGAATTCGCGAAACTTCACGAAATCGAAAAAGTCTACCTCCATGCTTTCACGGACGGTCGTGACTGCGACCCACAATCGGGCGCTGGTTTCCTCCGTGACGCGCAAGCGAAGATGGATGAATTGAATGTTGGACAATTCGCGAGTATCTCTGGTCGCTACTATGCGATGGATCGCGATAACCGTTGGGAGCGCGTCAAGAAAGTCTATGACGTCATCACGTTCGGTGAAGGTCCAACGACGAAGGATCCA
This sequence comes from Exiguobacterium sp. UBA7533, assembly GCF_002479335.1. Classification (NCBI taxonomy): domain Bacteria; kingdom Bacillati; phylum Bacillota; class Bacilli; order Caryophanales; genus Exiguobacterium; species Exiguobacterium sp. UBA7533. The sequence continues at coordinate 625,124 of NZ_DLMP01000001.1, read as the reverse complement.
ATCGGCATGGTTGAAGCTTCGTACAAACAAGACGTAACGGATGAGTTCATCGAACCAACTGTTGTCGTGCAGGAAGACGGTACGCCAGTCGCACCGATCCACGATAACGATGCGATCGTGTTCTTCAACTATCGTCCTGACCGTGCGATTCAGCTTTCGAAAGTCTACAAAGAAAAAGGTGGCTTCGACGGTTTCGAAATTCCGGACAACGCACCGAAGAACCTGCTACTCGTCTCAATGACGAAGTACTCGGATGCGATTGATACGGACATCGTATTCCCGCCTGAAGACATCAAGAATACGCTTGGTGAGACATTGTCAAAACAAGGTCTCAAACAGCTACGCATCGCGGAAACGGAAAAGTATCCGCACGTCACGTTCTTCTTCAACGGACAACGTGAAGAACCATACGAAGGGGAAGATCGGATCTTGATCCCTTCACCAAAAGTCGCGACATACGACTTGAAACCGGAGATGAGCGTCTATGAAGTTACAGATGCCCTCGTCGACGCAATCAACTCGGACAAACACGACGCGATCATCCTCAACTTCGCTAACCCGGATATGGTCGGTCACTCGGGTATGCTCGAGCCGACGAAAAAGGCGATCGAAGCTGTCGATGAGTGTCTTGGGAAAGTCGTTGACTTGATTCTCAGCAAAGGCGGCGCGGCAGTCATCACGGCTGACCACGGGAACGCGGATAAAGTCCTCAATGCGGACGGCAGTAAGATGACGGCGCATACGACAGAACCCGTTCCATGTATCGTGACGGTCGAGGACGTCGAACTCCTTGAACCACTCACAGGTGCACTCGCTGACCTCGCACCAACGGTCCTTGATCTCCTCGGAGCGGACCAACCAGCAGAGATGACTGGTAAATCGATCGTATTGAAGAAATAATCCCGTCGATCGAAAGAATTACAGCACATATTTCTTACACACAAAAGGAGCGAATTTAAATGTCAATGATTACAGAGATTTACGCACGCGAGATTCTTGATTCACGCGGTAACCCAACAGTAGAAGTAGAAGTTTATACAGAAGATGGCGGTTTCGGTCGCGCACTCGTACCATCAGGTGCATCAACTGGTGAGCACGAAGCAGTCGAACTCCGTGATGGCGACAAAGCACGTTACCTCGGAAAAGGTGTTTTGAAAGCTGTTGACAACGTCAACGAAAAAATCGCACCAGAAATCATCGGTTACGATGTCTTCGACCAAGCTGGAATCGACAAAAAGATGATCGATCTCGACGGTACGAAAAACAAAGGTAACTTCGGCGCTAACGCAATCCTTGGTGTTTCTATGGCTGCTGCACGTGCTGCTGCAGATGAGCTTGGTCTTCCACTTTACACATACCTCGGTGGATTCAACGCGAAAACATTACCAACACCAATGATGAACATCATCAACGGTGGATCACACGCAGACAACAACGTGGACTTCCAAGAGTTCATGATCATGCCTGTCGGTGCTCCAACATTCAAAGAAGCACTTCGTATGGGTGCTGAAATCTTCCACGCGTTGAAATCAGTTCTTAGCGGAATGGGTCTTAACACAGCAGTTGGTGACGAGGGTGGATTCGCTCCAAACTTGAAATCAAACGAAGAAGCAATCACAGTTATTCTTGAAGCAATCGAAAAAGCTGGCTACAAAGCAGGCGAAGATGTTTACCTTGCAATGGACGTCGCTTCTTCTGAGTTCTACGATAAAGCAGCTGGAAAATACAACCTCGCTGGCGAAGGCAAAGTCCTTTCAACAGAAGAGCTTGTTGAATTCTATGCACAACTCGTTGACAAATACCCAATCATCTCAATCGAAGATGGCTGTGACGAAAACGACTGGGATGGTCACAAACTCCTTACAGATCGTATCGGACACAAAGTCCAACTCGTTGGGGATGACTTGTTCGTAACGAACACTGAGAAACTTGCTGAAGGTATCGAAAAAGGCATCGCTAACTCGATCCTCATCAAAGTTAACCAAATCGGTACGTTGACTGAAACATTCGACGCAATCGAAATGGCTAAAAAAGCTGGTTACACAGCTGTCGTTTCTCACCGTTCTGGTGAAACTGAAGATTCAACGATCGCTGACATCGCTGTTGCGACAAACGCTGGTCAAATCAAAACTGGTTCACTTTCACGTACAGACCGTATCGCGAAATACAACCAACTTCTCCGCATCGAAGACATGCTTTCAGACGTTGCTGTCTACGACGGAATCAAATCATTCTACAACCTCAAGAAGTAATTTCAGGTTGATCGTTTGAATAAGCTATAAGGAAAACCTCCTATTCGTGTGATACGTACACACCGGATAGGAGGTTTTTATATCAAGCAATGTCAAACATGAAAATCGCTTTTGTCATCAAAACTATGATGAACTGTCAAAAAATTGATTCATCTGAGTAGATGACTAAAATGTTATACTCATAAATAAGTGCAAATCAAATAGTTATAGGCATTAACTACATCTTGCTCGATACAGATGACAAATACGTCTAAAGGAGATACGATCATGCTAAATTCAGATTTAGATATCCGTTTAGAACCACGCATTCAAGAGTTATATCGACTACACAAGGAGCGTTCAGCCAACATCGACTGGAGCTACCACGAATTCATTCCGTGGGATAAGGCGATGTCGTTCAAACGCGTCCCTTGGGACGAAAGCCAAGTCACGCTTCCAGAAGGTGTCATCGTCGCAATCGAGACGGCATTGCTGACAGAGGTCAACTTACCGTGGTATACGTCGCACTTAGACTATACGTTCAAGAACTCGATGGAAGTCATCAATGACTTCGTCCGGACATGGACAGCAGAAGAAGATCAGCACTCGAACTTACTCGAGACATATTTACTCGTCACGCGAAACGTCAATCCAACGCGACTTCATCAATTAAGAAGACGCGTCGTTGAAAACGGCTGGTTCCCGGACTTCACGAACCCGCTAGCAACAATGGCGTATACGTCACTGCAAGAGTTAGCGACACTCGTCTTCTATAACAACGTTGCGAAAATCGCGGGGGCACACGACAAAGACTTAGCAACGCTACTCCGTCGTCTAGCGAAGGACGAAGCGCTCCATTATGCGTTCTACCGTGACACGGTCAAAGCACACCTAGAGCTTGACCCGAACTTCATCGTCTTCTTCGAAGACGTCATCATCAACTTCTCGATGCCAGGTGCTGTCATGCCGGACTTCACGGAACGGATGAAGACGATTGCTGTTGATACGAACTATGGACCACTCCAATACTTCGACCAAGTATTAGACGTCGTCGTCAAATTCTGGGGCATCGCTGATTTAGAACCGACAAGCGAAGAAGCGAAACAATCTCAAGCGAACATCATGAAATATCATGGACGTTTAAAACGTATCAAGGAACGTCAAGAGCGCCAACTCGAAAAAGCGAAGATTGACGCGTAAGGAGGAATGAAGATGAAGTGTGAAATCTGTGGAACTGAAACGAACAACCAAGTCAGTTACTTGGAACTCGACACGTGGGAATTCAACTCATTGAACAAAGAAGCAAAAGATTTTTATCCGATCTGTTTTGATTGCTTCGACAAGCATACGAATCAGTTCATCGATCAAGAGATGGATCTCGAATTACGTAAAAAACGTTCGCAAATGGTCAACAAAGAAGTAGAAGCTGAAATCGAAGCGATTCTTGAGGTTGAGAATTAAGTTGTCTTTACCATACGTGAAGGGAAGCAAAACCGGTAGTGCTTTGGCGCTATCGGTTTTTTATTATCACTAAAAAAAGCAGTTATCTCTTGCTTCACATGTTTTGTGAGAGAAGAAATAGCTGCTTTTAACATGAAGTCAGTCTTCAATAAATGTAACGAGATAATGATGGGCAGAATGAAGCGGTGCACGGGTCACGAAAAAGTCCGGGAGATCGACATCGATTCCCAATTCGCGCAGTGTATCGGGATCCAAACATTCCTGAATCAAACGTTTGATGTCTTGTAACAGTTCATCGTGCAAGTTCGCTTCCTTCGGAAAGGCACGTTTCGCGTCATCGCGCAACAATAGCACGATAGGTGGTAGACCTCGTAAGAGATCGACCTGAAGGGGCTGCTGATGACGTTCGAAATAATCATTCAAACAACTGACGACCCTCATCGAGTGTTCTTCTTTCATCCGATCCCAACTCTCTGTATGTGACTGTAACTCTCTAGCTATTCCCTAATTGAAGTGAGGATATGCATGGAAACTGGAAATCAAGTATTACGAGGACGCTGTTCGGGGTAGAACTAGAGGGAAGGGGGAATCGACATGCTATTTCGGTTTTTGGTTTTAGGGCTTGATACGTCGATTGGTGACATCCCGTTGCGCCTCATCTATTTTACGGAACTCATACTATTCATCGGTTTGTATCAAATCACGAGCCGGTTTTCGCGTCAGAGTCTGATTTTTGGAACGGCACTCGGAATTGGTGGACTGATTGCCATCTTACCCGGTGCGCTCTATATCATCCGTTATAATCCGGAGGATGCCGTCATCGATGTCACGTTCCTATTGATTTATTTGTTTGAGCCGCTGGCAATTGTTGCGTTCGTTGTTGCTTTGATTCGGCGTTTGTTCGTGGAGCGAAAAAGAGCCGGGAAAGCAAAAAGATGAAAGACTTGTCAGCTAGACTCCGATTGTTCATTGATTTCCGTCCAAGACGTCGCTTTCCGCAGGCGGAAGGCAAGCCTCCTCGTCGCGTGTGCTCCTGCGGGGTCTTGCCTATTCCGCTCTTCCCGCAGGAGTCTCCGTCTTTTCCGAAAATCAACAATCTAACGTGCTACCGAGAGGAAAAGAAATACACCGTAAGATGGCGTGACGCTGTCTTGCGGTGTATTTGCGTATGTATCCAAATACTTTCTTTCAATAGTGTAAGGAAGAGTAACTGGAAGAATATTCTATAATAGAGGGAGAGCGAAATTAGATCTTAGTTAATTTCGTAAGATCCCGTTGATTATAGGAGTGACTTTCATGTATAAAATATTGTTCGGATTGTCCGTTTTAAACAGTGTCTACATTATGAATAACTTTTTTACATATTCGGATAGTTTTCTCAATGCGCCACTAGGCGTAACAACAGTAATCGCTATCACATTAATATTTCTAAACGATAGCGTCAAAAAAGATAAACCGTCGTTGTACACGAAAGCGACGGATGGATTAGGATTCATTAATATTCTGATTGGTCTCTCGCTGATCGTCTTTATTTAAGGATGATTCAGAACGTTCAAATGCATGATTATACGGAATTACCGTAAGTCTGACGCCGTGTCAGGCTTCTTTTTTATGTTTCAATTCAAGAGCTCGAAAAAAATAAAATATATTTTAGATAAAAAAGATTGATGTGTAACCGGTTACACAATATGATGATTCTTGTAAGCGTTATCAAAAGAAAGAGGTGGCGAAACATGTCGACCATCCGGGAAGTAGCGAAAGCGGCCCATGTCTCCGTCGCGACGGTCTCACGCGTCATGAACGAAAAGGGTTATGTCAGTGAGAAATCGCGTAAGGCGGTGCTTCAGGCAATCAAACAATTGGACTATCGACCAAACCGGGTCGCGCGATCGTTGTTCCAAAAACGGTCCGGACTGATCGGATTGATCGTTCCAGACATCACGAACCCGTTCTTCCCACAACTCGCACGGGCTGTGGAAGATATGGCACATCAACATGGTTTTCAAGTCATTTTGTGTAACACAGACGAACAGTTTCAGAAAGAACGCGAATATATTAAGTCACTCGAGGCGATGCATGTCGACGGATTGATCATCACGACGAACTACTCGAACAATCCGAACTATGAAGAACTCGAAGTGCCGGTCGTAGCGTTAGACCGTGTGTTACAAGGAGCGATTCCGACGGTGACCTCAAACGGATACGAAGGCGGGAAGAAGGCAGCATCATTTTTACTTGCATCTGGTGCGACGGAACTGGCCGTCATCAGCGGTCCTTCGAAACTCCCGACGATCAAGAAACGCCGGGACGGTTTTGAGGAAGTCGCCGGAACGCATCTCGTCGCAAGCATCGAGTCACCGTTCCACTTTCAAGGGGCGCTTGACGCGGCAAACTATCTCTTTGATCACTATCACTGCAACGGGATCTTTGCCGCGAGCGATGTCATTGCCGCAGCAACGGTGCAAGTCGCTGCCGAACGCGGGATCACGATTCCGGACGAGCTACAAGTGATCGGCTATGACGGGATCGAACTCGGACAAATGATTTCACCACCGTTGACGACGATCGCGCAGCCGATTTATCAAATGGGAGAACTAGCCGCGAAACTCTTGATTCAGCGGATTGAAGGCACACCGATTGCCGCCGTCCATCATGAGTTGACGGTTGAGATCATTGAACGGGAAACGACGAAACGGAAGGATGAGGAAGCATGAAACAAATCAGTGTCATCGGCAGTATCTCGATGGATCTCGTCGTCGAAAGTAAACGTCGTCCAGGCGCAGGCGAAACGGTCATCGGGGATGCCTTTCATACCGTACCGGGTGGAAAGGGTGCGAACCAAGCAGTGGCGGTCGCGCGTCTCGGCAGTACCGTCGAAATGATCGGTTGCGTCGGCAGTGATGCAAACGGCGAAGCAATCCGCGAAAACTTCAAGACGCAAGGTGTGCAGACGACGCACTTGCAAACGATTGAAGGCGAACGGACGGGAACGGCACACATCACGCTCGCTGAAGGCGATAACTCGATCGTCGTCGTTCAGTCTGCCAATCAACATGTCCAATTTGCGGATGATGCACTCGCACCGATTCTCGCAGACAGTGAAATCATCTTACTCCAGCTCGAAATTCCAATCGAAACGGTCGAGACCGTGGCTCGCGAAGCACATGCAGCAGGCATACCAGTCGTCTTGAATCCGGCACCCGCGATGTCACTCAGTCCGGAATTGATTGAACACGTCACGTACTTAACACCAAACGAACATGAATGTGGCTTGATTTTCGGACAAGACCAGCCAATTGAACATTGGCTGATGGAATACCCAAATAAACTGATCGTAACGGAAGGTAGTCGGGGGGCACGCTTCTACGATGGTGAGTCGATCGTGACGATTCCAGCGATCGAGACGACCGTCGTCGATACGACAGGAGCAGGGGATACGTTCAACGGTGCCTTAGCCGTTGCGTTAACAGAAGGACAACCGCTCGTCGAGGCAATTCGTTTCGCGAACCGGGCAGCCGGCTTATCGATTCGCGCTCTTGGCGCTCAAGGCGGCATGCCAACACGGGAACAGATGGAGGGAGACGCATGAAGAAACACGGTATCTTAAACAGTCATATCAGCAAGGTCCTGACCGATCTCGGTCATACCGATACGATCGTTATCGCCGATTGCGGCTTACCGATTCCAGACGGGGTCGCCCGAATCGATTTAGCACTGGAACTCGGCACACCGTCATTCCTCGACGTCGTCCGTGTCGTCGCCGGTGACATGGCGATCGAACAACTGACACTGGCGACAGAAATCAAAGAAGCGAATCCGGATGTCCTCGAGCAACTCGAAGCCATGCAGATCGAGACGGCGTTCGTCTCGCATGAAGAGTTCAAGAAATTGACGCAGCAGGCGAAGGTCATCATCCGGACCGGGGAAGCGACACCGTACGCAAATGTCATCTTCCATTCCGGCGTAATCTTTTAAGGGGGTCGAGTAATGCGTATCGAGATGACAGGTATCAAAAAAGCATTCGGTCCTGTTCCCGTCCTGAAAGGTGTCGACTTCGAACTCGCTGCGGGTGAGATCCACGCCTTGATGGGAGAGAACGGTGCCGGGAAATCGACGCTGATGAAGATTTTGACCGGTGTCCATAAAGCGGATGCAGGCACGATCCGCGTCGATGGACAGGACGTCGAATATAAGAATCCGAAACTTGCCGAAGAGGCGGGGATTGCCTTCATCCACCAGGAGCTGAACATCCTCCCGGATTTAACGGTGACGGAGAACCTGTTCCTCGGACGAGAGTTGAAGTCACGCTTCGGGATTCTCAAGCAAGGGGAGATGAAGCGGCAGGCAGAACGTGAACTCGCCGAATTGAACGTCTTCATGGATGTCGATCAACTTGCCCGGACGTTATCGGTCGGTCAACAACAGATGATCGAGATCGCAAAAGCTTTGATGACGGACGCGAAGGTCATCATCATGGATGAACCGACAGCCGCACTGACGGAGCGGGAAATTCGCGCCTTATTCAGCGTCGCAACGGCACTGCGCAACCAAGGTGTCTCGATCGTCTATATCTCACACCGGATGGAGGAAATCTTCGAGCTCTGCGACCGGATCACGGTCTTACGGGACGGGATCTCCGTCTCGACACACGCGATTCCCGAGACATCGTTCGAACAGATCGTCCGGGAGATGGTCGGTCGTGAGATGGGTGAACGGTATCCGGACCGTGACGTGTCGATCGGTGCGACTGTTCTCGAAGTCAAACAGGCGAGCGGGAAACGGTTCGACGATGTCTCGTTCTCCGTCAAGGCTGGTGAAATCATCGGCTTTTCAGGTTTGATGGGGGCCGGGCGGACGGAAGTCATGCGCGGGCTGTTCGGGGTCGATCGCCTGAAAGAGGGAACAATCGAACTGAACGGACAGTCGCTGAAGATTAAGACACCGTATGATGCGATCCGCCAGGGCATCGGCTTTTTGACCGAGGACCGCAAAGGTGAAGGATTGTTCCTCGACTTTTCACTGCGTGAGAACATCTCGCTGCCGACGATTCGTTCGTTATCAAGATCCGGTGTCATCAAGGATCAGGCAGAACGCGATTTCGCAGAAGGATATTTGAAGTCGCTCTCGGTCCGGCACAGCTCGATGGACCAGCCGGCGAAATCACTGTCTGGTGGGAACCAACAGAAGGTCGTCCTCGCGAAGTGGCTCGGGACACAACCAAAAGTCTTGATCCTCGACGAACCGACACGTGGTGTCGACGTCGGGGCAAAGAAAGAGATTTACCTCATCATGAACGAACTCGCTGCGGCGGGGGTCGCGATTATCATGGTCAGCTCGGACCTCCCGGAGATTCTCGGGATGAGCGACCGGGTCTACGTCATGCGCGAAGGCAAGATGAGCGGCATGTTGACACGACAGGAAGCGACGCAAGAAAGCATCATGACACTTGCGACAGGAGGACAATGATATGGAATTGATGCAAGGCAAGGTAACGGAAGCAAAACCGAGACGTCTTGGGATCGGACAAAAGCTTGGACCACTCGCAGGATTGTTCGCGATCGTCCTCGTCGTCTCGATCATGGAACCGGACTTTTTAACACTGAATAATCTATTTAACATCTTACGGCAAGTCTCGATCAATGCCTTGATTGCCTTCGGGATGACGTTCGTCATTCTGACAGGTGGGATTGATTTATCAGTTGGCTCGATTCTCGCCCTCTCGTCCGCCTTCGTCGCGGGTCTGATGACGGACGGAACATCAGCGTTGATCGCTGTTCTGGCTGGTCTAATCGTCGGAGCTGTCATGGGTGCGTTAAACGGGATGGTCATCTCGCTCGGGAAAGTCGCACCATTCATCGCAACACTTGCGACGATGACAATCTTCCGAGGTTTGACGCTCGTCTATACGGATGGGAAACCAATCACTGGACTTAGCCAAGGTGGCTGGTTCGAACTGTTCGGACGCGGCTACTTCTGGATCTTCCCAGTACCGGTTTTAACAATGTTGCTTGCCTTCGCGGTCCTCTACTTCATCTTGAAGAAGACGACGTTCGGTCGCTATACGTATGCGATTGGTGGTAACGAAGAAGCAGCAAAGTTGATGGGGATTCAAGTCAATAAAGTCAAAATCATGATTTACTCACTCTCTGGGTTGATGGCGGCACTTGCCGGCATCATCCTGACGTCTCGTCTGAACTCGGCACAGCCGACGGCGGGGACATCGTACGAACTCGACGCCATCGCAGCGGTCGTCCTTGGTGGGACGAGCCTCTCAGGTGGTCGTGGCTGGATTGTCGGTACCTTGATCGGTGCCTTGATCATCGGAACACTGAACAACGGACTTAACTTGCTTGGTGTCTCCTCGTTCTTCCAACTCGTCGTCAAAGGTTTAGTCATTTTGTTCGCGGTACTCGCGGACCGGAAACAAGCAGCGTAACCCACACTCAAAAAGGAGGATTTACAGATGAAAAAACTACTTGCAGTCGTCATGATGGCATTAATGGTCTTCGCAGCCGCCTGTTCGACGGAACAACCGGGCAGCAGCAACGGTGATACGAAGAAAAAGACGAAGGACTTTAAGATTGGTCTTTCGATTTCAACCCTCAATAACCCATTCTTCGTCTCGTTAAAAGAAGGGGCAGAACAAGAAGCAAAAGCACAAGGCGCAACACTTCAAGTCGCAGATGCACAAGATGATGCAGCAAAACAAGCAAGCGATATCGAAGACATGGTTCAAAAGAAAGTCGATCTCATTTTGATCAACCCAACGGATTCAGCAGCAGTCGGTGCAGCCGTCCAAACAGCAAACGATGCGAACATCCCCGTCATCACAGTTGACCGCAATGCAGAAGCAGGCGACGTCGTCGCACACATCGCGTCGGATAACGTCGCGGGTGGGAAACAAGCAGGTGAGTTCATGATTGAACTCGTTGGCGATAAAGCAAAAGTCGTGGAACTCGAAGGAATTCCAGGAGCATCCGCAACTCGTGACCGTGGTAAAGGATTCCATGAAGCAGTCGATGGTAAACTTGACGTCGTCGCAAAACAAGCAGCAAACTTCGACCGGGCAAAAGGATTGTCGGTCATGGAGAATATCCTTCAAAACAACAAAGACATCAAAGCCGTCTTCGCTCACAATGATGAAATGGCTCTCGGTGCGGTCGAAGCATTAAAAGCAGCTGGTCTCAATGATGTCAAAGTCATCGGCTTCGATGCGACGGATGATGCCGTCAAAGCCGTCAAAGATGGAAAAATGGCAGGAACGATCGCTCAAAAACCGACTGAGATCGGAAAGATGGGTGTCGAGACAGCCATTAAGCACTTAAAAGGCGACAAAGTCGAGAAGAACATCCCAGTCGATCTCGAATTGATCAAACAATAAGGAGATGAGACACCTGAGTCGACGATTCAGGTGTCTCTTTTCGTCAGGCAGGAAAAAGTTCCTAAATCTATTCCTTGTTCCCGTACTTGTTTTTCTCTATAATGAAAGAAGCGTATATTACTGAAGGAGGATCATCGATGATCATTCATAACGTGGCTCTTGTCGGCCTCATCGTCGTTTCCGTTCTTCTCATCATCGTCGTTCTATTGATGTCGGGTCGTACGACCGGACTCGGAGCATTGACGGGTGGAGCAGAACAATTATTTGGTCGCCAAAAAGCTCGTGGCTTGGATGCGGTCCTAAATCGTGTGGCGTCTATCTTAGGAGCATTACTCTTCATTTTGGCGTTACTCGTCGCTTTTTATAAGTGAGCATTGAAACGACAGCCGTATGATCGCGCTGTCGTTTTTTGTATTTCTCGATATTCATTTTTTCCGGATATGGGGTATAGAGTTAGAGGGGGAATCATTTTATGAAAATCACTTTACCAAAACCATTCTTTTTCGAAGCCGGCCCACGTGCCGTTTTACTATTACACGGATTCACGGGATCGAGCGCGGATGTCCGCATCCTCGGTCGCTATTTACAGAAGCAGGGCTATACGTCCCTCGCACCACAATATAAAGGGCACGCTGCCCCACCCGAAGAGCTGACGAAGACCGGGCCAGCCGACTGGTGGCAGGATGTCCTTGCCGGATATCAGGAACTCGTCGATAAAGGCTATGACGAAATCGCTGTTTGCGGACTGTCGCTCGGTGGCGTCATGTCGCTGAAGTTATCGATGAACCGTCCGGTCAAAGCGGTCATCCCGATGTGTGCACCCGCCTACATCAAAAGTGAAGAAGTCATGTATGCAGGAGTCACCGAGTACGCACGAGAATTCAAGAAGCGAGAAGGCAAATCACAAGAAGAGATCGACCACGAGATGGCGTCCTTCGAACCGATGCCGACCTTGAAGGACTTACAGGAACTGCTGCGCGAGACACGCGATTCGCTCGAGGACGTCTACGCACCGACGCTCGTCGTCCAAGCGCGCAATGATCACATGATCAACACCGACTCCGCGAACATCATCCATGATGGAGTCAGTGCCTTCCAAAAAGAGCTGATCTGGTATGAGAACTCAGGTCACGTCATTACGCTCGACAAAGAAAAAGACCAGCTCCACTCTGACATCTTGGACTTCCTGGAGTCATTGAACTGGAGCAAGTAACTGGAGGTGTCACGTTGGAATTACGTGAACGAATACTAACGGTCATCACGACGGAAGAACGTCCGTTGTCGATTGATCAATTAACGAAAAAACTAGAACTAGCGGATACGGAAGCATTCAAGGAATTGATTCGGACGCTAAACGCGATGGAAGACGAAGCGTTGATTGCCCGGACACGCTCGAACAAGTACGGAACGCTTGCGCAGATCGGTCAAGTCGCAGGGAAGATTTCCGTCCACCAACGCGGATTCGGTTTCGTCTCACCGGAAGACGGTTCAGAAGGCGACATCTTCTTGCCGGCACCGGAACTGAAGAACGTCTATAACGGCGACCGTGTCCTGGTCAAAGTGTTTGCCGAGTCAAACGGCGGCGATCGTCGCGAAGGGAAACTGCTCAAGATTCTCTCACGCGGACCAGCCGATTTCGTCGGAACGTTCGTCAGTCCAAAAGGGCGAATTGAATCGATTGCTTACATTGAACCGGATGATACGAAGCTGACGTTCTTACCGGTCGTCGCGAACGACGATACACTCGGTGCCGTCGATGGTCATAAAGTCCTCGCTCGGATCACGAAGTATCCAGACGGTCGCTACGCCGGAACAGCGAAAGTCTTAAAAATCATCGGTCACAAAAATGATCCAGGCGTCGACATCTTGTCGATCGTCCATAAGCACGGCATCAATGTCGATTTCTCACCGGAAGCGATCGCTGAGGCGAATGCCGTTCCGGATCAGATCGATGAGAAAGACTTAGTCGGACGCGTCGATCTACGAAACGAATTGACGGTGACGATTGACGGCGCTGACGCAAAAGACTTAGATGATGCGGTTCACGTTAAGAAATTAGCGAACGGCAACTTCGAGCTTGGTGTCCACATCGCCGACGTCTCGCATTACGTCAAAGAAGATTCAGCACTCGACGAAGAAGCGCGTGAGCGCGGAACGAGTGTTTATCTCGTTGACCGCGTCATTCCGATGATTCCGCACCGTCTATCGAACGGGATCTGTTCGCTCAATCCGCACGTTGATCGCCTGACGCTCAGCTGTATCATGGAAATCGATGCGAACGGTGCTGTCGTCAACCACGAGATCTTCCAGAGTGTCATCAAGACGACGGAACGGATGACGTACACGGACGTCCGGAAAATCATCGAACGCGAAGACGAGGAAGTGATCGCGAAGTACCAAGATCTCGTCGAGTACTTCGACAAGATGGCGGAACTCGCAGCAATCCTCCGTGAACGCCGCTCCCGTCGTGGGGCGATCAACTTTGACTTCCCAGAAGCGAAGGTCCTCGTCAACGAAGAAGGCAAGACGAGTGAGATCATCCTCCGGGAACGGTCGGTCGCCGAGAAGCTGATCGAAGAGTTCATGCTCGCAGCAAACGAAACGGTCGCGGAGCACATCCAGCGTCAAAAACTGCCGTTCATGTACCGGATCCACGATGAGCCAAAAGCAGAACGTCTCGATACGTTCTTCAAGTTCATCGGTAACTTCGGCATCAACGTCGAACGCAAAGGTGAGTCAGTCGCACCGAAAACGTTGCAATCGATCCTCAACGCTGTTGAAGGTGAGCCGGAAGAAGCCGTCGTCAGTACGGTCATGCTTCGTTCGCTCCAACAAGCGAAATACGACATCGAACCGATCGGTCACTTCGGTCTGTCGACGGACTACTATACGCACTTCACGTCACCAATCCGCCGGTATCCGGACTTAATGGTTCACCGTCTGTTGCGTGAATATGTCATATATAACGACAAATCACAAAAGACGCAAGACCGTTATTCGGAGATTTTACCGGAAATCGCCGATCATTCGTCAAAGCGCGAGCGTCGCGCTGTTGATGCAGAGCGGGAAACGAACGCCTTGAAGAAAGCCGAGTATATGGAGCAACACATCGGTGAGACGTTTGAAGGTGTCGTCAGTGGTGTGACGAACTTCGGGATGTTCGTCGAATTGCCGAACACGATCGAAGGACTCGTCCACATCCAAGCGATGACGGATGACTTCTACCGCTACGATGAAGCGAACTATCAGCTGATCGGCGAGCGGACGAAGCAACAGTTCCGGATCGGCGATGTCGTCGAGATTAAAGTCACGAACGTCAACATCGATGAACGGACGATCGACTTCAGCGTCGTCGGGATGCCAGAGCGGCAACCGAAGAAACGGTTCGAGTCGAAGACGATCCGCTCAAGCGGTGGACGTCCGGGACAAAAACGCGACGATAAGAAGAAAGACGATCGTCGTGGCAAGAAACGGTCGGGTAAGAGCGAACAAGGTAAAGGAAAAGGATTCTCGTTAAAGAATAAGAAAGATAAACCGCCGTTCCATAAGGCGGTCTCGAATAAGAAACGGAAGCGCAAATAAGCGCTTCCGCATCGGAAATGTGGTGAACGAACATGCCAAAGGGAACAGATTCGAAAGTCTTAGCGAACAACAAACGGGCCTCGTTCGATTATGCGATCGAGGATACGATTGAAGCCGGTCTCGTCTTGACGGGAACGGAAATCAAATCGGTCCGTAAAGGAAAGATCAGTATTGGAGACGCGTTCGTCCGGTTTGACGGGGGAGAAGCGATTCTCTGGAACTCGAACATCGCCCACTTCGAACAAGGAAACCGGTACAACCATGAGCAGCTCCGCCCGCGGAAGCTGTTATTGCACAAGAAACAGATCGCAAACTTGATCGGTGCGGTCTCACGGGACGGCTATACGATCGTGCCGCTGAAGGTCTACATCAAGAACGGATATGCGAAATGCTTAATTGGACTCGGACGCGGGAAGAAGAAATTCGATAAACGCGACGACCTGAAGAAGAAGGATGCGAAGCGTGATATCGAACGAGCACTGCGCGATAAGCAAAAGTATTGAACCCGTAACACTTTTCTGCTAGAATATTAGTATTCGGAAAGCCCCAATTTTATATCTTGGGGACGTTACGGATTCGACGGGGGTAGTTCGGTCTTCTGTGGCGTGTCGAGGGGTCGGCCTCGTTAAAACGCACCAGCCATAACTGGCAAAACTAACACACAACTCGCAGCAGCGTAATAGCAACTGCGGATCCTAGCAGCTGTCGCCTGGTCGGCTGATTTCTAGGGTCTCACTTTAAACAGGCTACGCTTGGACCCTTCCGTCTGGAGGGAAAGAGAAGAGATGGAATCAGACTGGTCGGACGGACGCCTGTCAATTGGCAGCCTGACGACGAGATCCCAATAAATTGACTACACACGTAGAAGCTTAAGTATACGATGCCTTCGGACGTGGGTTCGACTCCCACCGTCTCCATACCCTGAAATCTTAGGATTTCAAAAAGTGCTATAAATGTTGACATATCAACATTTATGGCACTTTTTTATTTTAATTTCTAGTAATATTTTTCAACTTTCATAATTTGAATATATACATATTTAGGATTTCTGTATGTTTATTTACATTTGCTTTGTTTAATATGATAATTTTAGTGTTAGATAAAAAAGACTAAAATAAATTTATATAGAAATTCAAAAGAAGAGATACCTGAAAATTTCAAAATAGTTTTTATAAAATTTATTAAAATTTGATTATCAATTTATAGTAATAGAATACAAAAAAACTATCCAAAAAATAATCAAAGAAATTAATTTCATTGAGTTTATAAAAAATCATTTCTGAGTACCATCTTTTAAATCTAAATATTTATAAATAGAAAGGGATTTATATGAAATTAACTAAAATAATTTTTAACAATTACCGCAGTTTTGGACCAACTGATACAGTAATTCATATTTCAGATTTAACGGCCTTTATAGGTCATAATAGTTCAGGTAAAACTACTGTATTGAGTTCACTTCAAAAAATGTTTGGAAACTCTAAAGTAACTAAATCAGATTTTCATATTCCTTTAGAAAAAACTGCAGACGAAATAACAAGAAGTGAATTTTATATAGAAGCTTATTTTGAATTTTTTGATGAGGATAATGAAGGATTAGATGAAGATGATTACGGAATAGCGCAGTATTTTGAAAGCTTTAGAGTAGAACAACCTAACGGTGATCCATATATTGTTATACGCTTAGATGCGAGTTATGAGAAAGGGAGCTCTCCTGAAGGAATAATAGATTATAAGTACCATTATGTTGTTAATAGAGGGGAAAATGGACTTAAACCGATTTCAGCCCATGATAGAGATAAGATACAAGTTATTTATATTCCAGCAGTTAGAAACCCCTCGGAACAATTGAAAAATGCTAATGGAACTATATTATGGAGAATTCTAAATCAAATAAATTGGAAAGAGTCTGACAAAGTAAAGATAAATAATAAAATCGATGAATTAGATAATGAGGTAGCTAAGCAATCTGGAATATCGAAAGTAAAAGATGTGATTTCTAAACAATGGAAAAACTACCATAATGATTCTAGATACAATGAAGCTAATATAAAGTTTGGCAGTAGCGATTTAGAAAATATATTAAAAAAGCTAGAAGTGGAGTTTACACCTGCACATACCGAAAAAGCATTTAGAGTGGATGAATTAGGAGATGGTTTAAAGTCTTTATTTTACTTAACATTAATAGATTCACTATTAGAAATAGAAAATGCAGCAATAAGAGAAATTAAAAACAAAATTTCTGAAGAAGAACGAATATTAAATATTGATCCGCCAGCGTTGACACTTATTTTAGTTGAGGAGCCAGAAAATCATGTTAGTCCCCATTTATTAGGTAAGGTTATAAAGAATTTAAATAATATACGCAGTAGAAGTAATTCTCAAGTAATGTTAACTTCTCACAGTCCATCAATTATTAAACGTATAGATCCTACAGAAATACGCTATTTAAGAATTGAGAATGGAAAAACTATTGCTAAAGAGATTGTACTGCCTGAAAAGCAAGATGAATCATATAAATATGTAAAAGAAGCAATTAAAGCTTACCCAGAATTGTATTTTTCATCATTAGTTATATTAGGAGAAGGCGATAGTGAGGAAATATTAATACCAAAATTTCTAGAATTATATATGGATGACCTTGATACAGTTGCTACATCAGTAGTTCCTTTAGGTGGACGACATGTTAATCATTTTTGGAAGTTATTGAATCAATTGAGTATCCCTCATATTACATTATTAGATTTAGATAGAGAAAGAGAAGGCGGCGGTTGGGGAAGAATAAAGTATGTAATAAAACAACTATTGGAAAATGGAGCGGACAGAGATAAATTACTTAATACTTCGGACGATAGAATACTAACAGAAGAAGAATTAGATGATATGCATTTGTTGACTGAGTATGAACATATCGATGAATGGATACAATTTTTAGAAGAGTATAATGTATACTTTTCTAATCCGATAGATATTGATTTTTTAATGCTTGAAAAATATAAGGATGCATATTTAGAAATTCTAGATAAAAATGAAGGTCCTTTAATTAAGTTAGATGGAGAAAAGAAACAAAAAAGAATTTATGAATTAAGTGAACAAGAAAAGAAATCTACAGAATATCAAGATCGTATTGATAGTGATGTAAAAAGAACTTTAAAGAAAAATGGTAGTGATGGATATTCTTATACTCAAGAACAGAAAGAACTGATGATCTGGTATAGTTATTTCTTTTTAACTAGAGGAAAACCAGTAACACATTTACAAGCATTAAATAATATAACCGAAGATATATTAAAAGCGAATACTCCTTATGTTTTTAAAAATCTAGCTGAAAAAGTAAAATTACTCCTAAATATTAAGGAATGAGTAACATAGTGGAACTAACTAGTGAATGGAAACCAAGTGGTGGATTAGTACTAGAACCAGCAGCTTTGGATGCCTTGAAGGAGTTAAATAACTCTTTAGTTGTTGCAGGACCAGGAGCAGGTAAAACAGAACTATTAGCTCAAAAAGCTTGTTTTTTATTAGAAACGAAAAGCTGTGTAAATCCACATAAAATTTTAGCGATAAGCTTTAAAAAGGATGCAGCAGTAAATTTAAAGGAAAGAATAAAACTTAGATTATCTAAAAAATTTGAATCGAGATTTATATCACAAACTTTTGATTCTTTTGCTAAAAGCATATTAGATAGATTTCTATATGCATTATCTGATGAATTCAGACCAGATCCAAATTATCAGATAGCTACAAATCAGAATGAAATTATTCAAGCCTTTTCAAAGTGTAAAGTAAATTTATTTAACAATAAAATAAAGAAACAGTATATTGATAATTTAACTAGCACAAGAGTAGAGAACATGTCAGGGGTTTATAAAGACGTTTGGAGTAAATTACTTAAAGGTGATGAAGATATAAAACCAACTTTAAGTTTTCAGATGATATCTATTTTAGCAATTCGTATTTTAGAAACTAATCCGTTGATTCTTAAATCATTAAGGAAGACCTATTCTCACGTGTTTTTAGATGAGTTTCAAGATACAACGAAGGTGCAGTATGCCTTAATTAAAGTTTGTTTTCATAATTCATTAACTTCAATTACTGCTGTTGGTGATAACAGACAACGAATAATGATGTGGGCTGGGGCTAAAGTAGATGTATTCGATGCGTATAAGAGAGACTTTAATTCACGAGAATATACGCTGTTAATGAATCATAGATCAGCTCCAAGGTTATTAGAGATACAGAAAATAGTTAATAATTATCTTCAAGATGAACCATTTGCTCCTATTTCAAATTCTAAATGGTCTGAAAATGAAGGAGTTGCTGAAACGTGGTACTTCAAAGATTCTATTACTGAAGCAGAACATATTGCTGAAAAAATAAGGCAAGTAGTAGATGAGATGAAAATTGAATATAGAGATATTTGTATTATAGTTAAACAAAATGTTCAACAATTTTGTGATGATATAGTTAGGGTATTAGATAATGTAAATATTCAAGCTCGAAATGAAGTTAATTTCCAAGAATTGTTAAAAGAAGATATAGTTTTATTGATTATTAATACACTAAAGGCTGCTCTCAATGTTAAAGATAGTGATGCATGGATATTTATATGGGACGCAAAAATTTTCTTTGAAGGTAAATCAAGCACATTCAATCCTATTATTATTGATAAATTGAGAAAACAACTTAAATTAATGTTGAAAGATATAAAAATAAGATTAAATGACTTAAATGATCATCAGGAACTAACAAAACTATTAAGCGAAATAATAAATTTTTATGATCTAAATAAAATTAAAAAACACTATGTACAGTATTCACAAGGTCAATACATTAATAAATTACAAGAGGATTTATCAAATTATTTATATCAGTATTATTTATCAACAAATAATTGGCTAGAGGCAATTAATTCATTTGAAGGTCACGATTCAATTCCTATAATGACAATTCATAAAAGTAAGGGGTTGGAATTTGAGGTGGTATTTTTTGTGGGATTTGATGATAATTCTTTTTGGAGTTTTTCTAGTCAAAAAGATGAGGATACATGTACGTTTTTTGTAGGGCTTTCTCGATCGAAAAGATACCTATTTTTTACGTTTTCTGAAAATCGATTCGGAATTAACCGTACTAATTCTAAAATTTCAATCCTATATCAGATGTTAAAAGAATCCGGTGTAGTAGACGAAAAATATATAGGATTTGATTAAAAATATAGTATAAATAATTGTATCTGGCATACTGTGAACTGAACCCCGAATGAT
>NZ_DLMP01000001.1:471323-605143 GCF_002479335.1 Exiguobacterium sp. UBA7533 | reverse complement strand
ATCATTCGGGGTTCAGTTCAACTTAAGAATTAAGCACTTTCTTTGTTTATACTAACAATTACTTTAATTAAGGGTGTGAATTTTTTTGTTGGTCTACTACTATTTTGATGGATTTAGAAATTTTAAAAATTGTGATTTAAATTTCAGTAATGAATTAATTGTAAATTATAATAAAAAGAATAAGTCATTGAGTTTTATGCAAAATAAAAATTTTTTAGATAACTACTGGGGGAGAAATATAAATAGTATTACAACAATTGCCGGAAATAATGGGGTTGGAAAATCTACAATATTAGATTCTATAAAAGGTCGTTTTTTTTATGGATTTAATTTTTTACCACTCGAAACAGTTTTAGTTGAAAAAAAAGACAAATGCTATTGTATATATTACAGTGAAAAACTATTGGAAGAGAACTCAGCTATTGTTATTAATGATAATAAATACGTACTATCTGATTTTCAAGTAAATCCAAAAATAAAATCAATAATACTTGATATTAATATAGGAAATGAAAATATAGAATTTCAATTTAAAAAAGTAACTATTGAAGACATTGAAAGAAATTCCACAGAAGTACAAAATCAAACTAGAATAGGTAACGAAAGAAGCTTAGTATTTTATACAAATCAGTGGAACTATGAAACCTACAATAGAAGCTATAAAAGTAATAAAAACAGAGAATTCGATTATACAGATTTATCTATTGGTAATAAAATAGATTCATTAATTAATAAAGTTGGAGATTACGAAGAGCTTTTTTCGGAAGACATGAGAATCATTAATGGAGTATCTAGCGAGAATCGATTTAATACAGATTATTTGTATGAATTAAAATCAGAAGAAATTAAAAACGCACTAAGATATTTGAACGAAAGTTCTTTAAATAATAAAATAAATGATCATTTAATAATTCCAGAAGAAATAGTCATTAAATATGATTTTATGAGTTTAAGAGAAAGAAATGATTTATTATTACTAAATGATGAACTAAATATATATTTACGTTTTGAGAAAAAAGTAAATAACTTTTTCGGAGAACAAGTTTTTTATAACTATATTTTGAATTCAAAAAAAGATATCGGATCAAAAGAAATGATGTTATTAATAATAGTAGAAAATTTATTTTCAAATTTAGATTATATATTGTTTGAAAAAATAAAGGAAATTATCAAAGAAAAAGAAAAAAGAAAAGAATATAATCTAACGAGAATAGAAGATATCATACCCTTAATAGAATCATTTTCTGCGGTAGTTTTAGAAGAAATCGCTAATTTAAATTATACTGAAAAACTTAAAATTGAAAGAAGAAAAAAATTAAAGCAACGTGTTGAGAAATTGTTTAGTGATTACACAAACTTCATTCGATATCTTTTAACAGATTTTTTAGTCAATCGAGAACATATGATTTTGGATACTCATAGAATTAAGATGTTCGAAGTAGATAAAAATAGTGTCGGTATTGATAAAATAATTAATATTAAAATTCCTCGTATTAAGATAACCAAATCTAATAATAAAAGCATTTATAATTTTGTAAACAAGTACAATGATTTATCTGGAAAAAATAAATCACTTCATTTTTCATGGAGAAATTTAAGCTCAGGTGAAATTCAATTACTTAATCTATGTACAAGTTTATATTTAGCAATTAAAGATTCAAAACATAGAGATGTGCTTATTTTGTTAGACGAAGCTGAAATATCATTACACCCTATGCTTCAAAAAAAAATAATAAGTGTACTTTCAGGCATGTTAGATAGTTTAGAATTACAAGAAAAAAATATTCAAGTCGTTTTAAGTACACACTCTCCATTTATTTTGTCTGAGCTTCCTTTTAACTGTTTGATTTTATTAAAAAAAGATGATTTAGGAAACGTAGTTGTACAAAATGAACTTGAAAATATACCAGCAACTTTAGGTGCTAATATTCATGACTTATTTTCGCATTCATTTTTCCTATCTGATGGTCTTATCGGTGAATACGCAAAAGAGAAGATTAATGAAGTAGCCAATAATTTATTAAAAAATAATGTGAATGCGTCTTTAGATCAAGATTATATTGAAAAATTTATCAATCAGATAGGAGAACCTATAATTAAAGCGAAACTAATTGAACTATACAATCAAAGAAGTATCTTAAATAAACCAAAAGAAATGGATGGTATAATTCAAGATATTGAGAGTTTAAAAATACAATTAAAGAAGCTAGAGGAAAGAAGTGAGTAAATTATGATTCACATTCAGATTCCTAATTCTTTACTTATGCAGCATAAAATCTTAGCTAATGATAGTAGTAAGTTAAAAAAAGATCTCTCTTCATTAAGCGAACGACAAAATAATAAACCTTTTCTAGGGATTATTAATTATTTGATTTCTAATTTAGAAAAAATTGTAAGTTGCAGCTTTGAAGATTTAAAAAAGATTCAAATGGAATATCTAACATTAGTTTATGATTTAAAAGATTTATTATTAATAAATAAAAAACTCAAAAATGATTTTTTAATTTTACTTTCCAATATTTCAAACGCTTTTCTTAAAGCTTATGATAATTTTACTAAAAGAAGTAATGTTTCGTGGAATAGCTATATTTTTTTAAAAAAATTAAATCAAGTTGTTTGTCCATATTGCAATGCGAACTTTATTCATACGGTTCAATCTAATCAATTTCTATCAGGAGCCTCATCAAGAGGAATGGCCGATTTAGATCACTTTTTACCAAAAAGTATTTTTCCGATTTTTGCGATTACATTATCTAATTTAGTTCCGAGTTGTATATATTGTAATCAGCGTTTCAAGAGTACTTATTATACAAGTTTTACAAGGAATTTCTCTCCTTATGATAAAAACTTAATAAATAAATTTAAGTTTAAATTTATTTACTCTAAAGACGACTTTAAAAGTGCTTTTGAGAAATTAGGGGAAGTCGAAGGTGCAGGTTTTTCCAAAGAGGAAAGATATTATTTAGAATTAGCTTCCAAAAATGATTTATTCGATTTCGAAAAAATTGAGAAGTTCAACAAAGATGAAGAAGATTTAAATAAAATATATGAATTGCTTTTAGAGATAAAAGAGTTTAATAGTGAAAACGAAGCTATGTACAAATGCATCTTGAAAATTTCCCAAAGTCTCCATATATATATTATGAAATTACGACAATTAATGAGTTTAGGTAAACTGGAAGCCATAGAATTAAATGAAAAATTAATTTCTGAATTAAGTATAGAATATGGAAAAATTCTTACTGAAAGAAAAAAATACGAATTACAAAAGAAAAAGAACTCAATTCAAAGAAAATGTATTACTGCTGTAAAAAATACCATTGAGAAAAATTTTAATAAGGTACAAAAAACCTATAATTTTAATAAAATATTCATTTTGGATGAAATTAAAACGATTAAAAAAGTTAATTTTGTGGATATCGCCTTAGGGAAAAGTGAGGATTATAAAATTGGAATTCATGCGAATTGCGAATCCGATACTGAAAAGTATATGATTTACAACAACGTTGCACTTTTTCAATTAGAGAGTGTTTATAATGAATATAGAGGCTATGTAAATAAAAAAATAGAACAAAGCTATGTTTTGAATGCATTATATAAGAGTCAATTAAAAAAACAATTTCCTAATCTATTTGATGAGTACTCTATAGATAATTTATCAAGTTTAATACTAATTGATGAAGAAAATCAAAAAAATGAAATTTTAGGGAAGTTAATTTATGATTTAGTTCTTTCAAACGTAAAAGCTCAATCAAGTACCTAATCTTAACTACTAATTTTTTGGGGGAATTACAGAATATTTTTTTATGTGATTCCTTTGAACGGAGCTGAAACCTATGATACGACGTGCCACGTTGATGGACGGAAAAGCCTTATCGGACTTAATGCGACGCATTGATCGGGAAACGAAATATATGTTGTATGAGCCGGAGGAACGCGTCCTGTCGACGGAACAGGCCGAGGCGTTTATCGAGAAGTTCGGTCAGGCTGCTAACTCGGATATCTTTGTCGTGGACGTCGATGAACAACTCGTCGGATACGTGCTCGTTGTCGGTGGTGAGCCAAGTCGGATCCGTCACCGGGCGAATCTTGTCATCGGTTTGCTCGATGCCTACACGGGTCGTGGTCTTGGTGCGGGTCTACTTGAGGCAGTCGATGCGTTTGCCATTGAAGCAGGGCTCATCCGACTCGAGTTGACGGTTCGCAAGGATAACTTGCGGGCAATCGAGCTCTATCATAAGTTTGGCTTTAACATCGAAGGAACACGCATCGCATCACTCTTCATCGATGGGGAATACGTTGATGAACTGGCGATGTCGAAAATCTATACGACAGAAGAATCCTAAAAAAAGATGCTCCGTGGACTTATCTCTGAAAAGAGACGAGACCGTGAGCATCTTTTTTATGGTGATATCTTTTGTTGTTCGAAGTCGATCTCCAGAACATTTTTCGCATAATCCTTACCCCAGTCATACATCGCATCTAAAATCGGCATTAAGCTATGTCCATGCGGCGTCAACGAGTATTCGACCTTCGGTGGTACGACCGGGTAGACTTCCCGGTGAATGATGTGGTGGTCTTCAAGTTCTCGAAGTTGATTGACGAGCATCCGTTGCGTGATCCCGGGCATCAGACTTTTTAGTTCCCCGAAGCGTTTTGTTCCTTCCTTACCTAAGTGCCAAAGAATGAGCATCTTCCATTTTCCCCCGATGATCGAGAGTGTCAATTCCTTCTCACAGTTAAACTGACGGTCTTCAAAATGTGGCATCGTTCCACCTCCTGCTCCAGTATAGTCTTTCTTCCGAACGACAGTATACTTTTCTGCACTATGTATGAAAAACCGCACTATGTAAATTAAAAGTGCGTACTTCTCAAGAATGCTCCTGCGGATTATATTTAGTCCTGTTCTTTCGTGAACGTTTGAAGGAAGTGTCAGGTACGACAATACAGAGAAGAATGGGAGAGATACAAAATGAAATTACAACTCGCGATTGATTTAGTCGATACAGCAGGTGCGATTGCTTTAGTCAAAGAAATCGGGGAAAACAATTTAGATATCGTCGAGATCGGGACACCGGTCGTCATCAACGAAGGGCTCCGCGCCGTCAAAGAAATGAAAGCCGCGTTCCCGAACTTAACGGTCCTCGCTGATTTAAAAATCATGGACGCTGCCGGTTACGAAGTCAGCCAAGCTGTCGCACACGGTGCCGACATCGTGACGATCCTTGGGGCAGCGGAAGACATGTCAATCAAAGGGGCAGTCGAAGAAGCGAAAAAATCAGGCAAACAGATTCTCGTCGACATGATTGCCGTGAAAGATATTGCGACACGTGCGAAAGAACTCGATGCGTTAGGCGTCGACTACATCTGTGTCCACACAGGTTACGATCTCCAAGCAGTCGGTCAAAACTCATTTGAGGATCTTGCGACAATCAAGTCAGTTGTGACAAATGCAAAAACAGCTGTTGCGGGTGGCATCAAGATGGAGACGTTACCGGAAGTCATCGCTGCACGTCCTGATCTGATCATCGTCGGTGGCGGGATCACAGGACAAGATGATAAACAAGAGACAGCGTCAACGATGCACCGGATGCTACAAGAGGCGTAAATGACACACATTCAAACGATTATCGAAGAACTGACTTCGACGGTTGAAGCAATCGATGCGACCGAGACGAAAGAACTGGCAGACGCTGTGCTGCAAGCGAACCGGATCTTTCTCGCAGGAGCCGGTCGCTCCGGCTTGATGGGGAAAGCGTTCGTCATGCGGTTGATGCACATGGGACTCGATGCTTATGTCGTTGGCGAGACAGTCACGGCGAATTTACGTGAGGGTGACTTGTTAATCGTCGGTTCCGGATCGGGTGAGACGAAAACATTGATTCCAATCGTCGAGAAAGCACAGCAACTTGGTGGGACGGTTGCCGTCGTCACGATCAATCCGACATCGACGTTAGCGCGATTAGCCGACTTGGTCGTCCAATTGCCTGGAGTTCCAAAAGAACAAACGGCATCAGCGGACGAGACGGTTCAACCAATGGGCTCGTTGTTCGAACAGACGATGTTATTGTTCTATGATGCTTTGATTCTGCAGATCATGGAAGATAAGCGGCTTGATTCACAAACGATGTACGGGAAACATGCCAACTTAGAATGAAACATACGAAACAGATTAGTTCTCTTCAATCGAAGAGGGCTAGTCTGTTTTTGTCTGTAGATCTTTTCATGTATGAATGTGTATTAATCAGAAATTCTCCTTTCCTTCTTTTCGTAATTTTCTTAAAGACGTAGTCCCGCAACATGAGATACTCAAAGAAAGGAAAAAAGAGGAAAAGGAGATTGTCATGCGATTTCAACGGATTGGTGTAATCAGTGCATTATTCGCTGCAAGTATTTTGACCGGTTGTGCAGAACCAGACCAAGTTCCGCCTTTGAATCAGCTTCACACGCGATGGATTGATGATAACACTGCTGAGGATGGTGCTGAGCCGGATGCCATCGTACAACGTATTAAAGCAGAAGACTTTTCAGAAAAGGATTCGTTTGAAGCGGATTTCCGTCGTCACGTGACGTTTTACTTTAAAGATGGAACAAAAGCGCATCCGACTGAAGGCGATATCTGGAGTAGTGTCGCCCTCGGGAATCATGCTTACGTGACGCTGCATTACCCAAAAGGAGCAGATCGTCTTGCTGTATTAGAGTATACCAAGCAAGAGAAGAACTGGATTTTAAAAGGCGGTTTACATGACGACGTTCAAAATATTAAAAAAGATGATGGTTCAACTCGCGGTTTGAATTTACCATTTCAAGCGATTATGAGTAGTTCAACTCTTAATGGGGACGATAGCGTCTGGTTCTTCCACACGAAGTCACAAACGATTCTGCTAACCGTCGTTCCGAAGCAAGACGTTCAAGGCGAGGACTGGAAGGAAACGACGCTTGCAAACGGACAGACAGCTTACTTCCAAGAAAAACAAGAGAGAACGAACCTTTATTACGTCGAGGACAATCAAATCGTCCTCCTGTCCGGTAACGTGTCGCTAGCACAATTAAAAAAGATGGCACGATCGATTGCTCCTGTCGACGCTGCTGATTTTCCGTATTCCTAAACAAAAAAATCCGGACGCTGCGGCATCCGGATTTTTGTTTTACCATTTGAAATCGAAATCAGCACCGACATCTTTTGCGAGATGGGCATCTGATCCATAGACGAGCGGAATTGATAACGACTGCGTGACTTGCAAGAGTTCCGGGTAAGGATAGGAAAGACCACATAACGGCTTCCGGAGTCCTGCCGTGTTGACGTCGAGTGTGAAGTTCGCTTGCCGGATCTTCCGTAAAGTGTCGTCGAGGTTCGTCGGATTCGATTCGAGCGGATAGGCTTGGATGAACTTCGTCGGTAACGTCAAGTGACCGAGCCGCTTCGGTTGGTGTGCACCGAGATCCGTCATGACGAGGGCTTGGATGCCTTCATAATAGCGTTCGTGGACCGCTGTGACGTTTCCGAGTTTCGTGACGATCTCACCGAAGCTTTCCTTGCTGAAGTCGACGCCGTAATACTGATCATCAATGTATAAGTAATGCAGTGAGAGAATACCGTCGGTTAAGACGTCAGCGTAGCGGGCGATGATGTCACGCGTCCCGTCGACATGTCCTTCCCAGTAGTCGAACTCCATCCCGATCCGGATGTCGATCTGATTCTTGTATGTCTCACGGAGTTGCGTTAATTCCTTCAGGTAGGCATCGGCTGTCGCGAACGACATTCCGGAATCGTTATCTGGCGCAGGATCCGTCACACCTTCAGGTAAAGGGGCATGTTCCGTGAAGCTGATTCGTTCTAAGCCTTGCTCTAAGGCACGCTCGATGTAGGCTTCGAGTGGATCCTTCGTACCGTGTGGACAATATGGACTGTGAACGTGACCGTCCCATTTCAATAATTGCATGAGTAACCCTCCGATTTTTTAGAATTGGCAAGCAAAGCGATTGACAATGTGCCCGAAACGCGGTATCTTATCGTTAAATAATTTAGCGTGGTACAGTGATAATAAGATAAAGGAGTGGGAGTATGCAATCATTTTCTACGATTCGACTCAAGGATGGAGCGACGGACTACGTCGGTGCCTCGGCAACGCGGCTCCAACAAGTCATTCGTCAGCTCGAAGATGGACTCGAACAATCTAACTATACCCGATTAATCACCCCCTTAATTGAGGAAATCGGTGGACGGGAACAGATTCGGATGGATTTTACGACTAGTGTCGCACGTGCACTCAGCGAACGCGGTCGCGAACAATATAAACGTGTCTTCTACAGTGGCTCCGTCTTTCAACCGGAAGAGAAGTTCCAGGTCGGATTCGAGGAACGAGGACAAATTGCAGAAGTTGAAGCGATCCAACTCGCGGTCCGACTCGTCGAGGAACTGACAGGAAAAGAAGTCACACTCTCGATCGGTGATGCCGGTTTGATCGAGCATTTGATTGAGACGCGTGTCGGTGATCACCACTTACGCGACCAAGTCACACAGATGCTTCGTTTACGTAACGTCATCGAACTGAAGCGAATCGCGGGTCAACTGGATGATGCTTTACTCGCGAAACTTCCTTTATTATTCGGACGCGAAGGAGCAGAGACGATCTTACCGTACGTTGACGAAACACGACTCAATGCCGTGCTTGATCTCGCGGAAGCCGTCAATGCCGATCTCGACTTCGGTCAAATGGGCTTACAGACGTACTACGACGGGATCACGGTCCACGGTTTCATCGAAGGCGTGACGGAACCCGTCCTCGTCGGTGGACGCTACGACCGGCTCTATGAACAATTCGGACAAGAACAACAGGCGTTCGGCATCGGATTCTCGGTGGAACGGTTGGCGGAGGTGCTCTAAATGCGAATCGGAATTACGAAAGGACGGCTGTCGAAAGCGACAGAACGTTATCTGAAAGAAGCTGGCGTCGAGACATGGGGAGCCATTGAACGCGAACTAATCGTCAAACGGGGCGAGCACGAATTCGTCTTCATGAAAGGATCGGATTTGATCCCGTATGTTGCCCAAGGCGTTCTCGATGTCGCGATCACCGGCAGTGATATCCTACTGGAATCAGATCAAGAACTATCGGAACTCGCGGAATTACCGTTCGGTGTCTGCCGGATGTCCGTCTGTGCAAAGGAACCGTTGCAATTCGAAGGCGGACGCCGCGTCCGGATCGCGACGAAGTATCCGGTCATCGCAAAACGCTACTTCAGCGAACTCGGTGTCGACGTCGACATCGTACCGTTGAATGGATCCGTTGAACTAGCACCGTTACTTGGTCTTGCTGACGCAATCGTCGATATCGTCGAGACAGGTGAGACGTTACGGGCGAACGGACTAAATGAATACGAAAAAATCATCGATATCAGCGCTCGATTCTTTACGAGCGAATGGACGTTAAAACGGAAGCGGGTGGAAGTCATCCGCTTGCTCGAGCAATTGATAGAAGGAGTGACACGATCATGACACCGACAAAACCTTTCAGCATCGATCGCGACACGGAGCTTGCGGTCCGCGCGATCCTCGAACGCGTCGCAACAGACGGTGACGCTGCTGTCCGCGATTACACGAACCAATTCGATCAAGTCGACCTTGAGGACTTCCGTCTCAGTGAAACACGGATCACGCAAGCCTTTGAACAGGCAGACGCCAACTTGATCGACTCGTTGAAGTTGATGGCGACACGACTCGTCGAATGGCACGAACAAGAACTACCGTCTGACATCGAACTCGTCGAGGCAGACGTGACACGACGTCAACGGTTCGTTCCCGTTGATTCGGTCGGGATCTACGTACCGGGTGGTGCAGCAAGTTATCCATCGACGGTCTTGATGAACGCGATTCCAGCGAAAGTTGCCGGAGTCGAACGCGTCGTCATGGTGACACCGATGACGAACTTAAGTGATGAGGTTCTCGTTGCGGCACGCATCGCTGGTGTGACAGAAATCTATACGATTGGTGGAGCACAAGCGGTCGCCGCGCTGACATTTGGAACAGAAAGCATCCAAGCCGTTGACTTGATCGTCGGACCCGGAAACCGCTTCGTTGCTGAAGCAAAACGCCAAGTCTACGGGATTGTTGGCATCGACTCGGTTGCCGGTCCATCGGAAGTTGTCGTCATCGCGGACGAAACAGCGCATCCGGACCGGATCGCAGCCGACCTCCTTGCGCAAGCCGAACACGACCGTGACGCTGTCGCGATCGCCTTCGTGCCAACGGAAGAGATGAAACAAGCGGTGGATGCAGAAATCGAGCGGCGCTTACAGCAATTGCCGCGTCAAGAGATTGCCCGTCGCGCGATGGAAAACGGTGGTGTCTTCGTCGCTCCACTCGAAACAGCGATCGAAGAAGCGAATCGCCTCGCAGCGGAACACTTGGAACTTGCCGTTGCCAATCCGCAAGAGGTCGTGAAGTCGATCCGTCACGCCGGGATGATTTTCCTCGGTCACGAGACACCGGAAACGCTCGGTGATTACGTCGCCGGAACGAACCACGTCTTACCAACGTCCGGTACAGCTCGTTTTGCGTCTGGATTATCAGCGCGGACATTCCTGCGTCACCAGACGATGCTCGAAGCCACACGCGCAGGCGTACAACGTCTCGCGAACGCAGCGAAGACCGTTGCCCGGGTCGAAGGACTCGAAGCACACGCACAAGCCATCGAAGTGAGGGAAGACTAATGCGATTACACCAAAACGAACGATTCACGACCCACAGTCCAGTCGGGATCGAAGCGATCCAGGAATTGATCGCAACGTTCCCTTTAAATGAATATCCTGTCGAAATCATCGATCAAGTCAAGGCATCATACGCGACGTACGCCGGTGTCCGTCCGACGCAACTCGTCGCCGGAAACGGCTCGGATGAGTTGATCGGCTACTTATGTGCCCGCTACGGCGGACCCGGCATGCCGGTCATCGCCTCGGAACCGGACTTCGTCATGTATCAGTTCTACGCTGACCGGGCACGGGCACCGTTCGAACGCGTGCCGTTACTCGACGAGATGGCGCTTGACGTCGAGGGATTGATCGCAGCTCCTGGTGAGATCATCTTCTTGAGTCACCCGCACAATCCGTCCGGTGTCCTCCGGAAGGAAGCGGACATCCGTCGTTTGCTCGACAGTGGCAAATACGTCGTCATCGATGAGGCGTACATCGACTTCGCGCTCGAACAATCGATGCTTCACTTACTCGAAGAATATCCGAAAGCAATCATCTTACGGACGCTCTCGAAAGCGTTCGGACTCGCATCGCTCCGACTTGGTTTTGTCATCGCGAGCGAACAAATCATCGAAGAAATCGAACAGATTAAATCACCGTACAACGTCTCTGGTCTATCAGCAGCTGTCGGCATCGCCATCATGGCAGAACCGGAACTCGATCGAGTCTTAGAGGAAACGTATGCGAGCCGCGAGGCGATCGAACGGATTCTCGCCCCAATCGGCAAGACGTATCCAAGTGCAGCGAACTTCGTCTACGTCGAGTATCCGGAAGCCGAACGCTTTACGCAGCGTTGTGCTGACGCCGGATTACGGATTCGCTTGTTTAACCAAGCCTTCCGTGTCAGTTGTGGATCACCAGAAGCGATGCAAGTATTAGAAACGTGTGTAGAGGAGGAATTACGATGCGGCGTGGCGCAAGCGAACGAGTAAGTGCAGAATCAGACATCAAGGTCGAGGTCGATCTCGCAGGAGGTCCGGTTGAGATTAAGACGGGTGTCGGCTTCTTTGATCATATGTTGACGTTATTTGCCTTTCAGGCCCGAATCGGTTTGAAGGTAACAGCAAAAGGTGATACGTGGATTGATGCCCACCACACGGTCGAAGATACCGCGATCGTCCTCGGGGCAGCGTTGACGGAAGCGCTCGGCGATAAAGCCGGGATTGAACGCTACGGCGAATCGCGTGTACCGATGGATGAGACACTCGCGTCGGTCGTGCTCGATTTCAGCGGTCGTCCGTTCACGGTCTTCCGTGCTAGTTTCAAGAATCCGAAGCTCGGTGACTTTGATACGGAACTCGCAGAAGAGTTCTTCCAAGGCTTATCACGGAGTGCCCGGATGACGATTCATGCTGAAGTCTTATATGGCTCGAACACACACCACATGATCGAAGGGTTGTTCAAAGCACTCGGTCGAGCCGTCCGTCAGGCAGTCGCCGTGACGAGCGAAGGGGTACCGTCTACGAAAGGGTTGATTGATCAATGATAGCAATCGTCGATTATGGCGTCGGGAATATCGCGAATGTCGAGCGGGCGTTAAAGGAGCTCGGCGAAGCAGTCATCGTCACGAGTGACACGGAGTTGCTCGACCAAGCAGAAGCACTCGTCTTACCGGGTGTCGGTGCTTATGCACCGGCAATGGAGCGCCTGAAGGAAACGGGACTCGTCGACTTCTTAAAAGAACAAGCGGAAAAGAAACCATTCCTCGGGATTTGCCTCGGGATGCAACTGCTCTTTGAATCAAGTGACGAAGATGGACTGACGGAAGGTCTCGGAATTTTACCGGGAACGATTGAAAAACTACCGAGCGACGTCCGCTTGCCGCACATGGGTTGGCATCAGCTGACGAACCACGGCGAAGCGGTCTATTTCGTCCACTCGTACGGCGCTGTTTGTGACCCAGAATGGATCGTCGACGCGGTTGAATACGGACGTCTTGTTCCAGCGATCGTTCAAAAAGGACAAGTCACCGGGATGCAGTTCCACCCGGAAAAGAGTGGCGAAGTCGGACTGAAACTACTGAAGGAATGGAGAGAGACGACATGCAACTCTACCCAGCAATCGATTTAATGAGCGGACAGGCCGTACGCCTGAAGCAAGGAGATTTTGACCAACAGACATTCTTCGGTGATGCGTTGACGATTGCGAAGCGCTTCAAGGAAGATGGGGCGACAGCGATCCACTTGATCGATCTTGATGGCGCGAAAGCCGGCGAACCGTTGCACTTGAACTTGATCGCCGACATCAAAAAGGAGACCGGTTTGTTCGTCGAAGCTGGTGGTGGTGTCCGTAACATCGAGACCGTCGAAGCATACGTCGGTGCCGGAATCGATCGGATTCTGATCGGCACGGTCGCTCTCGAGGATGAAGCGTTACTCGAACAGATGATTGCTCTTGCTGGTGATAAACTGGCTGTTGCCTTGGATGCAAAAGAAGGAATCGTTCAAACACGCGGCTGGCTCGAAGCGAGCGGTTGGACGCTTGAAGAGGCAATGACACACTTGATCGGCAAAGGCATCAAGACGTTCCTTTATACAGACATTTCGCGTGACGGAATGATGATGGGACCGGACGTTGATGGACTCGATCGTTTGAAGCGGGAAGGGGTCGAATTGATCGCTTCTGGTGGTGTGACGACCGTTGATGACGTCGCGCGCCTCAAAGAGATCGGGATGGACGGAGCGGTCGTCGGTCGGGCATTGCTCGACGGATCACTCGCCTTAAAAGAGGTGTTACGCGTATGTTGATGAAACGAATCATTCCCTGTCTTGACGTCAAGGAAGGACGTGTCGTCAAAGGGGTCAAATTCCAAAACTTACGTGATCTTGGTGACCCGGTCGCCGTCGCGAAATACTATTACGAGCAAGGGGCGGACGAACTCGTCCTGCTCGATATCTCAGCAACGCAAGAAGGGCGCGAGACGATGCTTGATATCGTCGAACGCGTCGCAGAAGTCATCTACATGCCGTTTACGGTCGGTGGCGGAATCAAGACGATCGAAGACGCGAAACGCTTGATTCGTGCCGGTGCTGACAAAGTCTCACTCAACTCATCAGCGCTTCAAAATCCACAACTGATTCAAGAAGTCAGCCGCCTGTTCGGTGTCCAAGCGACAGTCGTCGCAATCGATGCGAAACAGACCGGTGACTCATGGGGTGTCTTCTCACACGGTGGAACACAACCCGTCGGACGTGACGCAATCGAGTGGGCACAGGAAGCCGTTGCCCTGGGTGCCGGGGAGTTACTCGTCACGTCAATGGATGCTGACGGAACAAAAGACGGCTATGATCTCGCCTTGATTCGTCGTTTGCGTGAAGTCGTCAACGTGCCGATCATCGCTTCTGGTGGGGTCGGAACACTCGCTCACTTGGCGGAAGGTTTGGAAGCAGGAGCTGACGCAGCCTTAGCTGCTTCGATCTTCCATGAAGCGACGTACACGATGCCAGAAACAAAAGCCTACCTCAAAGAACGGGGAGTCGAAGTCCGATGACGACATTGAATTTTTCAAAAGGACTCGTCGCTGCCGTCGTCGTCGACGAGCAGACGAACGATGTCTTGATGGTCGGCTTCATGGACCAAGCCGCCTATGATAAGACGCTTGCGACCGGTCTCGTCACCTTCTTCTCGCGGACGAAGAATCGTCTCTGGACGAAAGGCGAGACGAGCGGGAACACGCTTGAACTCAAACGGATGTGGATTGACTGTGATCAAGATAGTCTCTTGATCACGGTCAAAGCGAACGGTCCAACATGCCATACCGGAAATCGTAGTTGTTTCTATACGGAAGTGGAGGTGCCCGATGTTATACGAACTGGAACAGACCGTCAAAGCGAAGATTGACGCGAAAGAAGCAGAATCCTATACGAACTATTTGATTGCTTCCGGATACGAGAAGATCGCGAAGAAGTTCGGTGAAGAGGCATTTGAAGTCGTTCTCGCTGGTAACGATACGTTAGCAGAAGAGACAGCAGACTTGTTGTATCACTTAACGGTCTTGCTCGCTGAGCGCGGTGTCTCATTCAAAGAAGTCGAAGCCGTCCTTAACGAACGTCACGGTACAAAATCGACGTTCAAGGATCGCCCGGATATTGAACAATGGTAAACGACATCCACATCGCAAAGGCGGTGTGGATTTTTGTATAAGCGGGAAAAGACAAACAGATGACGGTTGTCATCAAATCGACAGAATCTTTCGATAGGCACGCTGTCGCTTCAGAGCGTATAATCAAAGTGTTAGTCTTGTGTCATTAGAAAGTAGGTGTTCGGTTGGTTACCAAAAAAGAACTTAAGCAAACGATCAAGCAACAATCGAAAGAAACGATCGAAGAGCTACTCGCAAAAGGTGACTCCTTGAAAGAGGAGATCGCCAGTGCCATTACACACGGATTGGGTGTCATTTTCAGTATCGTCGCGCTCGTGATGTTGATCCTGCAGGCGACGAAATCCGGCAGCGCTTGGAACGTCACTGCTGTCAGTATCTTCGGGGCAACGATGATTCTCCTTTATCTGTTCTCGACCTTGATGCATTCGCTGATGCATACGAAAGCAAACAAGGTTCTACAAATTTTAGATCATGCTGGCATCTATCTCTTGATTGCCGGTAGTTATACACCGTTCGCTTTAATCACACTCCGTGGTCCGCTCGGCTGGACATTGCTCGGAATCGTCTGGGGTGTCGGAACGCTCGGCATCATCTGGAAGCTTTATTCGACCGGTAAATATGTCTGGATCTCGAATGCGTCTTATCTGATCCTCGGCTGGTGTTGTCTGTTTGCGATCAAGCCAATCTATGAAGCACTTGGATTACAAGGATTCTTACTCCTCCTCGGTGGTGGACTTGCGTACTCCCTCGGCGTCATCTTTTACGTCTGGGCACGCTTGCCGTATAACCACGCGATTTGGCATCTGTTCGTCCTTGCTGGTAGTGTGTTGATCTTCCTGTCGATTTTCTATTATGTTGCTCCAGCGACGATGTCATGAAGAAACTACGGCTCCGGGACTGGCTCCCGATCACGCTGTATTTTATGTTTGGACTTGGATTGCTCCTGTATTTCCGGATGTCGGGAATGTTGGAGCAATTCGACATTCAAGCATTATCGGATTGGGTACGGAATCAAGGTCTCACCGGGATGTTGCTCTATGTGCTCGCTTATACCGTCCGACCACTCGTCTTTTTTCCGGCGAGTCTTTTGACCGTCTTTGGCGGCTATACGTACGGTCCGTGGCTCGGGACATTACTTGATGTTATTGGTGCCGGTACGGGTGGATTACTCAGCTTTTGGATCGCCCGGTTGCTCGGTCGCCGTGGAGTTGAGAAGTTGATCGGGAAAGGGAAGCTGAACGTACTCGACGAACGGATTGCAACGAACGGCTTTCTCGTCGTCTTGATCGTCCGGTTGATTCCGCTATTTCCGTTTGACGCGATCAGCTACGCGTCCGGATTATCAAAAATCCGCTTCAAACAGTTCGCCATCGCGAACTATATCGGGATCATTCCCGGTGCGTTCGTTTACAACAATATCGGCTCAAGCCTTCGTGATCCGTTCTCGTGGCAGTTCTTCCTCGCGATCGGTCTGTATGTCTTATTCTTTGTCGTGGGACTTGTCGCACAACAGATTCTCAAAAATAAACAAAAGAAAGAGCGCATGTAAGCGCTTTATGTCATAATATAAAGGCAGAGATGTGAACCGATACGGTAAAACAGCCTAGCATTTATTTAGGGGGAATCATGAGTGATGGAAAAAGTACTACGGGATGGTTTTATCTTCTTATCGCAAAACAAGACATTGAACGGTCTCGCCAAGCGATACGGGCTTAAATTCGGAGCAAGTCGCTTCGTGGCAGGGGATTCATTGGAAGCATCAAAACGGGCGATCCAGGAATTGAACGCAAAAGGATTATGCGTCACGATGGACCATTTAGGGGAGTTCATCTCGACGGTAGCGGAAGCAGAGATGATGACACAAGAATGTATTCGTGCGGTTGAGATGATTGCGGAAGAAAAATTAGACTCGCAACTCTCGTTGAAACTGACATCACTCGGACTCGATATCTCGGACGACTTGATTCGCTCGAACATGGAGCGGATCTTAACACGTGCGAAAGAACTCGGTGTCTTCGTCACGATTGATATGGAAGATGAGCCACGTTGTGAAAAGACGATTCAATTGTTTGAAGAATTGCGCCAATCTTTCGATAACATCGGAACAGTCATCCAGTCATACCTCTACCGGTCGGAAGATGATATCAAACGCGTCGGTCGCTTCGAGACGAATCTCCGGATCGTTAAAGGGGCATATAAAGAGCCGGCAACGGTGGCGTTCCCAGAAAAAGAAGACGTCGATCACAACTACATCAAGCTCGTGAAGTTACAATTATCACTCGGAAACTATGCTGCCGTCGCAACACATGACGATGCGATGATCGAGCAAGTCATCCGTCACGCTAAAGAAAATGGGATCGAAAAAGACCAGTTCGAATTCCAGATGTTATTTGGTATCCGGGTCGAGCGTCAACTCGAACTCGTCAAACAAGGCTATAAAGTCCGTGTCTACGTTCCTTATGGACGTGACTGGTACGGTTACTTCATGCGCCGCTTAGCAGAACGACCGGCAAACGTTGCCTTCGTTCTCAAAGGAATGGTCAAAGGATAAGAAGAGAAGGCGATGCAACGTTGCATCGTCTTTTTTTGATTCAGAGAGGAGAGGTCAGAATGGCACGAACAGAACAAGAATTCAAGGAACTGCTGCAACAAGACGCGCCTGTAACGCCTACATTACTCGATGAGTTACTTCTACATATCGGTTCGACGGATTCTGAGTTACGAGATGGATTGATCTATCCGCAGTTAGCGATCTACATCGCATCCGAATCATTTACGATAGAAGACACCAATCGAATTTTCGATTTTCTTTTAAGCGGGCATGGATTGATGTATAGAATGGGAACAGCGGACACAACAGCTGTTCTGACGCGATCATTTTCAGCATTAGCACTCGCTGAATTGTTAGTGATGGACAAAACCCGGCAGGTATTGACGCAAAGTCAGCTGAATCGGCTGTCGACTTACTTACAAACCTATTTGGAGCAAGAAAAGGATGTCCGTGGATTCATTGACGGAATGGGGTGGGCACACAGCATGGCACATATCGCAGATGTCTATGCGGTTTGGTTTACGCACCCAGCGAGTCGTCCACAGGAGGAGCTCGGAGCGATTGATGCGATGATTCGTCAGTTGATCCGATCCGATTATCTCTATGTCGATGAAGAAGCGGACCGGATGGTGACGGCGTGGTTGCAAGCTTGTCGTCATGGACTGTCGGAAGATGTCCTATTGCAACGAATCGAACGTAATATTAAGGAGTGGCTTGAGAGTGACGTGACATGGGGAGATGCGGAGTGGACGACGTATCGTAACGTTAAACAGATGCTACAGACACTCTATTTCCGACTGAAATGGGAAGAGCAATCGGGTCTTGTCTTGGTTGAAGAGTGGTTGCGACAGGTACATCAGCGAACGCATGGAGGATGAAGCAAAGTATACCGGACGTTCCCAACATCTTCGCTTTCCTCAGGCGGGAAGTAAGCCGCGGCATTTCGCATTCCATGCGATTTGCCGGGTCTTCCTCTTCCCTGACGGAAGCATCTAGCATGCTTCCTTTTCCTGTAGGAGTCGAAGATGCCTAGTTCGTCCTAGATGAACTCATATCAAAAGCGATCGATTCCATTGACGGAAATCGATCGCTTTTGAGTTCTTTGGATAACAAATGAGTACGTCCTCCTCACATGTCTTCACCCGACTCCTTCAGGAAAAAGCGCGATGTTTTAACTCGCGCTGTCAGAGACGAACAAGACCCGGGTTCGTCATCCGAAGGATGAAGAAGACTGGCTTGTGTCTCGCCTGAGGAAAGCGGGTGAGAAGACAGTGAGGTGAATAGTGCGTTACATCGGTCATTTCGCATCATGGCCAAATGATATTACCTAGAAACATCATCCCAGCAAATAAACCAATCATTAAGAAGACAGTAGTTTGTGGTTGGAAACGTTTCTCCCGATAACGTCGAAATAAACGGTCCCCCAATGCCTGTATACAGAATAACAGACCAATAAAGAGTAGGAAGAATTGCCATCTTTCTAGAACATCGAGAGCATCAATGTAAAATAAAAAAACAATACATAAAGCTATTAATATAGACGTATAAAAGGTACTGTGTGACATATTTATCGCTCCCTCACAGCCGTCGTCTGAAAAGCAAATAAACACGAGAAAGCATGTGCTTGATCCAGTAATCGATGCCCCGTCATGACGGCTCCTTCCTTTTGGATGACTGCTTCATCGAGCAACGTCCAGCCACACTCTTTTGCCAGCTGCAACAATTCCCACGGCATCATCGTATTTCCCATCGCGACTTCTTCACCGTACAGACGACGATAAGCAAGTTGCCGTGGTGCGGCTGTCGGACCGAGTAGGCTGATGACGACAAGCGGGGCGACACGTTCGATTTCTTGCAACACTTGAACGGGACGTGTCGACCATTCGAGTGAGTTGACGGCGAGGACGACATCAAACGCATGATCGGCGAACGGCAATGCTTCACCCGTTCCAACGATGAACGTCTGCTCGGGTGACTTCTCACGGGCGATTCGGATCATCTCATCTGAAACATCAAGTCCGACTGTCTGAAAGTCCGGTGTCAGTAAGCGACAGGCTGCACCATCACCGCAACCGAGATCAAGCAAACGACCACCGGTGATCGTTTTTCGTAAGAACGGCAAAACGGTTTTTCGGCTGCCGTTCGTCCACATATCGTCAGCGCGATCCGCCCAGTCGGCGGCTTTTTGATTCCATACATGCTCGGTTTGACTCATTTTCAACCACTCCTTTTTATCAGTCTAACAGGAAAATTTGTCCATTGACTGATTTTTTATTGCTACTGAATCATTATTCATTTATGATGAAGATGTAGAAGAAGCACACCAAAGTCGTTGGGCTTCTTTTTTTGTCAGTATAATGAATGGTTATTCATTCAATTTAAAATCAGGGGGTATATCATGGCGAGTCAAATCGGTCAGCCGACCACAATCCAGTTGACGAAACACATCCAATTCGCCGTCATCATCGGTTCAGGGGTGATGGGTGCAGGCATCGCGGCACATCTTGCGAATGCTGGCATACGGACATTGATGCTTGATATCGTACCAAAAGAACTTACGGCACAAGAAGAGAAGCAGGGCTTGACGCTGAGTGATCCGCGCGTCCGCTCCCGCATCGCGCGCGATAACCGCGAAAAACTCTTGAAACAAAATCCAGCACCACTCGCGTCGAAAAAATTGATCGATTTCATCGAGGTCGGAAACTTAGAAGACGACTTAGAGCGTCTGAAGGAAGCGGACTGGATCGTTGAAGTCGTCGTCGAACGACTCGACGTCAAACAGCAATTGTTCGCAACGATCGAACCGTTCATTCGGGAAGACGCGATCGTCAGTTCGAACACATCCGGCATCTCGATTGAAGCGATGCGCAAAGGGCGCTCGGAATCGTTCAACCGTCGTTTCCTCGGGACACACTTCTTTAACCCACCACGTTATCTGAAGTTGCTTGAGTTGATTCCGACGTCAGACACGGATCCAAGTGTCGTTGACTTCATGAAGCAATTCGCAGAGGAACGACTCGGAAAAGGTGTCGTCATCGCGAAGGACACACCGAACTTCATCGGCAACCGAATCGGGACATACGGTCTCCTCGTGACGATGGATGAGATGAAAAAAGGTGGCTATTCGATCGGGGAGGTCGATTCGGTCACAGGTCCACTACTTGGTCGCCCAGGGTCAGCAACATTCCGGACACTCGACGTCGTCGGCATCGACACGTTCGTCCACGTCGCGAACAACGTCTATGACTTGTTGCCAGAAGGCGAAGAGAAGGAGACGTTCGCGGTTCCGTCTGAAATGCGTCGCCTTGTCGAACAAGAATCACTCGGTGCGAAGACGGGTCAAGGTTTCTATAAGAAAGTCGGAAAACAGATCCTTGAACTTGATCTCGAGACATTTGAGTACGTTGAAAAGAAAGCGCTTACTGAACCGTCAGTCGGACAAGCCAAAGCACTTCCGGGCGCAAAAAACAAACTGAAAGCCGTCGTCTTCGCGCAAGATCGTGTCGGCGCGTTACTCTGGCCAATCCACGCGAAAACATTGCTCTACTCGGCTCAGCTGACTGGTGAGATCGCAGACGACATCAAAGCGATCGATGAAGCAATGAAATGGGGCTTCGGCTGGAAGATGGGACCGTTCGAGACATGGGACGCACTAGGCGTCGAGAAGACGGTCGCGAAGATGAAACAAGACGGTTACGAAGTACCGGCATGGGTCGATGAGATGCTCGCGGCAGGGAAGACGAGTTTCTATGATGCGTCCGGTCGTCATTATGACACAACGACACAAGACTACGTCGGAGCAACGGTCAATCCGAAGGAGATCCGACTCCGCGACGTCCGGAAGTCAAACGGTGTTTTACTTGAGAACAACGGGGCACGCTTGCTTGATATCGGCGATGATGTCGCAGTCCTTGAGTTCACATCGAAGAGCAATGCGATCGGTGTCGACATCATGCAGATGATCGAACAGTCGGTCGATCTCGTTGAGAAAAACCACCGTGGTCTCGTCATCGCGAACGATGGCAAGAACTTCTGTGTCGGTGCGAACCTAGCGATGATGCTGATGGAAGCGGAAGATGAGAACTGGTTCGAACTCGACTGGATCATCAACAAGTTCCAACAATCGATTCAAAAGATTCGTTACGCATCGCGTCCGATCGTCGCTGCTCCACAAGGGATGACGCTTGGTGGCGGTACAGAAATCTCGCTTCCGGCAGCTCGCCTGCAAGCTGGTCTTGAAACGTACATGGGTCTCGTCGAAGTCGGTGTCGGTCTAATTCCAGGAGGCGGCGGAAACGTCAATACGTACCGTCGACTGTTAGAAAACACACCAGACGGACTCGTCAATATCGAAAAAGCAGCGCAAAAGACGTTCGAAAACGTCGCGATGGCAAAAGTCTCAAAATCAGCCTTTGAAGCACGTGAACTCGGATATGTCCGCTCCATTGATCAAATCTCGATGAACCGGGATCACTTGACGTATGATGCGAAACAACTCGTCCTTGAACTGGACCGGACCGGCTACACGGCACCAGCGAAAGCGAAGATTCCAGTCGTCGGTCGTGCTGGTAAAGCGACGCTGGAACTTGCAACACGCGAAATGTTCTACGGCGGTTATATCTCGGAACACGATTTGAAAATCGCAAGTAAACTCGCACACGTCATCGCCGGCGGTAACGTCGCCTTCGATAGCCACGTCGATGAACAATATATGCTCGACATCGAACGGGAAGCCTTCTTGAGCCTGATCGGTGAGATGAAGACACAACAACGGATGCAGCACATGCTCGTCAAAGGCAAGCCGCTTCGTAACTGAGGACTGGGGGGATTCGGATGAAGGAAGCAGTAATCGTCGCCGGTGCACGAACACCGGTCGGAAAAGCAAAAAAGGGCGCATTCAAATCGATGCGCTCGGATGAATTAGCAGGCATCGCCATCCAAGAAACGTTGAAACGGTCCGGTTACACGGGAGCGGTCGATGACGTCATTCTCGGATGTGCCTTACCGGAAGCAGAGCAGGGGATGAACATCGCCCGTTACGCTTCAGTCCTCGGTGGTTTATCCCATGAGGTACCGGCAATAACGATCAACCGGTATTGCTCAAGTGGACTACAATCGATTGCTGACGCAGCGATGAAGATCATGACGGGGCAAGCAACCGCTGTCGTCGCTGGTGGACTCGAATCGATGAGTCAAGTCCCGATGCCGGGTCACGTCGTCCGACCTAATCCGTCGATCGTCGACACAGCACCGGAATACTACATGAGCATGGGGCATACAGCGGAGCAAGTCGCAACGACCTACAATGTCTCACGAGAAGATCAAGATGCGTTTGCGTTGAAGAGTCACCAAAAAGCAGCGGCAGCAATTGCGGCTGGTAAGTTTGCTGACGAGATCGTCCCAGTAACGGTGACGGAACAATTCGTCAACGATGAACTGAAAATCGAAGAGAAGACATTCATCGTCGAGCACGATGAAGGCGTTCGCCCGGATTCGTCACCGGAAGGTCTCGCGAAACTTCGCCCAGCGTTCCGCCTCGGCGGCAGCGTCACGGCAGGGAATTCTTCGCAGACGTCAGACGGTGCGGCTGCCGTCCTCGTCATGGAACGGGAAGAGGCAGAACGCCAAGGCTTACCGATTCTCGGTAAGTTCAAATCGTTCGCTGTCGGTGGTGTCCGTCCGGAAGTGATGGGTATCGGACCAGTCGTCGCGATTCCAAAGGCACTCGAACTCGCAGGCATCACACTTGAAGACGTCGGTTTGATCGAGTTGAACGAAGCGTTCGCTTCGCAGTCGCTCGGTGTCATCCGTGAGCTTGGACTAAATGAAGACATCGTCAACGTCAACGGTGGAGCGATCGCCCTCGGTCACCCACTCGGCTGTACAGGAACGAAATTGACATTAACGCTCTTGCATGAAATGAAACGCCGGAATGTCCAGTATGGTGTCGTCTCGATGTGTATCGGTGGCGGAATGGGCGCAGCAGGTGTATTCGAACTAGTTGAAGGAGGAACAGGACAATGAGCCAAACGACAAACGAATTAATCAAAGGTGGCAGTTTCGTATTAGATGAGTTAGCACCAGAACGTCTCTTCACACCAGAGGATTTCTCAGAAGAACACAAAATGGTTGGTGATATGACAGCGAAGTTCGTCGAAGATCGTGTCGTTCCTGTCCTTGACCGAATCGAAAAACACGAGTTCGAACTGTCGGTTGGTCTACTCCGTGAAGCAGGCGAGCTTGGTCTACTCGGCGCAGATGTTCCGGAAGCATACGGTGGTTATCAGATGGATAAGATTTCGTCTTCGATCATCACGGAGAAGTTCGCGCGTGGTCGTTCATTCGCCCTCAGCTACGGCGCACACGTCGGAATCGGTTCGTTGCCGATCGTCTTCTTCGGTAACGAAGAGCAAAAGCATAAATACTTGCCGAAACTCGCTTCAGGGGAGTGGATCGCTTCGTACGCATTGACAGAGCCGGGCTCTGGTTCGGATGCCCTCGGTGCCAAAACGACAGCTGTCTTGAATGAAGCAGGGACGCACTATATCTTGAACGGTGAAAAACAATGGATCACGAACGCAGGTTTCGCAAGCTTGTTCGTCGTCTACGCAAAAATCGACGGTGACAAGTTCACAGCCTTCCTCGTCGAAGGATCGTATCCAGGTGTCTCGACAGGTGTCGAGGAGCAGAAGATGGGGATCAAAGGGTCATCGACACGGACATTGATCTTACAAGATGCAGAAGTACCAGTCGATAACGTCCTTGGTGAGATTGGACGCGGTCACGTCATCGCCTTCAACATCTTGAACGTCGGTCGTTACAAATTAGCTGTCGGTGCTGTCGGTTCGTCAAAACGAGCGATTGATCTTGCAGTCCAGTACTCGAACGAACGGAAACAGTTCAAGACACCGATCAGCTCGTTCCCATTGATTCAAGAAA
Organism: Exiguobacterium sp. UBA7533; assembly: GCF_002479335.1. Classification (NCBI taxonomy): domain Bacteria; kingdom Bacillati; phylum Bacillota; class Bacilli; order Caryophanales; genus Exiguobacterium; species Exiguobacterium sp. UBA7533. The sequence goes on along the minus strand of NZ_DLMP01000001.1, from coordinate 580,799 downwards.
AACTCGCGACGATGGCAGCACAGACGTATGCGATGGAAAGTTCAGTCTACCGGACGGGTGGTCTGTTCCAAGACAGTCTCGATCAGTTGTCAGAAGAAGAGAGCAAGGACGGTAAGAAAATTGCCGATGCAATCGCGGAGTACGCAATCGAATGCTCAATGAATAAAGTCTTCGCTTCGGAAACATTTGATTATGTCATCGATGAAGCGGTCCAGATCCACGGTGGTTATGGCTTCATGGCAGAATATGAAGTCGAGAACATGTACCGTGATTCACGGATTAACCGGATCTTCGAAGGAACGAACGAGATCAACCGTCTCCTCGTCCCAGGAACACTACTGAAGAAAGCGATGAAAGGCGAGTTGCCGTTGCTTGCGGAAGCACAGCGTCTACAACAAGAAGTGATGAGCTTCATGCCGACAGACATCGGAACAGCACCACTTGATCGCGAACGCCACTTACTCGCGATGATGAAGAAGATCTTCTTGTTGACTGCCGGAACAGCGGTCCAAAAATACCAGGACAAACTCCAAGGCGAGCAAGAAATTTTAGCGAATACAGCCGACATCATGAGTGCGATCTATGCGCTGGAGTCAGCAATCGTCCGGACGGACAAAGCGATTGCTGACAAAGGAATCGAGAAGAGCGAACTGAAAGTCCGTTACACGGAAGTCTTCGCACAACAAGCGTTCGAAGCTGTCGAGCGTGACGCGAAAGAGACACTCTACGCGGCAGCAAGCGGCGACGAACTCCGGATGTTGCTCTCGGCGCTGAAAAAATTCAGCCGTTACCAGCCAATCAACGTCATCGGTACGAAACGCGACATCGCAAAACGTCTCATCGAGTCAAACAAATATACGGTCTAAGTCAGGTTTACCGCTTCGCCTTTGCAGGGAAAATCTCTGTAAAGGCGAAGTTTTTGGTTGAGGAGGGAAAACGAGATGCGCCAAGAATTGGTTGAACTGCAATTTGCGATTGCCTACTATCAATCCCTTGAACGTTTGTCGTCGGAAGAATGGGATCTGCCGCTTGCGCTCAACAAGTGGACCGTCCTTGAGTGCGTCAGTCACCTCTATTTATGGGACCGGTTTTATTACGATCATGCCATCTCGAAGTTACCGGATGAACCGTTGACGCTCGTCGAGACGGATTTTGATCAGTTCAATCGACTGGCGGTCGAATATGCGCATCATATCGATCCGCTTGCTTTGTTGAAAAAAGCGATCAGTGTCCGGCGTGATATCGTCGATCACCTCAATCGTCTGTCTGATGAGCAATTTGCGGCGACCTATGAGAATTTCCGACCGCAAGAATTCGTTGAGTCGTTCGTCGCCCATGACGCCCATCATCAAGATCAGATCGACGGGGCGCTCGCACGCTTGAAGCAGAAGTGATCCATCTGCTACTCTTGGAAGTGAGGTGATGAACATGACAACAACAGTCACGATGTACGGCTACCCGAAATGTAGTACGTGCGTCAAAGCAAAAAAAGCACTCGAACAACACGGTGTCGAAGTCGATTACAAACATATCGTCGAGGAGACACCATCTGCAACGACGATTCAGGAACTCCACCAAAAAAGTGGGGAGCCATTGAAGAAGTTCTTCAACACGAGCGGTCAATCGTATCGTTCGCAAGGAATCAAGGACAAACTCCCTGAGTTATCAGAAGACGAGCAATACAAGTTGCTCGCAAGTGACGGCATGTTACTGAAGCGTCCGATCGTTACAGACGGAAAAGACGTCACGATCGGCTTCAAGGAAGAAATGTATCAAGGAAAATGGTATTAAGTTCAGAGTCGATTTTGGTATACTGAACACGTTAGTCCAAATTAGTCCACAGGGGGAATCGGAAATGAGTCAAGTAAAAGACAACTTACGCTATTCGGAAGAACATGAATGGGTCGAAGTATCAGAAAACAAGGCGCGCATCGGAATCACGGATTTCGCGCAACACGAACTCGGGGATATCGTCTTCGTCGAATTGCCTGAAGTCGGGGATACGATCACAGCAAACGAGCCATTCGGTTCAGTCGAGTCGGTCAAGACAGTCTCGGAATTATACGCACCGATCTCTGGTAAAGTCGTTGCCATCAACGAAAACCTTTCGGATTCCCCAGAACTCGTCAACGAGTCACCATTCGAAGGCGCTTGGATGGTCGACATCGAAATCGAAGATGCTTCACAAGTCGAGGCATTGATGGACGCTGCAGCGTACAAATCGATGATCAACGAGTAATACTTAACGAAAAGAGAGTGAACGAGGCGCTTGCGTTTCGTCCGCTCTCTTTTTTTTGTATACTGACGACAGATACCACGAAGAAAGGAGCGACCGTCATGCAAGAGGTCACGACCGTCCCGGAAAACGGGCTATTGTATGTCTATGCACCGATGTGCGGGACATGCGCCATCGCGGAACGTATGCTCGATATCGTCGAAGCGACGGAATCAGGTCAATCGATTCAGAAGGCGAACGGGAATTTCATTCCGGATTTCTTAGAAGAAGCCCGTGTCATGAGTGTTCCTGCGTTGTTGCGAATTGAAGAAAACCAAGTCGTAGAGCGACTTTATGCTTTCCAGTCCGTCCAAAACGTCTTTGCTTTCTGTCAAGAACGGTAAGAAAAGTCCGATTGGATTTTTCTTTTTGTTAAATTGTCGGAATATTTACAATAATCCGTTGACAACGCAGAAATATGAATGGTATATTCATAACAACTTCTAGAAATGCATTATAGGAAGTCTAGCAGAGATGATCGTTCAATACGATTCAAGTCCTGAACCCTTTCTCCCATCCTAAGCCGGTGTATTGTTTCCCCTTAAGTCGTCCCCCAAAGACGAAGCGGTGCAATGAACGGGTGGTGGATCGAAAGGACCGATCAGGAAGTGAACGTAAGCTGGCGATCATGTCGAACAGGCGCCGTCCTCCACGCGGAAGAGCGAACAATTCCGAATGGAGCTGGGTTTTCCTTCGTAGCATTTCTAACCACATTATTCGTGTTGTCGGTTCGCCGGCAACGCCTTTTTTTTGTTTTCTGGAAGTTTTTCGAGCCGGTCGCTTGCCAGGATAGAATCTCCTTGCTACAATGCGAATAAGGAAAATTACTTTAATTCATATCCGATTACTCGGAATTAACTGGTGAGATGGAGGACGACAAGGCATGACAGTACGTTTTATGGATGTTTTCACAGAATGGGCATCAACGTATGACGAGACAGTAACCGGACATGATCCGGAGTATAAAGAGGTTTTTCGTCGATACGATGAGATTTTGGATACAGTAGCGGATAAAGCGCAGTCGCCGGTCATTGAATTCGGAGCAGGCACAGGGAACCTGACACAACGTCTTCTGGCACGTCACGACGCCGTACTCGCCGTCGAACCAAGTCCGGAGATGCGGGCAATCCTGACGGAAAAGATTCCGTCACTTGATGTACAAGACGGTCACTTCCTCTCGTTCGAGGTGAAGGAAGCACGCAGTTTTGTTTCGACGTATGCGTTTCATCATCTAACAGATGAGGAAAAGGGAGAAGCAATCGAACTGATGGCATCACATTTACCGGCAGACGGAAAAATCGTCTACGCGGATACGATGTTCGTCTCAGAAGAGGCACGCCTGCAAACGATCCGTGAAGCACGTGCTCAAGGGTTTGATGCGTTAGCGGAAGATCTCGAACGCGAGTTCTACCCGTTGATTCCAGTCATGGAAGAATTGTTTACAGCACGGGGATTCACTGTTAAATTTATACAATACAATCACTTCGTCTGGCTCGTAGAAGCCGAGAAAATGGGGGAATAAATCATGGCACTTCAAAAAATGAACGTCGAAAGCTTTAACCTGGATCATACGAAAGTCAAAGCACCTTACATCCGCGTCGCAGGATATAAAGAAGGTAAAGTCGACCAAGTCGTCAAATACGATATCCGTTTCACACAACCAAACGTTGAGCAAATGCCGATGCGTGCGATGCACACACTCGAGCACTTACTTGCTGAAAACATCCGTAACTACTCGGATGATGTCATCGATGTCTCGCCGATGGGATGCCAAACAGGTTTCTATATGGCGATGATGAACTTCGACTCGGTCGAAAAAATGAGCGAACTCGTTGAGAAGACGTTGAAAGACGTCCTCGCAGCAGAAGAGATTCCAGCGCAAAACGAAGTCCAATGTGGATTTGCGAGCGCACATGACCTCAAAGGAGCGAAGCACTATGCCGAGAAAATGCTTGCCGGTCGTGATGAATGGGACATCGTCTTCGGATGATCGCGAACAACGTCCGCGACCTCGTCGGAAACACACCACTCTACGAGATCATTTCATTCGATTTGCCTGCTGGTACGCGCATTTTGGCGAAGCTCGAATGGATGAACCCTGGGGGCAGCGTCAAAGACCGCCTTGGCATTCAACTCGTTGATGCAGCAATCGAAAACGGACATGTGACACCAGGCGGTACGATCATCGAGCCGACAGCCGGGAATACCGGCATCGGCTTGGCGCTCGCCGCTAAAAAATACGATCTCCAAGTCATCTGTGTCGTTCCGGAAAAATTCAGTCAGGAAAAGCAGACGTTGATGCGGGCACTCGGCGCAACCGTCGTCAACACGCCGACTGAACTCGATATGCAAGGGGCCATCGACCGGGCAAAAGAACTCGGTCAGGAAATTCCGAATAGTTACGTTCCGTTACAATTCGAAAACGAAGAGAACCCAGTCACGTATCAGCGGACACTCGGTCCTGAGCTGATTGCGGACTTACCGCATATCGACTGGTTCGTTGCCGGTTGTGGTTCAGGTGGTACGTTCGCCGGAACAGCGGACTTCTTAAAACAACGTCTCGGTACAAAAGCAGCAATCGTTGAACCGGAAGGCTCCGTCTTGAACGGTGGTCCAGCCGGTCCGCATAAGACAGAAGGTATCGGTACAGCGAAATGGCCAAGTCTCGTGCCGCGTGAGCTCGTCGACGAGATTCATACGATTTCTGACCGTGATGCATTTGACGCGGTTCATACACTCGCTGCTCGCGAAGGATTACTCGTCGGTAGCTCAGCAGGGGCAGCGCTCGTTGCTGCGCTTGATATCGCAAAGCGTCACCCCGGCAGTACGATCGTCACCGTCTTCGCAGACAGTGCCGAACGCTATTTAAGCCAACAAATCTTTGAAAAGGTGGACGAAACTCATGCGTAAGAAGACAGCATTGATTCATGGAGGAACAGGTGTCGATCGGGCAACAGGAGCCGTCACACCTCCGATCTATCAAACAAGCACATACAAGCAAGATAAAATCGGTCAACTCAAGGACGGATACGAATACTCACGGACAGCGAACCCGACACGGACGAGCATCGAACGATTGATTGCGGATCTTGAAGGCGGCGCACGTGGTTTTGCGTTCGGTTCTGGGATGGCAGCGATTCATGCTGTCTTCCACTTGCTTGAGTCTGGCGACCACATCGTCATGACGGACGACGTCTACGGTGGTACGTTCCGTTTGATGCAACGCGTCTTACCGAAGTTCAACATCCAAGTGACGTTCGTCGATACGACGGATCTTGCGGCAACGGAAGCAGCGATCCAAGACAATACGAAGATCGTCTACGTCGAAACGCCGACGAATCCGTTGTTGAAAGTAACGGACATCGCAGCAATCGCAACGATTGCAAAACGTCACGATCTTAAACTCGTCGTCGACAACACGTTCGCGACACCATACCATCAACAACCACTCGCACTTGGTGCTGACATCGTCTTGCACAGTGCGACGAAATACATCGGCGGACATTCAGACGTCGTCGCTGGACTTGTCGTCGTCAAAGATGATGCGCTTGGCGAAGAGATGCACTTCATCCAAAACTCGACAGGCGGCGTGCTTGGACCGCAAGACAGCTTCTTGCTCGTCCGTGGTCTACGTACGCTCGGTATCCGGATGGATGCGATCGAAGAGACAGCACATGATCTCGTTGCGTTCCTACAAGCGCAAGACATCGTCTCGAACATCTTCTACCCAGGACTGGCATCACATCCTGATCACGACATCCAAGCGAAACAAGCGACTGGATTTGGTGGGATGATCAGCTTTGATGTCGGTTCAGCAGCGAACGCAGAAAAACTCGTCGAGGCGACACACTTCTTCACACTCGCTGAGAGTCTTGGTGCCGTCGAGAGTCTGATTTCGGTGCCGGCACGGATGACGCACGCGTCAATCCCAGCAGAACGTCGGGCAGAACTCGGTATCACGGACGGTCTCGTTCGGATTTCAGTTGGACTTGAGGATGCGGAAGATTTGAAAGAAGACTTAACACGTGCTTTCACGTTCCTCGAAAAAGTTTCTGAAAAAACTGTTTGACAACAAAAATAACCCCTGCTAATATTCAGAATATATTCTACAAACTTAATACCGAAACTCTTATCGAGAGTGGTGGAGGGACTGGCCCGATGAAACCCGGCAACCGCGGATCTAATCCGAAGTGGTGCTAATTCCAGCAGACAAAAGTCTGGGAGATGAGAGCAAATGGTTTTGTGTACTGAAAAGTGCGCGCGTTTGCTCTAAAACGCGCGCACTTTTTTTATTTTAGGAGGGACAGTTGTGATTCGTTTACAAGACGTAGGAAAGATTTATCGCTCAAAGCGCGGAGCGGTCGAAGCCGTCGCGAATGTCGATCTGACAATCGAGCGCGGTGAAATTTTTGGAATAATCGGTTATTCCGGAGCAGGGAAATCGACCTTGATCCGATTGTTGAATATGCTCGAAGCACCAACGAGTGGTTCGATTCAAATCGATGGTGTCGAAATGACATCACTGAAACCAAAAGAATTACGGGGCGTCCGCAAGAATGTCTCGATGGTCTTCCAGCACTTCAACTTACTTTGGTCACGAACAGTTGAAGAGAACATCATGTTCCCACTCGAACTTGGTGGCTTTCCGAAGGCACGCCGCAAGGAACGGGTCGCGGAACTGATTCAACTCGTTGGTTTGGATGGACGCGAAAAAGCCTATCCGTCGCAATTATCGGGTGGTCAAAAGCAACGTGTCGGTATCGCTCGGGCACTGGCATCGAACCCGGATGTTCTCTTATGTGACGAGGCAACAAGTGCACTCGATCCGAAGACGACGGACTCGATTCTTGAGTTACTCGTCGACATCAATGAAAAATTGAAACTGACGATCGTCTTGATCACACACGAGATGCACGTCATTCAAAAAATCTGTCACCGGGTCGCCGTCATGGAGGCCGGTAAAATCGTCGAACAAGGACCGGTCGCAGAAGTCTTCCGTCATCCGAAGCAAGCGATGACGAAGGAATTCGTCAAACAATTGACGTCGCCATCGGAAAACGAGTTGACGTTCGCGAAACTCCGCGAACGCTACCCAACCGGAAAAATCGTTCAGTTGACATTCGTCGGATCGACGGCGGAAAGTCCGATCCTCGCGGAAGTCATGAAGGATTCACCCGTCCTGTTCAATATCATCGGCGGAAACGTCGGTCAATCACAGGAAGGGGCGCTCGGTACGCTGTTCATTCAGTTAATCGGGGAAACAGAAGCAACACAAGCGGTCATCACGAAGCTTCAAGCCAGTGATGTTGAAGTGGAGGTGGATCACCGATGATTTCATTCTTTGACAACCTAGACTGGGACATGGTGTGGGAAGCGACAGGCAGTACGATCTATATGACGGCAGTCGCTGGTCTTTCGACATTCGTTCTCGGTTTGATCATTGGTTTATTATTGTTTGCGACAAATGAAGAATTGTTGTTCAAAAATCGGGCGTTTTATTCGATCTTGAGCTTGATCGTTAACGTCTTCCGTTCGATTCCGTTCATCATCTTACTGATCTTATTGATTCCATTTACGAAAGCAGTCGTCGGTTCGTTCCTCGGACCAACAGCAGCATTACCGGCACTGATTTTAGGAGCCGCACCGTTCTACGGTCGGATGGTTGAACTCGCACTTCGCGAAGTCGATAAAGGTGTCATCGAGGCAGCTGAATCGATGGGCGCGACGAAGTTCCAAATCATCTACAAAGTCTTAATCCCAGAAGCATTGCCTGCTATCGTTTCTGGTATCACGGTTACACTCGTTGCACTTGTCGGTTACACGGCAATGGCCGGAGTAGTCGGCGGAGGTGGACTCGGGGACATGGCCTTCATCGAAGGATTCCAGCGTTCTCAAAACGATGTCATCGTCATTGCGACACTCTTAATCTTAGCAATCGTCTTCGTCATCCAAATCATTGGGGACTTACTGATCCGAGCAATCGATAAACGTTAATTCAAATTTTATTCATATTGGAGGAATCATTCATGAAAGTTTGGAAAAAATTCGTAGGTACTGCCGCTGTATCCGTTTTAGCAATCAGTCTTGCTGCTTGTGGCGAAAAATCATCAGGAAGCGACGACAAGACACTCGTCATCGGTGCTTCAAACGTACCGCACGCTGAGATTCTCGAGCACGTTAAAAAGGAATATGAAGCAAAAGGCTACAAACTTGAAATCAAGAAGTTCCAAGATTATGTGCTTCCGAACAAAGCGCTCGCTGAAAAAGAACTCGACGCGAACTACTTCCAGCATGTGCCGTATCTCGAGCAACAAGAGAAAGAAAACAAATCGTATAAGTTTGCGAACGCAGGTGGCGTCCACGTTGAACCACTCGGTATCTATTCGAAGAAATACAAGTCACTCGATAAGTTGCCAAACGGTGCAACGATCTTAACGAGCTCAAACGTCGCGGAACGCGGTCGTGTCTTGACGTTCCTTCAAAATGAAGGGTTGATCAAACTTAAAGACGGTAAAACGACAGATGCACAACTCGGCGATATCGCGGAGAACCCGAAGAAACTTAAGTTCAAGACGAACATCGAAGCATCGCTTCTTCCGCAAGCTTACAAAAACAATGAAGGCGACGCCGTCCTCATCAACACGAACTACGCAATCGATAACGGTCTGAACCCGTTGAAAGACGCGATCGCGTCAGAAGATGAGTCGTCACCATACGTCAACATCATCGTTACACGTGATGGCGATGAAAAAGACAAGCGTGTCACAGCACTTCTTGACGTTCTACACGAAAAGAAAAACCAAGATTGGATTCTCGACAAGTACAAAGGTGCGGTCGTTCCAGTCAGCAAATAAGTTCACCGAAGCCGGCATCCTTCCTATATAATGGAAGGATGCTTTTCATTTGTCTGAAACAGGGGTTAGGGGGAATCATATGCAACGCATACGTCAACTGCATCCGTTGACACTCGGGGTCTTGTTCGGGACGTTTTTCTCACGTCTCGGAACATTCATTACGATGCCGTTTTTCGCTATCTACATGACGACCGTTCTGAAGTTTGATCCGGTCGATGTCGGCTGGGTGCTCAGTATTTCGGCGATCGCCAGTCTCGTTATGAGTTTCATCGGCGGTACATTGTCAGACCGGTATGGTCGCCGGGCGATGATGCTCGCCGGAACGATTGGGTTCGCGATCGTCTTCATCGCACTCGCGCAAGTCGAGACGTTCTGGGCATTCTTCATCCTCAGTGCCTTGAACGGTGTCTGTCGCTCGATTTTTGAGCCATCCGCTCGTGCCTTGATCAGTGATACGACGAACGAAGCGAACCGATTGTTCGTCTTCAATATCCGTTACGCGATGATCAACATCGCAGCAGCGATCGGGCCGGGAATCGCCTTGCTGCTGAGTGCGGGGAACACCTCCGCGACGTTTTACATCACGGCGTTCGTCTATATGGCATACGGGGTGATGATTGGATTCTTATTTAAACGTCATCCAATCACTGAGACACATGGTGGCAAGAAGGTCTCATTCGGAGCGACGGTTCGTCTGTTGCGGACGGATGTCGCCTTCACGCTGGCACTCGCCGGCATCATCTTCGGGGTCTTCGGCTACAGTCAGTTCAATTCGACCTTGCCGCAATTCTTGACTGAGACGTCACTCCTTGAAGGCGGGAAGACACTCTATGCGATCTTAATCACGATCAATGCGATCACCGTCTTGATCGTGCAGTATCCGATCATGAAGTTCGGCGTCAAGACGTCACCGCTCGTCTCGATCACGACCGGGATTGCGACTGTTGCGATCGGACTGTTCGTCATGGGGAATGCAAACGCGATCTGGTGGATGATCGTCGCGATGTTCATCTTCACGTGCGGGGAAGTCATGATGTTCACGATGACTGACATCTTGACCGATCGCTTCGCAAAACCAGAATTACGGGGCAGTTATTTCGGGGCGATGGGCTTGACGTCGATCGGACAATCAATCGGTCCAATTGCCGGAGGACATTTATTAAGTTTATATGGAGCGGACCGTCCGTTACCGATTTTCGGGATTTTAGCGGGCTTGACATTATTCGGAATACCACTGCTCCTACTGTCACAACGGATTCATCGGACTTCGACGATCGAGGAACTGGAGGAACCGGTGAAACTTTCGAATGATTCTCAACAAAACGCATGATTTTGAGAAAAAACAACGAGCGATGACGCTTGAATAATACGCCATGTTTCTTTAAGATTAGAATGATACTAAATTAGTAACGCTCGTGTTCTGAATCGTCAGTCACGAAATGAATAGATGGAGGGATTCTAACATGAAGGCTTCACACTTGAAGATTGAAGATCTACACGTCGCGATCGACGGCAAGGAAATCTTGAAAGGCGTCAACTTGGAAATCAAAGGCGGGGAAATCCACGCGGTCATGGGACCAAACGGGACAGGTAAATCAACACTCGCATCAGCATTGATGGGTCACCCATCGTACGAAGTGACATCTGGTTCAGTCACACTCGACGGCGAAGACGTCCTCGACATGGAAGTCGATGAACGCGCACAAGCAGGTATGTTCCTCGCAATGCAGTACCCAAGCGAAATCAGTGGTGTTACGAACTCAGACTTCCTTCGTTCAGCGATCAACTCGCGTCGTGAAGAAGGCGATGAAATCTCACTCATGAAATTCATCCGTGAACTTGATTCACAAATGGGTCTTCTCGAGATGCCTTCAGAAATGGCACACCGTTACCTCAACGAAGGTTTCTCTGGTGGAGAAAAGAAACGTAACGAAATTCTTCAGATGATGATGCTTAAACCAGCAATCGCGATTCTCGATGAAATCGATTCAGGTCTTGATATCGATGCACTTAAAGTCGTTGCAAAAGGTGTCAACGAAATGCGTTCACCTGAATTCGGCTGCTTGATCATCACGCACTATCAACGTCTCTTGAACTATATCGAGCCAGACTTCATCCACATCATGATGGGCGGAAAAATCGTCATGTCTGGCGGTAAAGAACTCGCACACCGTCTCGAAGCAGAAGGTTATGACTGGGTTAAAAAAGAACTCGGCATCGAAGACGTCGAAATCGAAACAAAAGCGTAAGACGAGGGAGGAAGCATGATGACTGTAGAACTGAATCTTGCAGTAAATCGCGAGGCAGTGGCAGAACGTGCGACTCGCTTAGGGGAACCATCTTGGATGATCGCAAAGCGTCAAGACGCGCTTGATCTTGCCCCAACGCTCGCATTGCCAAAAGTAGAAAAAATCAAGATCGAAGGCTGGAACTTCACAGAAGGTACGACGGAACTTGAAACCGTCACTGGTCTTTCTTCAGATATCGAAGCATTGATCGGCGAAAACCGTGATCACATGCTCGTCACGCGTAACGGACAACTCGTCCACGCGCAAAACAGTGAAGCGGCGAACGGCGTCATCTTCACGACGCTCGAAGACGCATTAAAACAACACCCGGAACTCGTCGAGAAGTACTTCATGACTGAAGGTGTTCAAGTCAACGAAGATCGTCTTGCGGCATTAAACGCAGCACTTCGTAACGGCGGTACGTTCCTTTATGTACCAAAAGGCGTCAAGCTGTCTGTACCGATGCAAGCAATCTATACGCTTGAGCAATCAGGCGCTGCCCTTTACCATCACGCAATCATCGTTGCAGATGCTGACAGCGAATTGACGTATATCGAAAACTTCGTCTCTTACGGTGACGAAGCGCATAACGTCAACGTCGTCACAGAAGTATTCGTCGAAGACAACGCAAAAGTTCTCTTTGGTGGTGTAGATACACTATCTAAGGGTGCCATCACGTATATGAACCGTCGCGGTGTCGTCAAACAAGGCGCGAAGCTCGAATGGGCACTCGGTCACATGAATGACGGTCACACGGTCACAGAAACAAAAACACACCTCGTCGGAAACGATTCGTTCTCAGATACGAAAGCCGTTACGGTCGGTCGTGGAGAGCAAAAACAAAACTTCAACGTCCGTACGGACCATTTCGGTAAAGGATCAGAAGGTTTCATCTTGATCCACGGTGTCCAAAAAGACGCAGCAACATCAATCTTCAACGGAACGTCGATGATCCATCACGGCGCTTCGAAATCAAACGGCGTTCAAACGGAACGTGTCCTCATGTTGTCGGAAAAGGCACGTGGGGATGCAAACCCAATCCTCTTAATCGATGAGGATGACGTCATGGCAGGACACGCGGCATCTGTCGGTCGTGTCGATGAACTACAACTCTACTACTTGATGAGCCGTGGTCTTTCACGGAAGGAAGCAGAACGCCTCGTCGTTCACGGATTCCTCCAGCCAGTCGTCTCGGAACTTGCGATTGACTCGGTGAAAGAACGTCTCGTTCAAGTCATCGAAGGGAAAGTAAACTAATATGGGAATCGATGCATCCATCCGCAATCAGTTTCCGATCCTCGACCAACAGGTCAACGACCGGAAACTCGTCTATCTCGATAGTGCGGCCTCTTCGCAGAAGCCGCTCGTCGTCATCAATGCGATTGACGACTACTATAAGACGATTCATTCGAATGTGCACCGTGGCGTCCATACGCTCGGAACACGAGCGACGGATGCGTACGAAGGTGCGCGTGAGAACGTTCGTCGTTTCATCCAGGCGCAACACCATGAAGAAATTATCTTTACCCGCGGCACGACGACGGCGATCAACATCGTCGCGTCAAGCTACGGCATGGAGCATGTCGAAGAAGGCGACGAAATCGTCGTCACGTACCTCGAACACCATGCGAATCTCATTCCGTGGCAACAAGTCGCTAAACGCAAAAAAGCGAAGTTGAAATACGTTGATTTGACAGCAGATGGTCGCGTGACGGTCGAAGCGGTCGAAGCACAACTGTCTGACCGGACGAAAATCGTCGCGATGGCACACGTCTCGAATGTTCTCGGTACAATCAATCCGATCAAAGAAGTCGCTCGTCTTGCGCACGCTCGTGGTGCCGTCATGGTCGTCGATGCTGCGCAAAGTGCACCACACCAACGGATTAATGTCACGGATCTCGACTGTGACTTCCTCGCTTTCTCCGCACACAAGATGTGTGGTCCGACAGGCGTTGGTGTTCTTTACGGGAAAAAGGCATTACTCAATGCGATGGAACCGGTCGAATTCGGTGGTGAGATGATTGATTACGTTGGTCTTGAAGAGTCGACGTTCAAACCGTCTCCATATCGTTTCGAAGCGGGTACACCGATCATCGCAGGTGCCGTTGGTTTATCGGCAGCGATTGATTTCTTAGAAGAGATTGGTCTAGAGAACGTCGAAGCACACGAACGTGAACTCGCGCAGTATGCGATGGCACAAATGCGTGACATCGACGGACTCACGATTTACGGTCCGGAAGAACGCGTTGGACTCGTCACGTTCAATCTCGGTGATGTCCATGCACATGACGTCGCAACCGTCCTTGATATGCAGGGAATCGCGGTTCGCGCCGGTCACCACTGTGCACAGCCCTTGATGCGTTGGCTCGGAGCGAGCTCGACGGCTCGCGCTAGCTTCTATCTCTACAACACGAAAGAAGAGGTTGACGCACTCGTGACAGGACTTCGCCAAACGAAGGAGTATTTCAGTCATGGATTTTAACAATCTCGATCACTTGTATCGTCAAGTGATCATGGATCATTATAAAACTCCCCGAAATCGCGGTGCGATCGAGGGGGGCGTCACGATCGACATGAACAATCCGACGTGCGGCGACACGATTCGTCTCCAGCTCGCGATTGAAGACGATGTCGTCCGTGATGCGAAATTTGACGGGGAGGGCTGCTCGATCAGCATGGCGTCTGCTTCAATGATGACGCAACTCGTCAAAGGTAAGACTATCGAAGAAGCCTTACGACTCGCGGATATCTTTTCGGACATGGTCCAAGGAAAAGACTATGACGACGAATCGTTCGACCTCGGGGACGTCGAGGCACTCTCGGGTGTCACGAAATTCCCGGCACGCATCAAATGTGCGACACTTGCCTGGAAGGCGCTCGAACGCGGCGTAGAAGAAGGGAAGTAAACTTCGGTCACAAGCAAGTAAGAGGAGGAAATGAACATGGCAAAGAACATGCCGGAAATTGGCGATTATAAATATGGTTTCCACGATCGCGATATCTCGATCTTCCGTTCTGGACGTGGCTTGACGACTGAAGTCGTCGAAACGATCTCGAAAATGAAGGAAGAACCACAATGGATGCTTGATTTCCGTTTGAAATCACTCAAGATCTTCAACGAACAAGCAATGCCAGCGTGGGGTGGCGATCTCTCAGAATTGAACTTCGACGATATCACGTACTACGTTAAGCCGTCTGAACGTGCAGAGAAATCGTGGGATGAAGTACCGGAAGAAATCAAACGTACGTTTGACAAACTCGGTATCCCAGAAGCAGAGCAAAAATACTTGGCAGGTGTCTCGGCTCAGTACGAGTCAGAGGTTGTCTACCACAACATGAAGGAAGACCTCGAAGAAATCGGTGTCGTCTTCAAAGATACAGATACAGCCTTAAAAGAGAACGAAGATATCTTCCGTGAGTACTTCGGAAAATTAATCCCGCCAACAGACAACAAGTTCGCAGCCTTGAACACAGCGGTCTGGTCAGGTGGATCGTTCATCTACGTACCAAAAGGCGTTAAAGTCGACACGCCGCTTCAAGCCTACTTCCGGATCAACTCGGAAAACATGGGTCAATTCGAGCGGACGTTGATCATCGTTGATGACGAAGCATCGGTTCACTACGTCGAAGGATGTACAGCACCGGTCTACACGACGAACTCGCTTCACTCAGCGGTCGTTGAGATCTTCATCAACAAGAACGCTTACTGCCGTTATACAACGATCCAAAACTGGGCGAACAACGTCTACAACCTCGTTACGAAGCGTGCGATCTGTGAAGCTGGCGCAACGATGGAATGGGTCGATGGTAACATCGGTTCGAAACTGACGATGAAATACCCAGCCGTCATCCTCAAAGGTGAAGGTTCACGTGGTATGACATTGTCAATCGCAATCGCTGGTAAAGGTCAACACCAAGATGCGGGTGCGAAAATGATTCACTTAGCACCGAACACATCGTCGACGATCGTCTCGAAGTCGATCTCAAAACACGGTGGTAAAGTCACGTACCGCGGTATCGTTCACTTCGGACGTAAAGCGACAGGCGCACGTTCGAACATCGAATGTGATACGCTCATCATGGATAACCAATCGACATCGGATACGATTCCGTACAACGAAATCCTCAACGATAACATTTCGCTCGAGCACGAAGCGAAAGTCTCGAAGGTCTCGGAAGAACAATTGTTCTACCTCATGAGCCGCGGGATTTCACAAGAGGAAGCAACGGAAATGATCGTTATGGGCTTCATCGAGCCGTTCACAAAAGAACTTCCAATGGAATATGCGGTCGAAATGAACCGTCTCATCAAGTTCGAGATGGAAGGTTCAATCGGATAATTCGTCTTACTCTCTCATCTGCGGATGAGGGAGTTTTTTCATGGTTGGAGGAAAACGGGTATAGGAGGGAAAAAGGAGGGGTTACTATGCGTGACATCGTCTATTCCTTTCAAGTCTCACTTGACGGTTATATCGAGGATGCGTCAGGCAGCATCGATTTCGCTTCACCGGATGCGGAACTGCATCAATACTTCAACGATTATGAGAGAGCGTTCGATACCCATGTCTATGGACGTCGTTTGTATGAAATGATGCAGTACTGGGAGACAGCGGATCAAGAAGACGAGCCGATCATCGTTGAGTATGCGAAAACGTGGCAGGCGCTTGAGAAGATTGTCTTCTCGCGAACGCTCGACGCTGTCGAAGGAAAGGCGCGTCTAGCGACCACGTCGCTTGCCGAGGAACTTCAAGCACTAAAAGCCCTACCTGGGAAGCAGATTGCGATCGGGGGGGCGACACTTGCTGCTGAAGCGATTGAGCTTGGACTCGTCGATCGCTATCATGTTGTGATCTATCCTGTTCTACTCGGAGATGGGAAACGAATGTTTCCAGTGTTTGATCAATCACAAGCGCTACGGTTAGTCGAGACACACGTCTTTAAATCGGGATGTATCGTGTTATCTTACGAAAAAATCTAGCCTTTATAAAAAGAGTCTCTTATTTCAAAAGAGATTCTTTTTTTTGTGACATTCAATAAAATTTGGATATTTTCATTTAATATGGGCGAAAATAGATTATAATAACTTTTGTAAAAAATCTATAAAACTGATTAAGGTGTGAAAAAATGAAATTTTATCAGGAAATTCCAGTCATTCGATCGATTGCGGCAATTTTGGTCGTCGCTGTCCATGTCATCGCTGGTCTCTATTATTCTCAAGGAGAATTTACAAACGAGGCAATCGGTTATATCAACCAGTTTGCTCGAATCGGTACGCCGATTTTTGCCATCATCAGTGCTTTTCTATTGATGTCGATGGTCCAGCGCAAAGGATTTAATCTTGGAACATTCGTTAAATCGCGTTTTTCTAAAATTTTCATTCCTTATCTGATTTGGAGTACCGTCTATCTCGTGTATCGTTTTCATGTAGAAGATAGTTTGAAGCCGGGTGTGCCGTTATCGGAGTACTTCCTTTACGGAACGGCGAACTTCCATTTGTACTTCATTTTGACTGTGCTTCAGTTTTATGTCGTCTTTCCATTTCTCGCAAGATTCAAGAAAGGAACCATGCTACTTGTTGCAACAGTGGTTGCGATGGGCGTCAACTATTTCTGGCTGACGTCAGGAAGCTTAACGACGAATAACGACTTCCTCAATCAAGTCGTCAACAGTCGCTCTTTCTTACTTAACTGGATCGCGTATTTCATGATGGGAATTACATACGCTGTTTATTATGAAGAAATACAACAGATTCTAAAACGTCATCGGACGATCTTGTTGCTCATCAGTGGATTGATTTTAGTTGATATTTGGGTCAGTATTGATTTGAACCGAATTTATACTTCTACGAATCTTGCGAACCTCGTGTATATCCCGTTCGTTCTTGTCGTTTTGAATTATGCTTTTCAATATGTGCAGAGAGATGCGACAGCAATGCGACTCTTTCAAACGATTGGAACACATTCGATGGGCATCTATCTGATTCATCCGCTCGTCATCCGCGGAATCGGTCGAACGGATCTCTTTGCTTACTTCGACTCTGCGAGTATGTTCGTTTGTGCGATGATCGTCACGCTTGCAGCTTCGATTTCTGTATCGTATGTCATCAGTCTATTGCCCTACGGTAACTATATCGTTCCGGTACCGAAACGAAGAGCGCCTGCTCCAAAAATCGTTGAGGCACAGACTTCTGCTTCATAATGAAAATCGTTAACTAGACATCCTTTTTCTTCCTGCATGAGCAGGGGGGAAAGGGATGTCTTTTTTCTGAAAAAGAGTGTTTGCTCAGGAAGCATCGAAGAAGAAATCCTGGATTCTGCTATGCTATGATAAATAGGTAGAATAGAACACGCGAGGGGGAAGAGAGCATGATATATATCGGTGTCACGGGCTGGGGAGATCATGATAGTCTCTACTTGACCCCGCAAGATCGAAAAGAAAAACTAGCTGCCTATGCTGGGCATTTTCCAGCAGTTGAGGTCGACTCGACGTTCTATGCGATTCAACCAGAACGAAACTATGAGAAATGGGTATCTGAGACACCGGACGGTTTCCGCTTCATCGTTAAGGTCCACCGCGCGATGAGTGGGCACGACCGGGAAAATAAAGATCCGCTCGGACCAATTTTTGAACAATATATCACGTCGATTGAACCGATGCGTAAGAGTGGAAAAATTGCGGCAATCCTTGTCCAACTTCCACCATGGTTCGATGTCAGTAAATTGCACTTGGAATACTTGCAAACGATCCGAAAATCGCTTGCTGGACTGCCAGTCGCGATCGAATTCCGAAATCCATCGTGGTACTCGGAAGCCTATCGTGAGCGGACGCTCCGTTTTTTGAAGGAACATCAGTTCATCCATACGATTTGTGATGAACCGCAGACGGAAGACGGTTCCGTACCATTCGTACCTGTCGTGACGCAGGAGACGGCATTCATTCGATTACATGGACGAAACAAGGCCGGTTGGTTAAAGAAACCGGGTCAAAGTAGTGACGATTGGCGAAAAGTCCGCTGTCTCTATCGTTACTCAGAAGATGAGCTACAGGAACTTGCAAGTCACATCCGCGACGTTGCAGCGGAAGCAAAGGATGTCTATGTCTTTTTCAATAACAACTCAGCAGGAGATGCTGCCCCGAATGCGAAACGATTAATCGAAATTCTTGATCTCGACTATGAACTCGCGCCGCGACAAATCTCTTTGTTTTAAATCATCAAGGGGGGCTTCTGCATGAAGTTACACATCATTCACTATAATGATTTGCACTCACACTTCGACATGTGGCCTCGCTACATGTCATTCGTCAAGGAACACCGGACGTATGATTCGCTTGTTTTTGATTTAGGCGATCATGCTGACCGTGTCGATCCAGCGACGGAAGCGACAAAAGGAAAAATTAATACGCATTTATTGAACGCGTTGATGCCGACTGCTGTGACGATCGGAAACAATGAAGGGATTACGTTTCCGCACGACTGGTTAGCAGACCTCTATACGGAAGCAGACTTTCCAGTCCTTGTCTCGAATTTAGAAGCACCATTCGCCAAGCAAGGTGTCATTCATGAGTTACCGACGGGAAAAGTCGGTGTTTTTGGTCTGACGGCACCTTATATTGAACTATACGGATTACTCGGTTGGACGATCGAAGAACCATTTGACGTCGCGGCGCGCGAGATCGAACGTTTGCGCCAGGAAGTCGACGTCCTGATTTGTTTAAGTCACCTCGGATTTTATCAGGATGAAGAACTTGCGATGCGCTTTCCAGAACTTGATTTAATCATCGGTGCGCATACGCATCATGTCCTCGATGATGGTGTCGTCAAGAATGGTGTCTTAATCACGCAAGCCGGAAAACACGGTCAGTATGCGGGTGAGATTTATATGAATACGGATACGGGTGAGAAAGAAGCAGTACTTCATTCCCTACACGATTACGTTGAGGATGAGGCAACAGCGAAATTACTCGATCGAGAACAATATCTGGCGGAACAACAGATGAAGGAACCGATTGGCGAGACAGCGGGTCTAGCCAATGATTGGTTCAGTGAGTCGCCGTTTTCACAGTTGCTCGTCGAGACGATGCGCGACTGGTGTGAGGCAGATATCGCTTGTGTACCAGCCGGTATTCTGCTCGGGTCGCTTCCACCAGGTCCCGTCTCTGCCTTTGATTTACATCGACTCTGTCCACATCCGATCAATCCTTGTAAAGTCACGATGACAGGAATGGAATTACAAACATTCCTCGATGAAGTCAACAAAGAACAGTTCGAGCACTTAAAGGTTCGTGGTCTTGGATTCCGAGGAAAGTTGATGGGACGGATGCATTATGCTGGTTTGGCGGATCATCAACCGCTTGAGCTAACACGCAATTATTCTGTCGTCTTGCCGGATATGTTTACGTTTGGTCCATTATTCCCGGCCATCAAAGAGATGCCAAAAGAATATTTCATGCCTGAATTGTTGCGTGATTTGTTGTTTGAACGCTTATCGGAGAAGTCGGAATATAATGAATTGCATGTTCGCAAACCCTGATTGTTTGTTATACTAAAGCAGACTTAATTGACTTTTTGGGGATGAAGGGGGAAGCGAAACCATGGGACGCGGAGAAATCCAACGTAAACCGGAATGGTTGAAAATCAAGCTGAATACGAATGAGACCTACACAGAATTAAAGAGTATGATGCGCGAGAAAAAGCTACATACTGTCTGTGAGGAAGCAAAGTGTCCGAATATCCACGAGTGTTGGGCGGTACGCCGGACGGCGACGTTCATGATCCTCGGAAGTATCTGTACACGTGCGTGCCGTTTTTGCGCCGTGACGACAGGACGTCCGAACGAACTCGATCTCGAAGAACCAAAACGTGTCGCGGAATCGGTCCGTTTGATGAACCTGAAGCACGCGGTCATTACAGCGGTCGCACGCGATGATCTGAATGATTTCGGAGCAGGCGTTTACGCTGAGACGGTTCGTGAAGTTCGTCGGATGAACCCGGAGACATCAATCGAAGTCTTACCTTCAGACATGGGTGGGAATTTCGAAGCTCTGAAAACATTGATTGACGCACAACCAGACATTATGAACCATAACATCGAGACGGTTCGCCGTCTGACACCAACTGTTCGTGCAAAAGCCACATACGACCGGACGCTTGAATTCCTTCGTCGTTCGAAGGAGCTCGCACCTGAAATTCCAACGAAGTCGAGCTTGATGCTTGGTCTTGGTGAGACATGGGAAGAGATTCTCGAAACGATGGATGATCTTCGCGCAAACAACGTCGACATCATGACGATCGGTCAGTATCTCCAACCGACGAAAAAGCACCTCGACGTCATCAAGTACTATACACCACAAGAATTCGCTGAACTGAAACAGATTGCGCTTGGTAAAGGCTTCTCACACTGTGAAGCTGGTCCACTCGTTCGTTCATCGTATCATGCAGATGAGCAAGTCAACGCAGCGAAAAAGAATAAAACAGCACTTCCGATCGACTAACGATCAACGACCGTTCGAGCAGCTGACTCGGACGGTTTTTCGTCTGTCAGGAGAAATGGAATATGCTATGATAAGAACAGCAGGAGGTGGGAATAATGATACAAGTCAATCGGGAACGTTATGAAGTCGTCGAAGAGAAACGGGAAGGCTTTAATGAAGAAGCCTTCATCGGTCGTTTCAGCGATGTCCTTGAAAAATATGATTATATCGTGGGCGACTGGGGGCACGGTCAATTACGACTACGTGGCTTCTATGAGGATCAACACGAGAAAGCGACATTCGATACAAAGATTTCGCATGTGGCTGATTATCTCTACGAATACTGTAACTTCGGATGTGCCTATTTCATCGTCAAGAAGGTCGGATTGGTAGAAGGAGAAGAAGCACCACCTCGCTTCGACGGTTCTTCATCCAATACGTTGAAGTTGAAACGGAAGTTCGCACCTGCACCAGACAAGACGGAAGGCGAGTAATCAAACTGTCATACAGAAAAGCGTTTTTATTGGAAGGAATTCGGCTATTACTATAAGTATCACGTACCTATAGGAGGAATCATCCATGCGAATCGTTGGAATTTACTCATCCGTACCAGAAGTCGTCAGTGCCGTGCACGATCTCCGTGTTGCGGGTGTCGTCTCGACTGATTTAAAAGTCTTAGCACACGACAAATACGATCTCGAACAAATCGAGGAATTGGCGGATCTAAACAACCAACAGACATCCACGCGTCTATCGCAGGAAGATCATCGTAATCTATGGCAGGAAATCAAGAGTATCTTCAAAAAAGATGAATCGGTCTCTCATGGAGATGCCATCCACGGAAGTGGCTTGACGAAGGAAGACGTCGATCGTGCGAATCATGCAGTCGAAAGCGGTCAATTCGTGTTACTTGTCGGTGATGAAGCGGATCAGCATTCAGAGCGCCGTGCTCATGACGAGTCAGATAATACGAATGTCTTTAGCGGACCGAACACACTAAATGAACGAAACGATCGTCTCTTATAAGACAAAAAAGCCTTCGTCCGCGACGAAGGCTTTTTTCATAGACCGATATAAGCGCGAAGATACATTTCGAGTTCCGTTGCCGCATCGTCTTCGACGTCAAACGCCGTTGCGATGTAGCCGGGTTCATCGAAATCATCCGCGCCGATGATTGCATACCGATTCGATAAGAGATTCAAGACGAGAATCTTACCGTAAAAATGTTCCGAATGCGTAATGGCGAGATCAAAGCGACTTGCTTCGCCAATCCAACTGACGAAGCGTGTCTTTGTTTGTTCGACATCATCGTATAAAAAATCACGTTCTTCCATCATTCAGCTTCCCTCATTTCCCTAACGTCTGTTTCAGATTAAAGGGTTTGGGGGACTTTTTGCAAGTATGGTTTACGCGATAAGCTATGCTCGGCGATCACTTTTCGGATTGTCCGTGTTTTCGAACGCATGACAAGAGATGTCGTTTCAACGATATCATCCGTCAAGAACTTCACGCCATCGAGCATTTCGCCTGTCGTGACGCCTGTTGCTGCGAAGATGCAGTCGTCGCTTTTGATCAGGTCGTCGAGCGTTAAGAGTTGAAGTGGATCCGCTAGACCCATTCGGATGACGCGAGCTGTTTCTTCTTCGTTCAATGGATGTAAGCGTGCTTGCATATCGCCACCCATCGCTTTGACGGCAGCAGCCGTGATGACACCTTCAGGCGCACCGCCTGTTCCGATGAAGATATCGATTCCTGTCGCAGGAGAAAGTGGTGCGATTCCAGCTGAGACATCACCGTCTTCAAACAGACGGACGCGTGCGCCCATCCGCATCGCTGCTTCGCGGAAATGATCATGACGTGGACGGTCTTGCATGATGACCGTGACGTCCTCGATCCGTTTATTGTTATATTGTGCTGCCTTTTCGATGATGACTTCAAGCGGGTCGTCGAGTGAGACGTGCCCTTTCAAGTTCGGTCCGACTGTTAATTTATCCATATACATATCGGGTGCGTGGAGCAGGGCGCCTTGATCGGCGACGGCGATGACGACCATCGCATTGCCAAGTCCTTTAGCGACGATATTCGTTCCTTCGAGCGGATCGACGGCGATATCAACGATTGGACCGTTCGCTGTTCCGACACGTTCGCCGATGAAGAGCATCGGTGCTTCGTCGAGCTCGCCTTCACCGATGACGACCGTTCCGTTCATGTTGACCGTATTCAAGACTTCGCGCATCGCAGTCGTTGCTGCGTCATCCGCTTCATTTTTCTTACCGCGACCAATCCATTGAGCAGAAGCTAGTGCTGCTGCTTCCGTAGCGCGTACGATTTCCAGTGCGAGTTCCCGTTCCATGTATATAACCTCCACGTCACCAATGTGACATACTATTTTCAGCAAAAATCTAAATTGAGGATAACACATTGGTGAATGTGATGCAAATGACCTTTCTGCTTTTCAGGATTGCTGGATAACGATAAAATGGAGAATGTGAGGGGGAATGAAGATGTATTTCGTCAATCGTCAAAAAATCGAAGAGACGGTCGTCTGTTATGAGACAGCACTTCGACAAAGTAAGGAAATTACGGGGGATCCGGTGACGACGGCACTGGCTATGGAGCGGATCGGTTTTTTAGTCATCGAGAGTGTCATCGATATCGGAAACAGTATGATTGATGGATTCATCATGCGGGATCCGGGAAGTTATGAAGATATCATCCTCATCCTAGAAGATGAGAAGGTGATTGATGGACCGCTTGCGACGAGTCTGAAAAAGCTCGTTGTGTTACGTACGTTGATCGTCCGGTCATTCACACAGTCGAGTATGGCGGAGATTCGGGCGATACTTGAGACAGAGGAAGCAGAACTACGTCGTTTTCCGGAAGCGATTCGCCGGTATATCGAGACAGAACTCGGACCGGTGTCTGCATTTTTACCAAACGAGGAGTGAGTCAGGATGAAGGCAAAAGGCTATTTATTTGATTTAGATGGAACGATGTATAACGGAACGGAACCGGTAAAAGAAGCGGTCGATTTCGTCAATCGTCTGCAAGCAGAGGGCATTCCGTACTTGTTCGTGACGAATAACGCGTCGATGACGGCAGAAGCCGTGGCAGAGAAACTACGCGGGATGGGTGTTCATTCCGATGCGAAACACGTTTTGACGAGTGCGATGGCGACTGGTCGTTATATTGCTGACCTGTCACCAAAAGCGCGCGTCTATGCGATCGGAGAAACAGGACTGATCGACGCGCTTGAACGAGAAGGGTTAGACGTCGTCGCAACCGAAGCGGCAGATTACGTCGTCATCGGTCTCGATCGTCAAATCACGTACGAAAAACTCGCTGTTGGTGCACTTGCGATTCGTGCCGGTGCCCGGTTTATTTCAACGAACGGTGATATCGCGATTCCGACCGAACGTGGTTTCCTGCCAGGTAATGGTGCTTTGACGTCCGTCCTGCGCGTGACGACGGAGAAGGAACCGTTCTTCATCGGTAAACCAGAACCAGTCATGGTCGATATCGCGACAGAAATGATTGGTCTGTCAAAAGAAGACGTCATCATGGTCGGAGACAACTACCATACGGACATTCTTTTCGGGATCAATGGAGGTATCCGGACGATGCACGTCAATTCTGGCGTCCATACACCAGTCTTCATTCAAGGGCAGGATCGTCAACCGACATACATGGTTGATACGTTAGCTGAATGGATTCTATGAATCAAAAAATCCCGAACGAGAATTCGTTCGGGATTTCATGTATTAGAAGACTTGTTCGACTTCGACGACGCCAGCGACTTCTTCAAGAAGGGCACGTTCGATACCGGCCTTCAATGTGATTGTTGAACTTGGGCAGCTACCACAAGCTCCCATCAAACGGAGTTTTACGATTCCGTCTTCTACATCTACGAGTTCAACGTCTCCTCCATCACGAAGAAGGAACGGACGCAATTTTTCAAGAACTTCATTCACTTGATCAAACATTTCCATGCGTAAACACATCCTTTCGTATAGTTTCATTGTAACAGGGTTGAAAAATGTTCTCAATCTGGAAAACTTGTATACTAAAGAGGAGTGAATTGAAAAGGGGGACTTCAAGATGGAAATCACGGTTTACGGAACAGCGGTCACCTGTCCGAGTTGTGTCGGGGCACCTAGCTCGGAAGAGACATTCAGTTGGCTACAAGCCGTCCTCGGGCGGAAATATGAGCAAGCGATGACGCTTCGCTATGTTGATTTCGAGACAGCAACATCAGATCAATGGACGGAAGCGCTGAAAGAGGATGTCTATTTTTATCCACTGATCGTGCTCGATGATGAGATGATTGATGAGGGGTACGTCAAACTCAAGACGATCACAGCGGCAATCGATGCGAAGCTGAATCAGGCGGGATGAACGAAAAAGAGGTATCCCAAAGCCTGGGACACCTCTTTTGCTCATTTAATCTTTTTGTGTTTCCATAAGACACCGGACTTCAAGAGACGTGGGACTTTCCCCGTCAGTGCTTGTTTGCCCATGACGATTCCGAAACCATCTGATTTTCCGAGTGAACCGAGCATCCCGCGCAGTTTAATTTCTGGCAGCTTCGGTAATTTCTTTCCTTGCCACTTGGCTTGTAAGACATCGACGACTTGTTCTGCCTGATGTTCTGCGAGTTGACCACTTGGTGCATACGGTAGACTTGCACAATCACCGATGACGAAGACGTTATCGTATTCTGGTACGTGATGATGTTCCGTCAATTTGATCCGACCGCCACTATCCGCAGCAAAGCCGAGATCGCGTACAACTTTGACCGGCTGCGTACCAGCTGTCCAAATCGTTAAGTCGGATGGATACGTATCGTCGCCGTTTCGCACATCGTCCGCTGTGACGAGCGTGACATTCGAGTTGTTGATGACTTCAACATCATGTTCCTCGAACCATTCCTGAACGTAAGACGAGACTTTATCGGATAGGAAAGACAAGACAGATGGACCGCGGTCGAATAGACGAATCGTCAAATCCTTCCGGCTCTCATGTAGTTCACTGGCGAGTTCGACACCAGATAGACCAGCACCGACGATCGAGACAACGGATTCCGGTGACAGACCATAAATCGCTTGTTGTGTCTTCCGTGATTCTTCTAGTGTCTGGATGCTGTATGTAAATTCTTGAGCACCCGGAATGTTGTGGTATTTATCCTCGCAACCGAGGGCGATGATTAAGTCATCATAGAATAATTCTGATCCGTCCTGCAGATGGACTGTATTCGTCTCTGGTGAGATTTTGATGACATGTCCATATTTATAGGTAAGATGTTTCCCCTCCGGAAATTCAATCCGGACATCCCGATCTGATAATGTACCTGCTGCGAGTGCGTAGTATTCCGTTTTGAGTGCGTGGTACGGTAGACGGTCGACGAGCGTGACGGCAACTTCCTCGTCCTTGAATCGCTCACAAATCCGCATTCCACCATAACCTCCGCCGAGTACGACCAATTGCTTCATAACGTAAAATCCCCCTTAGTTCCCCTAAATCAGTCTGACCTTGTATAATACGACATGAGGCAGGTCGTTTCCTGCTTGAAGGAGGAAAAAAAGTGAATCCGATTATTGAATTTTGTATTAGTAACTTAGCGGCTGGTACACAGGTCGTCATGGAGCAACTTGAACGTGACCCGAATGTTGACGTCGTCGAATACGGTTGCCTCGGTTATTGCGGGATTTGTTCGCTTGACCATTTTTGTCTCGTAGATGGTGAGACCGTCGTAGGTGAAACGCCGGAAGAGTTGCTTGAAAAGATTTACCTGAAAATCGAAGAGAATGAGCTGTGAGCATGGACAGCCAAAAAATCCCCTCGTTCGTCTGAACGAGGGGATTCGTGTCCGTCAGCGGGCGCAGCTTTTCGGATCAGGCAGATTGTTGACGGCGCATCATCCATGGGCGTAGTTTCAAGAACAGTGGAATGAAGAGTGCCGAGATGAACAAAGCCTTGATGACGTTAAACGGTAAGATACCGGCAGTGATCGCTGTCCATTTGACAGCTGGATCCGCCATGTAATCCATACCGAGGAACCATGCATACGCTGGAAGGATCAAGATATAGTTGAGGATCGCAAGACCGAGTGCCATCGTGATCGTACCAGCGACGAGACCAGTTGCGAGACCTTGTGTTGATTTCTTTTTGTGGTAGAACCAGCTGACAGGTAGTACGAATGCGACGCCTGCAGCGAAGTTCGCGAATTCTCCGACCGGAACACCACTTCCGCGGAAGATGTAGTATAACACGTTCTTCAATGCTTCGACGATGACACCTGCGACCGGTGAGAACATGATCGCTGCGACAAGAGCAGGAACATCACTGAAGTCGATCTTCAGATAGTTTGGTAAGAACGGTAGTGGAAAATTGATAAGCATAAGAACAAATGAGATTGAACCTAACATTGACAGAGTGACCATTTTTTGTGTGCGTTTCATACGAGTATTGTCTCCTTTTGCTCGTTCCTCTCGATGAAGTATTGGCATGACTGCGACCATAAAGAAACCCCTATTGATCAGATCAACAGGGGAGAAGTCCGCATTAAATAAACCTAATCGATTATTGCAAAATCGATCAAATTCAAACTCATGCCGCCATCTTCTCCCATCCAGACTGTACTGTCGGCTCCTGAATTACACAGAATCAGCAAATAGCGCCCTATTCGCTCGCGGGCTTCAACTTAAAAAGAGTTGTTTACCGCCGGTCGGGAATTTCACCCTGCCCTGAAGATGGAACGATTATTTTATTGTACATACCATTTATACAACGAATTCAAGATAGTTTCAAGCAACTAGGTTTCGATTCGCTCAGAAGTTGCGTATACTAAAGAAAAGGAAGGTGATGACATGATCCATTTAACGGAGGCAGCAGCGCTACAAGTCCAGGACATGATGGCGCAGGCACCAGCAGATGAACGAAATCTTCGGATGCTCGTCCAAGGTGGTGGATGTAGTGGTCTGTCGTACGGAATGGGATTCGATCAACAAAAAGAAACGGATCTCGTTTTTGAACAGCACGGCGTGACCGTCATCGTGGACGAAAAGGATTATCCGGTCGTCAAAGGACTGGAAATCGATTATAAACAGTCAATGCTTGGTGGCGGATTCACGATCACGAATCCGAATGCCATCGCAACGTGTGGTTGCGGAACGTCATTCCGGACAGCAACGAATGCCGGGACACCAGGTGGCTGTTAATGAATCCAATCGTGGACATCGTCCACGATTTTTTTTGTTGCTCTCATACAGGAGACTTGTTGAGTTTACTCGAAATATTACAGAGAGTGAATGCTACTACGAACAGGGAGGGCTTCAGGATGAGAAAAGTATTGATCTTCGGGGGAACACGCTATTTCGGACGACGCTTAGCAATTCGTTTAGCCGATTCGGGGGATGATGTGACGATCGTCACACGCGGTGAGCATACTCCACCGGTCGCGAAGGGCTTGACATTTTTCAAAGGAGACCGGACGTCAAGTAGTACGATGAAGGATTTAAGCCAACAGCACTGGGATGTCATCTATGACAACATTTGCTTCACGCCGTATCAAGCCAAGCTCGCGATCGACGCATTTGAAGGAAAAGTCGGACGCTATGTGTTGACGTCGACGATGTCTGTTTATGAAGACGGTGGTGCGAATATTTCGGAACGCGCCTACAATCCGTTTCCCGGGAAATATGATCTTGAGAAGGAACATGGGTATGGCGAAGGAAAGCGCCAAGCGGAGAGTTATTTCTTCCAACGGGCGATCTTCCCTGTCGTTGCCGTTCGTTTTCCTGTTGTCCTCGGACCAGACGATTATACGGAACGACTTGTCTTCCATATCAAACGCGCGCTTGACGGTCGTCCGATTATCGCTGAAAACAACTATGCGAAGATGGGCTACATCTCAAGTTACGAAGCCGCTGCCTTTCTGGAATGGTGTGGTCGTTCGGAATTGACAGGACCGATCAACGCTGCGAGTGACGGCGTCCTATCGATTCAAGACCTGATGGATAAAATCGACCGTATTGCGGGAACGACGAGCCAAATCGTCGCAAAAGGAGAGGATGAATCGCCACTTGCGCCAGAACGCGATTTCTATATGGATACGACAGCTGCGAAAGAAGCGGGCTATCTGTTCCAACATATCGATGACTGGCTCGATCGTTTGATTGAAGAGGAGGTGCGCAATCACCAATGATGCAGTTGATGAAACCAACTCTTGCGTGGGAAACGGAGTACCGCGCCTTTTTAGAAGACTGGCGAGAGTCAGGCGAAACGATCGTACCGGAAGCGGTCGGGGATACGTATGAACCGCTCGCTACCTATTTCGCGGAGCTTAAAGAAATGGAAACGACAGTCAGAGAAGGTCTTGTCACGCATTCGACGTACTGGATGGTCGACGGACAACGAATCGTCGGCGCGTTAAACTTCCGGCATGACTTGACGGAGAACTTAAAATTGTACGGCGGACATATCGGATACGGCATCCGACCATCCGAGCGTCAGAAAGGATATGCGACGACCGGTCTTCGATTGGCGCTTGAAGAAGCGTGGCAACGTGGACTCGATCAAGTGCTGTTGACGTGTGGCGTTGATAATCTAGCATCTCGCCGTGTCATCTTGGCGAACGGCGGACGAGAAATTGAGCCGACTGTTCGTAATGGACGCGAGACACGTCGCTTCATCATCCCGTTATGAGAATTCGTGAAGCACGTCTTGAAGATGCGTCGACCATTGCGCGCGTTCATATTGATGCCTGGCGGGAGACATATCAAGATGTCATCCCGGATTCGTATTTAGCGCAGTTGTCGTACGAGAAACGGACGAAACAATGGGAGCAGACGTTAGTCGATCAGCGCGTGTATGTTGTGGAGTTAGAAGACGAAGTCGTTGGCTTCGCGCAAGGTGGACCAAGTCGAAGGGATGCGCGTGAAGGAGAACTCTACGCGATTTATGTTTTGCGAGCTTCTCAAGGGCAGGGGCTCGGGAAGGCATTGTTTCAACGTATCATCGAGGACTTGGCGGAATACGAGGCAATGCAGGTTTCTGTCTTGCGGGATAATCCGGCGTGCCAGTTTTACGAGCGGTTCGGCGGTCAGCTCTTCGAAGAATCGATGATTGAGCGTGGTGGGGTAGAACTCGTGCAGCGGGTTTACCGGATGCCTGTTAAAAGATCATTCGTATGAAATCGGACGTTTCAACATCTTCGCTTTCCTCAGGCGGGATGTAAGCCGCGCCAGTTCCCATTCCATGTGATCTGTCGGGTCTTCCTTATCCCTGACGGAAGCACACATCGTGCTTCCTTTTCCTGTAGGAGTCAAAGATGTTTGGTCACGTCCTAGGTGTGATTCCATCAAAATAAGAGGTCGGACTCCGGTATGTTATCCAGAATTCGACCTCTTATTTGTTTGCAGCCATTCATTTATCTCAAGAATGGTTCGTTACTTTTTCGAACAGACTCGTCGAGTGTTGCGGGTGACGAGCCGATGGATCGACAAGAAGTTTCGCCTGGTTGACGGCAATCGGTGCTTCACCGAAGCCTGTTGCGATCAATTTGACGCGTCCTTCGTAAGTCGCAATATCTCCACAAGCGAAGACGCCTGGAATCGCAGTCTCCATCTTCGAGTTGACGCGAATCGAATTGCGTTCGAACTCGACTTCCCATTCTTTGAGCGGCCCAAGTGACGAGACGAAACCAAAGTTGCAGACGACATCGTCAGCAGCAACGACGACGACTTCGCCACTTTCAGCATGTTTGAACGTCATCGTCTCGATGTGCGTCTCACCTGTGACCGATTCGAGCGTATACGGCGTCATGACGTTAACGGATGAGTCATGTAATAGTTCGACCGAATGTTCATGGGCACGGAACTTATCGCGACGGTGGACGAGCGTGACAGATTTGGCAATCGGTTCAAGCATCAATGACCAGTCGACTGCTGAATCGCCACCACCAAGCAGGACGACTTGACGATCCTTGAAACGTTCCATGTCGTTGACGAAATAGTGCAAGTTTGTTTCCTCGAAGCGTTCCGCGTCCGCGACACCGAGTGGGCGCGCAGCGAACGAACCGTTCCCTGCTGTCAAGATGACGGTCTTCGTATAATGCTCGCCTTTGTTCGTGACGAGGCGGATGATCCCATCATCCATCCGTTCATAAGCGATGACTGTCTCACCGAGCACATACGTCGGATCAAATTCATTTGCTTGTTCAAGTAGCCGGTCGACTAGTTCCTGCGCTTTTACTTTTGGAAAACCGGCGATATCGTATATATATTTTTCAGGATAAAGCGTAGCGAGTTGACCACCTAATTGAGGTAGACTCTCGATGACCTTCGTCTTCATCTGGCGCATTCCTGAATAAAACGCGGTGAACAGTCCTACCGGACCGCCGCCGATGATCGTGACATCATATGGTTGGTACATCTGATTCCCTCCTAGCATTGGATAGGTCTATTATATAGGAAGTAGGGGGTTCAGGTGCAAGTACGGAACATCTCACATTTTTTTAAAGGAAATTACATTTTTCTTTTGCAATCATTCTTAAAAAGTGTTTCAATAGGCTTATAGACATGTGAACATTATTTGAACAAAGTTTTTGAACATTCGTCTGTAATTGAATGTGAAGAAAATCACAACAAAACTACGATTCGTAAGGAGTATCAGAACATGAACACACCTAACATTGTTATTCTTGGAGCGGGCTACGGTGGATTGATCACAGCAGTCAACCTTCAAAAGAAACTCGGCGTCGATCAAGCGAACATCACGTTGATTAATAAACACGACTATCATTACCAAACAACTTGGTTGCATGAACCAGCTGCAGGTACGATGTCTGCGGAGCAAGCACGCATCTACATCAATGATGTCATCAACCCATCACGCGTCAAACTTGTCAAAGGTATCGTTGAGAAAGTCGACACGGCTGCTAAAACGGTTCTTTTACAAGATGGCGGAACAGTTCCTTACGATTACGTCGTCGTTGCTCTCGGTGGCGTTCCTGAAACATTCGGTATCAAAGGATTGAAGGAACACGCATTAACGATCAGCTCGTTGAACAGCGTCCGTAAAATCAAGGAACATATCGATTACTCATTCGCACAGTACAAAACAACAGGATCACAAGATCGTTCACTCTTGACGATCGTCGTCGGTGGTGCTGGATTCACAGGAATCGAGTTCATGGGTGAGCTCGTCAACCGTATTCCAGAACTGTGCAAACAATATGATATCCCACGCGAACTCGTTCGTGTCGTTAACATCGAGGCAGCGCCAACAGTCCTTCCAGGATTCGATGCTGATCTCGTCAACTACGCACACAAATGGCTTGAGCGCCAAGGCGTCGAGTTCAAACTCGGTAACGGCATCAAGGAATGTGGACCAGGAAGCGTCACGTTCGGTCCGCTTCAAGGCGACACGACTG
Organism: Exiguobacterium sp. UBA7533; assembly: GCF_002479335.1. Lineage (NCBI taxonomy): Bacteria > Bacillati > Bacillota > Bacilli > Caryophanales > Exiguobacterium > Exiguobacterium sp. UBA7533. The sequence continues at coordinate 548,480 of NZ_DLMP01000001.1, read as the reverse complement.
AAACGATCGAAGCAAGTACAATCATCTGGACAGGTGGCGTCAGCGGTAACCCTGTCGTTGCAGCATCTGGTTTCGAAGCGATGCGTAACCGTGTCGTCGTCGAAGAAGATCTTCGTGTTCCAGGACACGATAACGTCTTCATGATCGGTGACTGTTCAGCAGTCATGGATCCAAGTTCGAACCGTCCGTACCCACCAACTGCACAAATCGCGACACAACAAGCACACAAAGTCGCTGAGAACATCGCAGCACTCATCGCGGGTCGTCAAACATCGACGTTCACGTACGAGAACAAAGGAACGGTTGCTTCACTTGGTCATAAAGATGGTATCGGCATGGTCTTCGGCAAGAAGATTTACGGTCGTAACGCATCATTCATGAAAAAAGTCATCGACAACAAACACTTCTTTGAACTGAAAAAACTTGGTCTTGCGATCAAAAAAGGGAAGTTCTAAGTTCACGTTTTAGGCAAATGTACACTCGTGCATTTGCCTTTTTTGTCGGTTATACTAGAAGAGATTCAAAGGGGGAACAGTATGCATATCATTCAAGCCGTGATCGGGAGTGTGCTTTATCTCGTCATGTTCTTTAGTATCGGATTCATTTTAAACATGTTGTTACGGAGTACATGGGTGATGCTCGTACTCTATCCGATCATCCTCATCATGATGATCGATAACCAATCTACGCTCGAATACTTCACGAATGCTCGTGAAGCGATTCCGAATCTTGGGGACCGGATTGCTGGACTGCAGGCAGCGGATATCACGATGTTCGCAGCTGGGTTTGCTGGAATCATCATCGCCGGTCTATCGATTCGCTTCTTGCGTAAGAGCGGTTACCAAATGTTTTAAAGTCTACTTGAGTAAGTAGGCTTTTTTCGTGCTTGAAAAACCGTTATAATAAAAACAATGTCTTTAAATAAATGTGTAAGAGCAGATTGGGTTGAGAGCGAATGGATAAACAAATGTACCACGTTATCAAGGTATTGAATAATAATGTCGTCATTTGTTCAACTGGTGCGAATCAGGAAGTCATTATCCTCGCGAAAGGGATTGGCTTCGGTCGGAAGCCAGGCGATCAACTGACAGATCTCGACAAGTTGGAAAAAGTCTACACGTTGAAGGATAAAGAAGAACAGGATCAATATAAGGCGCTCGTCGGTCACCTCGATGAAAATTTCATCGCGTTGATGAATGAAATCGTTTCAATGATCGAGACACGGTTTGGGAAAAAAGTCGATGAACATATCCATATCGGATTAACGGATCATTTGACGTTTACGTTCAAACGACTGGAACAAGGAATGGAAGTCACCAATCCGTTTCTTGCCGAAACGGAAGCCTTGTATCCGGAAGAGTACGCACTTGCAGAAGAAATCGTCGAGTTCATCAGTGCCGAGATGAATTTTTACCTGCCTCCAGCCGAGATAGGATTCATTGCACTTCATATTCATTCTGCGACGAACTTCAAAGACGTACTTGAAGTTAACCGCCATCATCAGCTCGTCGGTTTAATTGCTAGTCATATCGAACAGCGACTGGAGATTAAAATCGACCGAAAATCGCTTGATTACAAGCGTCTGATTCGGCATCTTCGTTCAGCGATTGAAAGGGTTTCCAATGGGGAGTATCTAGAGGCTCCAGAAAAAGTAGAAAAGCTATTGCGTGAAGAATATCCGCTATGCTATGATACTGCTTGGGAGCTGATGTCCATCATGGAACGTCAGTTGAAGAAAGCGGTACCGCGCGGTGAGGCGACGTATCTTACGATGCATCTGCAACGCTTAGTGCAGTACGATTCAGGTAAATGACCGCACGGACTACGTGTTACTGATACGATCAGGCATGAGTGGGATGTCGGGCAAGAAGCTTTATTTCCGTTATGCAACGGGATAAGTCTATTGTCTACAATCCGCTCGTGCCTGATTTTTTTCTGTAAAAAAACGGTCAGATGTCTGACTTTTTTCGTCTCAATCATTGGCATTATTCATCATACTTCGCTCTTAACAGGAAAAGGAGGAAACACACATGTTTAAACAGATTTTTGCTGTTCTTCAACGTGTCGGTAAAGCGTTGATGCTTCCTGTAGCGATTTTGCCAGCTGCCGGTATCCTACTCGGATTCGGTAACGCGATGCAAAATCCGAACTTGACGTCAAAACTCGAGTTCTTAAAAAATGATGCAATCATCAAGGTTGCAAAATTGATGGAAGCAGCTGGGGATATCATCTTCGGTAACTTAGCACTCTTATTCGCGGTCGGTGTCGCGATTGGTCTTGCAGGGGACGGCGCAGCCGGACTTGCGGCAATCGTCGGATTCTTGATCATGAACAAAACAATGAGCGTATGGCTCGGCGTTACACCTGAAATGGTTGCTAACGGTCAAGGATATGCAAACGTACTCGGTATCCCAACACTTCAAACTGGGGTATTCGGTGGTATCATCATCGGTCTAATCGCAGCTTGGGCGTACGGGAAGTATCATAATCTCGAATTGCCACAGTTCCTTGGATTCTTTGCTGGTAAACGTTTCGTTCCAATCGTCACAGCAGTTGTTTCATTGGTTGCAGGTCTCGTTCTCGTATTCGTCTGGCCGTTCGCGCAAGATGGATTGAACACGTTCTCTCACTTCATGATGGAGAAAAACCCAACACTCGCAGCATTCGTCTTCGGTCTCATCGAACGTTCGTTGATTCCATTCGGTCTTCACCATATCTTCTATGCACCATTCTGGTTCGAATTCGGTTCGTATAAGAATGCAGCAGGAACAGTCGTTCATGGTGACCAAGCGATCTTCTTCGCACAATTGAAAGACAACGCAAAATTAACAGCTGGTACGTTCATGACTGGTAAATTCCCGTTCATGATGTTCGGTCTTCCAGCAGCAGCACTTGCAATGTACCACGAAGCTCGCCCAGAGCGTCGTGCAGTCGTTGGTGGTCTTCTTGGATCAGCAGCACTTACAGCATTCTTGACAGGTATCACAGAGCCAATCGAATTCGCGTTCTTATTCGTAGCTCCAATCTTGTTCGCAGTTCACGCAGTTTTCGCAGGTCTTTCGTTCATGACAATGCAATTGTTGAACGTTAAGATCGGTATGACATTCTCTGGTGGTTTGATCGACTTCCTTCTCTTCGGTGTTCTTCCAGGACGCACGCAGTGGTGGCTTGTCATCGTCGTCGGTCTTGCACTTTCTGTCATCTACTATGTTGGATTCCGTTTCGCAATCCGCAAATTCAACCTGAAAACTCCAGGTCGTGAAGATGCAGTTCAAGAGACTTCATCTGCTCAAGGTTCTGAACTTGCTGAAGGTATCCTCGACGCACTCGGTTCAGAGTCGAACATCAAACACTTGGATGCATGTATCACACGTCTTCGTGTTGAGGTTCTCGACAAATCGAAAGTCAACAAAGATGAGTTGAAAAAATTAGGTGCTGCTGGTGTCCTTGAAGTTGGTAACAACGTCCAAGCGATCTATGGACCGAAATCAGACAACATCAAGTCTGAGATTCAAGCTGTCATCGCGTCACGTAAACAAGAAAAAACAGTCTAATGTTTTTTAAGATGAGTCCTTCTGCGGAAGGGCTCATTTTTTTTTCGAAATCGTTTAGAATCGTTTTGCACTAGAATATTTTAGGGTATGAATTAAGTAGTTTGTTTAAAAAAAGGAGGGAATATGCGCATGTGGAAAAACGTGTTTGGTGTCTTACAGCGGATCGGTAAGGCCCTGATGTTACCGGTAGCGATTTTGCCGGCAGCGGGGTTATTGCTTGCGTTCGGGACAGCGTTTCAAAACCCGAACTTAACACAATATTTACCGTTTCTAGAGAACGATTCGCTTGTCGTCATCTGGCGAGTCATGCAGGATGCGGGTGACATCATCTTTGCGAACCTCGGATTATTGTTCGCTGTAGGGGTCGCAATTGGCCTTGCGAACGGAGAAGGGGTCGCCGGCTTAGCAGCCATCGTTGGTTTCCTGATCATGAACAAGGTCATCAGTTCATTCTTGCAGATTACACCAGAAAAAATCACAGAAGCACAAAAGGCGAGTGATTTGTCGTATGCGACGGTCCTTGGGATACCGACCTTGCAAATGGGGGTATTCGGGGGGATCATTGCCGGTTTGATAGCAGCGTACAGTTATAATAAATTCTTTAAAATCAAACTGCCTGATTTCCTCGGATTCTTTGCAGGGAAACGTTTCGTTCCGATTGCGACCGCCTTGTTCAGTCTTGTCGCAGGTTTTGCTTTGTCATATATTTGGCCACCAATCGGAACAGGCATCAATACGTTCTCCAAAACAATCATCGAAGCGAACGAACCGTTGTCTGCCTTCATCTTTGGACTCGTCGAACGTTCATTGATTCCGTTCGGTCTTCACCATATTTGGTACTCAAGCTTTTGGTTCCAATTCGGTGAATATACGGATAAAGCAGGAACGATCATCAATGGGGACCAGCGAATCTTCTTTGCACAATTAAAGGACGGTGTACCATTTACAGCAGGGACATATATGACTGGGAAATATCCATTCATGATGTTCGGTTTGCCCGCAGCCTGTCTTGCAATGTACCATACTGTCGCAAAAGATCGTCGAAAAGCTGTTGAAGGTCTTTACTTCTCAGCTGCATTGACGTCTTTTCTAACCGGGATCACGGAGCCAGTCGAGTTCTCATTCGTATTCGTTGCACCGCTTTTGTTCGCTGTGCACGCTGTTTTTGCAGGTCTATCGTTCATGATTATGGACTTGCTAAACGTTAAGATTGGGATGACGTTCTCCGGCGGATTAATTGACTACACGTTGTTCGGGATTTTACCGAATCGCACTTCGTGGTGGCTTGTCATTCCAGTCGGTCTCGTTTTCGCCGTCATTTATTACTTCGGTTTCCGTTTCGTCATCACGAAATTCGATCTGAAGATTCCAGGACGTGAAGCGATTAAAGAAGGTGCTGCGACATCGACGGCACAAGCAGGTGATCTTCCGTATGAAATCCTGCAGGCGTTTGGTGGTCCATCAAACATTAAACATTTAGATGCTTGTATCACACGACTTCGGATTACCGTCAATGATAAATCAGGTGTCAACAAGGATCGCTTGAAAGAGCTCGGTGCTGCCGGTGTCCTTGAAGTCGGAGATAACGTCCAGGCAATCTTTGGACCGAAATCCGATGGGATCAAGTCAGAAATGGCAGATATCATGAAAGATCCAAATTACAAACCGAAAGAGACACCGGAAGCTGATCCAATTCCACAAGTTCCAACAGGAGATGAAGCGCGAACTTCTGGATCGGTTACAACCGATACGGGACCACTCGCTGGAGATCGTGGGGGTGCTTATGTGCCTGAAGATGGATACGTCGCACCACTGAGCGGTATCATTCGTTCTCTGGATGATGTACCGGATCAAGTATTCTCCGGTCGTATGATGGGTGACGGATATGCGATCGAACCGACGGAAGGATATGTCGTCTCTCCCGTCTCTGGTGAGATCACAACCTTCTTCCCGACGAAACACGCAATCGGTATTCTTGCAGATAACGGAGATGAGATCTTAATTCACATTGGTATTGATACAGTGTCACTTGAAGGAAAAGGATTTGAGGCATTAGCGAAAGCTGGAGATCGTGTCGAACCGGGGACACCACTTCTCAATGTCGATCTCGAGCAAGTACGACCACTCGTGCCATCGTTACTGACACCGATCATCGTCACGAACATTGGCGATCGAAAAGTCGACGTCGATGTCGGACAGACGGTCGAAGCCGGAGAAGCGATTTCGTATCGTGTAGAGTAAAGGAAGAAAAGCGACGGATCGTCACGAACGATCCGTCTTTTTTATGTGAAAATATCATAAAGCACATTTGATAGTGAGATTTTGCACATATGATGATACAATGAGTTAGCTATTATAAGAGTTAGCTAATTTTTTAGAAATGAGGTGCGTCGATGTCTTCGACTACAACAAAAACGAATACGACACCTGTCGTCATCGGATTATTGATTGGTATTTTAGTCGCAGCGATGGATAACACGATCGTTGCGACGGCGATGCCGACGATCGTCAGTGAACTGAATGGGTTTGATCAGTACGCTTGGGTCACGTCGGCTTACATGATCGCAACCGTTGCCGGGATGCCGATTTTCGGTAAATTGAGCGACATGTATGGAAGAAAACGCTTCTTCCTCTTTGGGATGCTTATCTTCATGATAGGGAGTATCTTGTGTGGAATGGCAGACTCAATCATTGAATTATCTGCGTATCGTGCCTTGCAAGGGCTTGGTGGCGGTGCGTTGATGCCGATCGCCTTTACGATTATTTTTGATATCTTCCCACCGGAGAAACGTGGGAAAGTCAGTGGATTGTTCGGAGCGGTCTTCGGGATTTCGAGTATCTTCGGACCGTTGCTTGGTGCCGTATTGACGGATTCCCTCGACTGGCGCTGGGTATTTTATATCAACATCCCACTCGGATTGATTGCCCTTGGTCTCGTGACGGTCTTCTATCAGGAATCACCAGTTCACCGGACACAGAAAATCGACTACGTCGGTGCCTTTACGCTTGTTGCAGGATTGGTTTTATTCTTACTCGCGCTCGAAATGGGTGGGAAAGAGTATGCATGGTCTTCACCACAAATTCTTGGTCTGTTCGGAGCAGCACTCGTTGCGTTCATTGCTTTTGCGTTTGCAGAACGCCGTGCCGCGGATCCCGTCATTACGTTCAGTCTATTCCGTCGTCGTTTATTTGCGGCAACACAAGGCGTTGCGTTCTTTTATGGATTCGTCTTCATCTCGGCCAGTGTGTTCATTCCAATCTTCGTTCAAGGTGTCTTTGGTGGCAGTGCGACGAACTCAGGTCTGATTCTGATGCCGATGTTGATTGCCTCAGTCATCTCGGCGCAGCTCGGTGGCCAGTTGCCGAATAAGTTTGGTTTCCGAAATGTCATGATCGTCTCAGCTGTCTTTTTCCTACTCGGTGTCTATCTCCTCAGTACAATGACGCTTGAGACATCGCGTACAGCGGTAACGATCTATATGATCATTCTTGGGTTCGGTGTTGGCTTCAGCTTCTCGTTGTTGAACCTAGCAAGCATCAATGGGATCGAGATGCAACGTCGTGGTGCTGCGACGTCGATGGGATCGACATTCCGGACGATCGGGATGACGCTTGGTGTCACGGTCCTCGGCATCATTCAATCACGAACGTTCACATCGGCTGTAGCGGATCGATTGCCGCAAGGTGGAGCGCCGTCAGGTGGGCAGTTCCCGACGGCAGCTGCGTTTGCGAAGATGCCACCAGAAGTCGCGACAGCAATCAAGACGTCGCTTGCAGAATCCATTTCTACCGTCTATTTCTGGGCCTTGATTCCAGCAGTACTCGGTGTCATCTTTATCTTCTTAATGGGGAACGAGCGTCCGATTTTATCGGAACAAGCGACCCCAGCGAAGAAAAAACAAGCTCAATAATCAGGTTTCAACAACGCCTTCTTTCTTATTTAAAAGAGGGCGTTGTTTTTTTGTTAATCGGTATAAAAAAAGACGAACCTGGATTACTCCAGATTCGTCTAACAGAAATTATTTTTTGATATCGAATGTCGTGCTGAGGAAGTCGACGACTTCTTCTGCTGTATCCATATCAAGCACTTGCTCGACGATTGCTTCACATTCTGACTTGTTGAGGCGTGTCATCAAGCTACGTGCGCGAAGGACAGATGAAGCAGACATCGAGAACTCATCAAGACCAAGCCCAAGAAGGATTGGGAGTGCCAATTCTTCTCCTGCCATCTCACCACACATGCCGACCCATTTGCCTGCTTTGTGTGCTTCTGTGATGACGTTGTTCAAGAGGTTCAAGATCGCAGGATTGAACGGTTGGTACAGGTACGATACTTTTTCGTTCATCCGGTCTGCCGCCATCGTGTATTGAATCAAATCGTTCGTTCCGACAGAGAAGAAGTCGACTTCTTTTGCGAACTGACGAGCCATGACCGCAGTTGCTGGGATCTCGACCATCATACCGACTTCGATGTCTTCTGATACAGTGACACCTTGACCTTGGAGATTTGCTTTCTCTTCAAGGAGAAGTGCTTTTGCAGCACGGAACTCTTCGATTGTTGCGATCATTGGGAACATGACAGCGAGTTTACCGTATGCACTTGCACGAAGAAGTGCGCGCAATTGTGTACGGAACAAGTCTGTTTGATCGAGACAGAGACGGATCGCACGGTAACCGAGGAACGGGTTCATCTCGTGTGGGAGATCAAGGTACGACAATTCTTTGTCGCCACCGATATCGAGCGTCCGAATGACGACTTTTTTATCGCCCATTGACTCGAGAACTGTTTTATATGCTGTGAACTGCTCGTCTTCCGTTGGGAATGTCTCTGCATCCATGTAGAGGAATTCTGTACGGTAGAGACCGACAGCTTCTGCTCCGTTTTCAAGCACGCCTTTGACATCGTTTGGTGTACCGATGTTTGCAGCGAGCTCGACGTGCTGACCGTCAGCCGTCATTGTTTTTTCGTTCTTGAGTTTTTTCCACTCTTCTTTTTGTGCGATGTATGCTGCACGTTTTGCTTCATACTCAGCGACTTGCTCTTCACTTGGGTTGACGATGACATCACCTTCCGCACCGTCAAGGATGAGAAGATCGCCGTGTTTAACGTCCGTCAAGACAACTTTTGTTCCGACGACTGCTGGGATTTCGAGTGAACGTGACATAATGGCAGAGTGCGATGTCCGGCCACCAATGTTCGTTGCGAAACCTTTAGCATACTTACGATTCAATTGTGCCGTATCTGAAGGAGTCAAGTCTTCCGCGATGATGATGACTTCTTCGTTAATTTGAGCTGGAGTGACGAACGTGATACCGAGAAGGTGAGCCATCGTCCGTTTCGTGACGTCGCGGACGTCCGCTGCACGTTCACGCATGTATTCGTTATCCATTGATTCGAAAATCATGACCATCATGTTCGCGACTTCATCGAGTGCTTTCGCAGCATTTGCTTGCTCGTCCTCGATTTTTGCGTTCACCTGACTAACGATTTCCGGATCTTCTAGGATTAGAAGGTGAGCCGAGAAGATCTCCGCTTTATCTGGACCTAATTCTTTTAAGGTATTTTCACGAATGACTTCGAGTTCCGTCTTCGATTTTGCGATCGCTGCTTGGAAACGTTCTTTTTCCGCAGCCGCATCCTCGATTTTGTGCGATGGAATCTCAAAGACCGGTGTTTCCATCACGAATGCCTTTGCAATCGCGATCCCTGCAGAAGCGCCAATTCCTTTGATGTGTTGTGCCATGTGCATTACCCTCTTTTCAGTAAGTTTTTTTAACGCGACGACTTCGTTTCTTAGCTATCTATAGATACCCATAAACGCCTCTCTCTTAACGAGCCTTCTGCGCACTCTCCCTTGAATGAAAACGTAGACATTTCCCGGAACAGCAAACGCATCGTTTCTTGAAGTGTCTCAATATTTCACCTGTTTAATCCTATCATATTGTGAAACGGGCAACAATTGTTTGAAACCAAGCATTTCGACAAATTGGCAAACAAGAATTGTGTAAGCGTTTGCGATTCGTTGAGAGGCTATCATTTGGAAAATGACTGAAAACACTTCATACTAATAGGTATTAGATAAAGGGGGAATTTTTATGCAAACGAATCAACCCGTAGACGTACTGATCGTCGGGATATCAGGGAATCAACCGTTTGATGAACGATTACAAGCACTGTATGGTGACAAACTAGAAGAGTGGGTCCGTCAAGGTGATATCTCAACGAAACGGGGAGAACTTCGTCTGTTGCCGACGTTATCGGGAGACGTCGCACGTGTGCTGTTCGTCGGACTTGGGAAAGTCGATCAACTCTCGCAAGACAATTTACGACGTTTGCTCGGAAAAGCCGCACAACATGTCAAAGCACGCCGCTTAGAACAGGTGACAGTCGACGCGACGACGTTTCCAGGTCAACCGGTCGAACTGATTGCTGAGACATTCACCCTCGCTACATATGAGGTCAAACATTATAAAACATCTCCTTCTAAAGCGTACACGCTTCATCTGACGGTCTTACCTTCTGAAGACGAGGCAGTGCGTCGCGGAACAGCCTTAGGGGAAGCAACGAACTTGGCGCGACGTCTCGTAACGATGCCGGGAAATCTTTTGACGGCACCAGCGCTTGCGGACGAAGCACGCTTCATCGCGGAGCGTCATGGACATGATCTCCGAATCATCGATAAGGAAGAGATGGAAGCACTTGGCATGGGTGCCTTGCTTGCCGTCAATCAAGGATCGGTCATTCCGCCGAAATTGATCGTCCTTGAATACAAAGGCTCAGTAGAAGCACCGATTGCTGTCGTCGGAAAAGGTGTCACGTTCGATACAGGTGGTTATTCGATCAAACCAAAAGACGGGATCGTCGGGATGAAAGGAGATATGGGAGGCGCAGCAGCAGTTCTTGGTCTGTTTGAAGCACTCGGTCAACTCAAACCTGATGTTCACGTCATTGGCGTCATTCCGGCAACGGATAACATGATTTCTGGGGATGCCTTCAAACCGGATGATGTCATCACATCGATGGCAGGAAAAACGATTGAAGTCTTGAACACGGATGCAGAAGGACGACTTGTCCTCGCAGATGCAGTCACGTACGTGAAAGAGTACCAGCCAAAAGCCATCATCGACCTCGCAACATTGACAGGTGGTGTCCTTGTCGCCCTTGGAACAGAAATCACAGGTGCGTTGACGAATGATGCGTCACTTTACGAACGCTTTGAACAGGTGACGAAAGAGACGAACGAGATGGTTTGGCAAATGCCATATGTCGATGCGTTCATAAAACAAGTCCGCCGCTCAGATGTCGCAGATTTGAATAACTCACCGGGACGCATGGGACACATGATCTTCGGTGGTGCGTTCGTCGGGGAATTCGTCGGCGACACACCATGGTTGCACCTCGATATCGCGGGAACATCGGAACAGAATCAAGCGTCTGAGATTGGTCCAAAAGGAGCAACGGGTGTCATGGTTCGTAGTCTGTATCGATTCGTCGAGCAAGAAAAATGAGACGTTGGAATCTACTCGGCGTCTTGTTGACGATTCTTACCGTCGTCTGGTACTTGGATGCACGAGATCGTCTATCGCTCGGTCTTGCGACATTTATCGGTATCTTCACGGTCTTATCACTACTGCGTTCTTTCCGGGAGAAGACGAATGCACGTCATCGGGATTGATGCGGCAAAGGCAGGATGGGTCGTCGTCAGGTACGAAAATGAGACGTACTCAGGATCAATCGAACCGACGCTTGGACAGATCCCGCCAGCCGACCGAATTTGGATCGATATGCCGATCGGTTTGATGGAAGGACGACGCGAAACAGATCAGCTGTTGCGACAGGAACTGCGCCCCGGACGAACGAGTAGTGTCTTTAATGCACCATTTCTCAGTGCGTTGACAACATCAAGTTATATGGAAGCAAATGATTTAGCGAAACAACATGCTGGTATCGGACTTTCGAAACAAGCGTGGTATCTATTGCCGAAAATCCGAGAAGTCCGTCATGCGTATCGATCTGAAATGATCGAATCACATCCGGAAGTCTGCTTTGCACGCCTCGCCGGTCATCCGGCACGTTTTTCCAAGAAAACAAGGGAAGGCATCGCGGAACGAATCGAATTACTTGAACAATACGATTGTCCCCCGTTATGGGAACAGCGTCAGCCGAACGTCGCGATTGATGATTGGCTTGATGCTTGTCTGCTTGCGACCGGTGCACGTTTTCCATGCGATTACTTTCCAGCAAGTCAACCAGTGGACACGGAAGGATATCCTTTATATGCCGCTGTACCCCAAAAATCACCCTCACCGAAATGGTGTGGGTGATCCTTTCACGAAGTCCCAGATGTAATGGAAAATCTGTGCATTGTAGAGTGCTTTTAAGATGACGGCAATCAATGGTCCGAGGATTAACCCGAAGACGCCGAAGAATTTGATACCGACGAACAACGCAATTAATGCCGTAATCGGTTGAATGCCGATGTTATCGCCGACGATCTTCGGTTCCATGATGTTGCGCTGGAGAATGACGATGGCGTACAAAATGCCAAGTCCAATCGCAAGCGTCGTATCTCCAGTAATCACCGAGTAGGCGATCCAAGGCAGGAAGACGGAACCAGTACCGAGATACGGTAAGATGTCGAAGAAGGCAGCGATGAAAGCAACTGCGAATGGATGATCGACACCAATGATGAACAAACCAATCAAGACGATGAAAAACGTGATCGTGATCAACGTGAGCTGCGCTTTAAGATAGCCAAATAAGGCAGATCGTAAGCTCAAGAAGACCGACTCGACACGAGCGAACCAAGGAAGCATCTCGTAGCGCTTCAATCGCATTTCGTACTGGTGCCAATCCTTTGCGATAAAGAACCAAGCGAGTAAGACGATGACGAAAATCAACGCAATCGATGGCAAAGTCGCAAGAACAGATTGAAGCATCATCGCAACACTTTTTGAGCCTTCTCCAATCGCACTCGCAAGCGAGCTACCGAGCGATTGAATACTGTTTTGGACCGTATTTTGTTGGGATGGTTCTAATGAACGTAATGCTTCGGACGCATCGTTCCAAATCGGTGCCAGTTTTTCGTTGTATAGCTTTTGAAAATACAGACTCAACTCCTGGATTTGTGCCGGTAATTGATTGGCGACAAATACGAGACCGCGAATCAACTGCATGATGATCAAGGCAAGCGAACCGATCAATAAACCACTGATCAAAATGATGGACAACAACGCACCCCATCCACGATTGATCCGTAATCGCTTTTGAAAGAAATCGACGAGCGGACGGCTGAAAAGAGCAAGCAGAAACGCAAAGACAAACGGGTACAAAATGGACGAGAGGCGGATGAGTAACCATCCAACAGCTACGAAGGCGAAGATCACCGTCAAGAACCGGGCCATTTGCCAAAGACGTTCAGTCGACACAAGCAACACCTCTTACTGGATTATGTAGAATTGATATCATCATATCATGTTTAGGTAGGGAACGAGTCATTCAAAAGGAGGAGAAAGCGATGCGTAAAAGAGAAATCGGATTATTTGCTGCATTGATTGCTGCGACATCCGTTGGAATCCGAGAATGGAAGAAAAATCAGGCGTTTGCCAAACGTGTCAAACAAGAGACGGAGGCGCAAGTACGTCAAGCAATCATGGAGGATCAGACAGATGGAACAGATGAAGATACTGCAACAAAAGGTTGATGCGACGATTCGTTCACTCGGAGGTTATTTTCGACCGCTATCTGGTCTCGCACGCTTGACAGAAGAAATCGGTGAAGTCGGCGAAGCACTCGAACAAAGAGAACAAGAAGCTCTTCGTTCAGAACTTGTCGACGTTTTGATGATCTCGACGTGTCTTGCCAATCAATACGTGACGGATCTTGCGGTGCAACATGAGACACTCGGAACGGTAAACGATGATCAGGATGGTTCCTTTTATCGACTTGTGCATGAAGCTGGTCAAGTCGCACGCGTCATGAATGGATACGAAGGGGATAAACCGCCTAAAGCGAAGGATACAATTGTTCCAATCGGTCATTCCATCGCACGTCTGCAACGGGAATTATTTCGTTTAGCACGACCACTTCAACTCGATTTACTGTCGGAAATCGATCGGACGAATGAAAAGAATCTCAAGCGGGATAAAACACGCTTTGCCTTGACACGTGATCCCATTACCGAAAAAACGATTGATCACTTCCGGAGTGCGACAGGAAGTGAGGCACGTCTCTGGGGAGCCCCTGCGTACGAAGAGGATCAAACGCTAAAGGAGAATATGGAGACGGCACTTCCTTCGCTCCGGCGTTTCCTACGTTGTGCAACGATTGAAGGAATCGAGGCGTTCGTCTTCGAAGCACCGATGGAACGCTCGCGTAGTCTAGTTGAAGTCAAAGAGCTGGCGGATGAAATGGGACGTTTGATCAAGGAACGGACACCGCTTGACTTTAAGGACTCACCGTATCGGTTGGAAGTCTTTGCGCCACAACTCGGTCCAGTCTCGCCGTATCATGCGGAAGACGACTATCGGATGTTTCTTGTTTTCTATGTCGATTAAAAATAAGCCGCCTGCTCGTTTGAGCAAGCGGCTTATTTTTAGTGTGAATGAGACGATGTTGTCTCATCCTGAGTCTGCCATTTTTTCATGAAGCGCTGAATGCGCGCGATGGCTTCTTGCAGTTGTTCGATTGAACTCGCGTAACTTGCTCGGACATAGCCTTCACCGCTTGCTCCGAAGACGGATCCTGGAACGACGGCGACGCGCTCAGCGAGCAACAATTGCTCAGCGAACTGCTCACTCGTCAGCCCGGTATGACCAATGTACGGAAAAGCATAAAAGGCACCGCCTGGTAAGTGCGTCGGGAGACCCGCATCGTTTAACGCCTTGACGAAGTAATTCCGGCGTTGGCGATAACTTGTCACCATATCAGGGACCGTCTTATGACGAGAACGGAGCGCTTCAATTCCTGCAAACTGGACGAGTGTTGGTGCACACATCATTCCATATTGGTGGACCTTCAGCATCGATTGCGTGATCGCAGGTGGTGCGCAAGTGAAGCCAAGCCGCCAGCCCGTCATCGCGAAGGCTTTCGAGAAACCATTGATGATGATTGTCCGCTCCCGCATACCAGGAAGGGTCGCAAAACAAATCGCTTCCGTTTCGTAGGATAGCTCCGCATAGATTTCATCACTGATGACATATAAATCATGCTTTTGAACAAGTAACGCGAGGTCCGCTAATTGATCATGTGTCATCGTCGAGCCTGTCGGATTCGATGGGAAACAGAAAATGATTGCTTTCGTTTTGTCCGTCAGCAACTGTTCGATCGTTTCCGGTTGAATCGCAAAACCGTCTTCTGCGTAACATGCAGCGGCGACAGGAATTCCTCCAGCAAGTTCGATCAAGGGGGCATATGAAACGAACGCCGGTTCAACGACGATGACTTCATCTCCCGGATTGATCAAACTACGAAACGCAAGGTCAAGTCCTTCCGAAGCTCCGGTCGTGACGATGATCTCTTCCGTCGTCGAATAGGAGATGGCGAACTTTTCTTGCATGTAAAGCGCGATTTCCTGACGTAACTCGAGTAAACCGGCGTTAGCACTGTATGCTGTGTAGCCCTGTTCAAGTGCTGCAAAGCTTGCTTCTCGGACGTTCCATGGCGTGACGAAATCGGGTTCACCGACACCAAGTGAGATGACATCTTCCATCGATCCAGCTAAATCAAAGAAACGACGAATGCCGGATGGCGCTAGCTGTTCGACACGTGTTGATAAAGATTTCATGGAGACACCTTCAATCGTTTGTCGTCATCATCCTGACTGAAGAGAACGCCATCGTGCTTATACGTCTTTAAGCGGAAATGGGTCGTCGTCGAGATGACGGAGTCGAGTGTCGATAATTTTTCAGAAACGAATTGAGACACTTCTTGTAGCGATTTGCCATCAAGTACGACTTGTAAGTCATATGCGCCTGACATCAGATACAGGGACGTCACTTCCGGGAAACGATGGATTCGCTCTGCGACTTCATCAAAGCCGCGTCCCCGTTTTGGTGTGACTTTGACATCGATGAAAGCTGTCACGCCGTGATGGGCATGAATCTTTTGCCAGTCAATGACGGCGGTATAACCGAGTAGGACACCGTCACGTTTGAATGTTTCGATCGAAGCTGCTACTTCTGACGCTTCCCAATCGAGCATCTGCGCAAGTAAGTTTACGTCCATCGGACCATTTTGTGTTAATAGTGCTAATAATTCGAGTTGTTTTTCGGTGTACATGGAATCACTCACTTTCTGTCAATTGACCATTGAAGGTACGGCGTGTCTGTCGCAATCGTGCGCGTCGTTCTTCCTGAACAATATGGAAGTTCTTCATTTCACGTGTCGGAAGTTGATGTTTTTCGACCAGGCGGTCAAAATAGACGCGTCGCGTTGCGTCTTGTCGTGCCGACTCATGATTGCCGGACGGGTTGAAGGCGTACAGGACGGTTGCTCGTGCCGGATGTAACACTAAATGATCCTTACCGACGCGTAAAATCCAGTCCCAGTCCCAGTAGTTGAAGACGTCTTCATCAAACAGACCGAGTTGATCGTGGAGCGATTTACGGTAGAGCGATCCGGACGGAATGTACGTCGAGTCTTCTCGGATCGTCTCCGGATCATACGGGTACGCGAACGGTTCGGAATGGAGTGCAATCCGGTGACCGTCTTCCCAGCGATACGTAAAGAGCTCCGCGTCCGTATACGTTAGATCCGCGCCGGCTTCGAGATCACCGACTGCCTCTTCGAGATGACTCGGTAATAAGAGGTCATCGTCATCATGAAGTAAGATATACCGACCGGAAGCGAGCATGACACCGTGATTTCGAGCACGGACGTGATGATTTTCAGGTAACTCGACATATGTGATCTGCAGACGATCCTGATAGGCAGAGGTCACTGCTGAGACATCGTCGCCATTATTGTTTAGGACGATGACATCGAAGTCCTGATAGTGTTGACGTGTCAACGCTTCTAGCGCTTCTGCTAGTTCGCGAGGACGATTGTATGTCGGGATGATGATGGATACGGTTGGCATCAGCGATCGCTCCTTGAACAAAGACACCTGTTCAGGAACAGGTGTCTTCTTGTTTTTTTACATGTTTGCTTCGATACGTGGTAGCAGCTCATTCCATTCTGCTTCTGGTTCTTTCGTGACCGTCACGAAGTCGCCGTAAGCGAATAGATTATCGATGCCGTCGATCGCGATCAAAGATGCGAGCAACGTATCTTCCGGTGTATCTTCTTTTTTGACACTCGTACTTTTCGCACCGAAGCGCTGTTCCTCGAGCGTGATTTTGACGGAATTCGGGTTTGGTGTGTAATCGACTTGCATAGGTAAGCTCCTTTCAACGTACATACGTATATGCCATATGTCATCTTTTCGTGATAGTTGGATTCAATCCTTCTTCCTCCAAACGGAAGATCGGTACGTTCAGTATATCAGAAAATTCGAAGAGATTATTTTTCTTCTGATAGGAGAAATGACTCATCTTTATTTTAAGGGTTCGCGTGAACTTATAATATGTTTTACTCGCTATCTCAATATATCTCAAAAGGCGTCATGATGCCTTTTTCAAATTGTTTGACCTGAATTTCAAAGCAAGGGGTTATTTTTTTAGATTTCAGTGATAACCTATATCTTGTACATTAACAGGTTTAAAAACGTCTAAAACGTCTATATATAGAGTGATACTTGTAGAGTTCTTTCTATATGTAGGACGTCTTTTTTTAGTTTAGCGTATTTCATCGTGTAATGCGAACCTGTTTAACGATAGAGAATGGGAGTGGTTCATAGTGGCATCTCCACTGAATACAGCACGCATCTTTAAGGGTGCAATGACAATAGAAGACGTATATGTCGTGATTCGACAAGCGACGGAAACGTATCCGGAACTTGATATCGACCGCTATACAGAACGTGCCATCCGAGCGCTTGAAGGGAAGTCCTTACAAGCAGATCAAGTCTATGAACTGTTAACGATGCATGCACTCGATATGTTGAAGGCAGAAGAGCCGAACTGGACATTCGTAGCGACAGCGACTTACTTAAATCGGTTATATCTAGAAGCGGGTGAAAACCGCGGATATGCAGCGGAAGAACGATATGGTTCGCTGTATACATTGATTGAAAAGCTGACAGAAATCGGTATCTTCACGAAACATTTACTGGATGCGTATTCGAAAGAAGACATCAACGAACTGTCGGCAACGATTGATCCTTCCCGCGACCACCTGTTCACATACATTGGCCTTCGGACACTGGCAGACCGGTATCTTGCACGTGATCACGTCAAAAATTTGTACGAGCTACCGCAAGAACGATTCATGGTCATCGCGATGACGCTGATGCAGAACGAACCGAAGGAACGTCGTTTAGAACTCGTCAAAGAAGCCTACTGGGCATTGTCGAACCTCTACATGACGGTCGCGACACCGACGCTTTCGAACGCCGGTAAATCATATGGTCAACTCTCATCATGCTTCATCGATACAGTCGATGATTCGCTACGCGGCATCTATGACTCGAACACGGATGTAGCGACACTTTCTAAGGGTGGCGGCGGAATCGGTGTCTACATGGGGAAAATTCGCTCACGTGGATCAGACATCAAAGGCTTTAAAGGTGTTTCAAGTGGTGTCATCCCATGGATGAAACAATTGAACAATACGGCAGTCAGCGTCGATCAGCTCGGTATGCGCCAAGGATCAATCGCCGTGTATCTTGACATCTGGCATAAGGACATCCTCGAGTTCTTAGATGCGAAGCTCAACAATGGGGACGAGCGACTTCGGACACATGACTTGTTCACGGGCGTTAACTTACCAGACCGCTTCATGCGTGCTGTAGAAGCACGAGAAGACTGGCACCTGTTTGACCCACACGAAATTCGGACGATTATGGGCTTCAGCCTTGAAGATTATTTCGATGAGACAGAACAAGGCGGTAGCTTCACGGAACGATACGAAGCATGTGTCAACGAACCGCGTCTCAGCAAAAAAACAGTCCCAGCGATTGATCTCGTCAAACGCTACATGCGTTCGCAACTTGAGACAGGGACGCCATACATGTTCTTCCGTGACGCCGTTAACCGTGCGAATCCGAATAAACATGCAGGCATGATCTATTCATCAAACCTGTGCTCGGAAATCATGCAAAACATGAGTCCGACGACCGTGACAGAAGAATATACAGAAGACGGTAAGATCATCGTCACGAAGACACCAGGTGACTTCGTCGTCTGTAACTTATCATCGATTGCGCTTGCACGTGCGGTTCGTTCAGATGTTCTCGAACGATTGATTCCGATTCAAATGCGGATGCTTGATAACGTCATCGACTTGAATACGATCGATGTTCCACAAGCACAACTGACGAATCAAAAATACCGTGCCGTTGGTCTTGGAACATTCGGTTGGCATCATCTGCTCGCGCTCGAAGGTATCCGTTGGGAATCGGTCGAAGCGGTGCAATACGCAGACCGTCTCTACGAGAAAATCGCTTACTTGACGATCGATGCGTCGATGCAACTTGCGAAAGAGAAAGGCGCGTACCGTCTCTTCGAAGGTTCAGAGTGGCAAACAGGAGAGTACATCAAACGTCGCCACTACAAAACGACGGATGAACTCGATTGGGATCGTCTCCAAGCCGACATCACGGCGCACGGGATGCGGAACGCTTACTTGATGGCAGTCGCACCGAACTCATCGACGGCGATCATTGCGGGAAGTACGGCATCGATTGATCCAATCTATAAAAAAGTCTACTCAGAAGAGAAGAAAAACTATAAGATCCCAGTTACCGTTCCGGATTTAACACCGGAAACGAACTGGTTCTATAAATCAGCGTTTGAGATTGACCAGTTATGGAGCATTCGTCAAAATGCTTCGCGTCAGCGTCACATCGACCAAGCGATCAGCTTTAACCTGTACGTGAAAAATAACGTCAAAGCAAAAGAATTACTCGAGATGCACATGGAAGCATGGCAACTTGGGATGAAGACGATCTACTACACGCGTTCGACGACGGTTGAGATCGACGAATGTGAATCGTGTTCATCATAAGATAAGGAGGACGATATCATGAAGGCAGCAATCGTATATGCGTCATTGAGTGGAAACACGGAGGAGGTGGCAGAACTCGTCGCGAAGACGTGTTCTGAGATGGGAATCGAGCCGACGATGTTGTTTGCGGACGAAGTGACGACGTATCAGTTAATGCCTTATGATATCGTCTATTTTGGTTCGTATACGTGGGGAGATGGGCAATTACCCGACGATATGCGCGACTGTCTTAGAACGGTTTTGAAGGAGAGCACGCATGCGATTCCGCAGGCAGCTGTTTTTGGAACAGGGGATAAGATGTTCGTCAAATATTGTCGCGCCGTCGATGAGATGGCGTATCACCTCTCGAAATTCGGGGTCCCGCTTGCCGGAGAACTGTTGAAAATCGAACAGTCACCACGCAATCGCCCGCATCTCGTCAAGGAATGGACAAGACGGACCATTCTTCAATTACAGCAAGAAGGAGTCGAAGCACATGGAACAGCTACAAAAAATCAAACTGCTTGATGCACGTCATCCAAATCGCGCGACAGCGATCATCGGTGGCGAAACAAGTGCCATCGTCAACTGGAACGACATTGCGTATCCACAGTTTTATTCGATTTACAAACAACTGTTATCGAACTTTTGGATTCCAGATGAGATTTCAATGTCAAAAGACATGCAACAATGGAATCAATTGAGCGAACGAGAACAAGATGCATTCAAACGAATCATTGGGCTACTCTCGATCCTTGACTCGGTTCAGACACGCTACATCTTGGAATCAGCGATGTTCACATCAGACTCATCCGTTCATGCAATTCTCGCTATCATCGCGCAACAGGAAGTCGTTCATAATCAATCGTATAGCTACGTCTTATCCAGCTTAGTTCCATTGGCTGAACAAAACCGGATTTTCGATATCGCAAAAGACGATGACATGGTCATGAAGCGTAATGCATTCATTCTTGATTTATACGAAGATTTCCAAAATGACCGGACGCCAGAGAACTTCGCGAAATCACTCGTTGCTTCAATCGTTCTTGAAGGGATCAACTTCTATTCTGGCTTTGCTTTCTTCTATAACCTAGCGCGCCATCAGAAGATGGTCGGAACATCGACGATGATCAGCTATATTCAACGTGATGAATTGCAACACTCGTACTTTATCAGTCAATTGTTACGCGCTGTTCTGTCAGAGCATCCGGAAATCGATGCAGATGGCTCATTCACACAATTCGTCTACGACACGTTCAAGCGTGCCGTGGATCTTGAAATCGAGTGGAGCGAATATGTCTTGCGTGATCTAGATGGTCTTGATGTTAGTGAAATGCGTGACTACGTCAAATATCTCGCAAATAAACGTCTTCGCGTTATCGGTTTGTCGGATCTCTACGAAGGACACGACGAAGACGTCATGCCGTGGATTCGTGCATATTCAGATGATTCGATGAACGCGACGAAATCGGACTTCTTCGAACAAAAATCACGTTCATATGCGAAAGTAACGGATGCGAATGGATTCGACGATTTATAAGTGTACACAAAAAAGTAGGCATTATAATTATGCCTACTTTTTTTAAGATTCTATAAAATATTTAATTTGTTTCCTCAGATATTTTTATTGCTACTTGTTCACTTATAGTATTAATATCTTTTTCATTTTCAATAAAATGTATTTGTAAATTGTCTACATTTTTTCTTAACGTGCTTGCGACATTCCTAATAAATTGACTATTTTTATTATTGTCTGAGTCTAAAAATATTAATGCTTCTACATTGAAGTCTTTGTTTAAATCTATAGTGTACTGAAAATTGCTCATCCATTCCTTAATTACCTTAGGGCCGTGTGAACTACTTACATCTAGAGATTTAATAAATAAATTGTTTTTAGGTACTGATATATCAAATTTTACTTCGCTATTTTTAACTAATGTGTTATCTTTTTTCGTAGAAAAGTGCAGATTATTTTGATCAAAGTATTTTTTTAAATTATTTATAATCTCTTTTTCAGATAATCTTTCTAACTTCTTTACTTCGTAATGAACATACAATTTGAAAAGTTGATCTAAATGTTTTTCTAGAGGCTGATCGTCTAAAGAAACTTTTTTTATCGGAGAAAATCGAATAGTATTTACAAATCGTTTAGTTTTTTTAGAAAGAAAATCGCAGTCAGATAGTTCTTCTAAATCAAATAAATCATATTGTTCATGGTTTTTAAAATTTAGTGCTATGTTATTTATCACTTTTTTTAACATGTGTCCGTTAATTTCGTCATCAAAAGATGTAATACGTTTAATCGACTCTAGCGTTTTTATAGAAATGTATTTATCTTTTGGAGAATGAAGAACTAAACCTATATTTATAAATTCTTCTCTTAAACTACTAGGCATGTATCTCAAAATAGATATAAAACCAGTCTTCATTGTATCCTCCTTGTTAGGAAATAGAGTAATTTTGTCATTTATATATTAATCTTAACTTTCAATGTGTTAACTATAGTGTCTAAATTCTTTAATCTATCAGTTAAGAAACTTAAAATATTTTGAGAATAAGCTCTAGGCACTCTCCATTCAGAAGGTATGGAATTAATAATTTCATTCAAATCAGAAGTCGTAATTTTACTAAATCTAGATTGGAATAAATCAAATTGACTTGAATTATTTATAAGTTTTAATAACTTTGCATAAACTTGATCATTTAGATTCATAATTTGAAAGTTGCTCGGATAAGGAATCCAGTTATTAATTACACGATCTACTGATGTGGAACAGAAGCTACCGCCATGATCAATAGCATAAATTTGATTATCCGCCATAGAGTATAAAATATTGCCTTCATTGTCTCCGCGATCTTCATTTTGAATTAAATGATCAAATAACAAGATTGAAGCAGCTACTTCAGGATTGTTGATAGTGTCTAGAGGACTATCAACAAAATGAATAGGCTTGGGTACTTCTTTAAAAGCAATGTGAACCCCAGGCTTTATAGTCTCATCATTATTATGGGTGGGGAGTTCATTTCTATATTTCTCTATAAACTCATTTGATACAGACATTAATACCATATCTGGGACTGCAATATTAGTGAATTGTTTTAAAAGATGATAACAAATCCACTCATTGGCCGATGAAATATGACCTTCTTCACTTTGGAGTGCTTTTAAATAATAAACTTGATGATCAGACCCCGATATTTTTAAAGGGACAGTCATTCCTAATTCAACTATTTCCAAAAAAGTATCAGCTTCTATTAATTTTATCAATCAATTCACCGTCCAGAACACAATTGTAGTTTTTAGTAATTATAATGCTTGTCACTAAAATTGTCGTCTACAAAAAAAATAAAAAAGGGCCGAACTCGGAAAGTTCGGCAGAATCAGGGGGAATACTTGAAGTCTTGCTACTAAAATGTTCCCTTGTGAAATAAAAAATAAACAAATTCCAAAAATATTTTTTACGATACAAGAAAAGTGTGTTATTATAAGTTGATGAATTTAGTTAGGGAGTGTATACATTATGGCAAACTTTGAAAAAGACCAAGTCGTTACTGGTAAAGTAACTGGTATTCAAAACTTCGGTGCTTTCGTAGCACTTGACGAGCAAACACAAGGTCTCGTCCACATTTCAGAAATCTCACACGATTACGTAAAAGACATCAACGATTACGTAAAAGTTGGCGATGAAGTAACTGTTAAAGTTCTCGACATCGACGAAGCTAACAAAAAAATGAAGCTTTCGATCAAAGCAACTCAGGAAGCTCCAAAACGTGAAGCACGCGCGAAAGGTCCACGCAAAAACGCTGGACGTCGCGATGCAGGTCCTGCTTTCAAACAAGAAGAAGCACCTGGATTCAACGTTCTTAAAGGTAAATTGGAAGAATGGATTGAAAAATCAAACTTCCAAAAATAAGCCACATGAGAGAATCGACATCGGTCGGTTCTCTTTTTTTGCGCAATTTTTACATACAATAAGCATTAAATTAGATGCGAAAGGGGAATGTGTGGATAATGTAAGGTGTTCATTACTTATTGAGGAGGCAACACAGATGGAAAACTTTGAATATCGCAATCCAACAAGACTTATTTTTGGTGACGGTCAAGTCAGCCAACTGAAACCACAACTCGAGTCACTTGGTGCGAAGAAAGTCATGCTTGTCTTTGGCGGCGGAAGTATTAAACGTAACGGCGTCTATGATGATGTCACACGTGAACTCAATGCGGCAGGAATCGAGTACGTCGAATGCGACGGTGTCGAACCGAACCCGCGCATCGAAACTGCAGAACGTGGAATTAAAATTGCACGTGAAGCAGGCGTTGACGCACTACTTGCACTTGGTGGCGGTTCTGTCATCGACTGCACGAAATTGATCGCAGCAGGTATCCCGTATGAAGGCGAAGCATGGGATCTCGTCATCGGTAAAGCGACACCAAAAACAGTCATTCCATTCGGAACAGTCTTGACGCTTGCAGCGACAGGTTCTGAGATGAACTCAGGATCGGTCATCACGAACTGGAAAACACAAGAGAAATATGGTTGGGGTAGTCCGCTTACGTACCCAACATTCTCAATTCTTGATCCAAAATACACAGTCAGCGTACCGAAAGATCAAACGATCTACGGTATCGTCGATATGATGAGTCACTGTCTCGAACAATACTTCCATCCTGCACATGCACCGGTTCAAGAACGCATGACAGAAGGTGTCATGAAAGCAGTCGTCGAAGCAGCACCAAAACTCGTTAACGATCTCGAAAACGTGGAACTCCGTGGAACAATTCTCTTCGCTGGTACGATGGCGCTCAACGGTGTTCTTCAAATGGGAGCACGCGGCGACTGGGCATCACACAACATCGAACATGCTGTCTCGGCTGTTCATGACATCCCACATGCAGGTGGACTCGCCATTCTCTTCCCGAACTGGATGCGCCACGTACTCGACGAATCAAACGCACATCGTTTCGTCACACTCGGTGAGAACGTCTTTAACGTCGACACGGAAGGTAAATCAGAGATGGAAGCAGCACATGCGACAATCGACGCGATTAGTGCTTTCTGGACATCACTCGGCGCACCAAACCGTCTTGCGGATTACGACATCAAAGAAGATACAGTCGATTCAATCGTCAAGTCAGCAATGACTCGCGGCGACTTCGGAAACTTCAAATCACTCGGAAACGAGGATGTTCGTCAAATCGTGACAGCTGCCCTATAACAACTCGTAACATTTGCTAATCTTTTCACAAAAGACTTGAACGACCTTCCTTCTTGCGTTTTAATGAAAAGGAAGGTCGCATTTCGTTGCGAATGAATAAGGAGGACGATGGCATGTCAACAGTACGTTTTGATTATTCGAAAGCCCTACAATTCGTAGGTCAACATGAAGTAGATCACATGACGGAGACCGTAAAGACGCTCCACCATGCGATTCATGCAGGAACAGGTGCAGGAAGTGATTTCTTAGGATGGGTAGATCTTCCGACGAACTACGATCAAGCGGAGTTTGCACGTATCCAAGCGTCTGCAGAAAAAATCAAGTCGGATTCTGATGTGTTGCTAGTCGTCGGAATCGGCGGTTCGTATCTCGGTGCACGTGCGGCAATCGAGATGCTTGGACACTCATTCCATAACTTGTTATCAAAAGATGAGCGTAAAGCACCACAAATCATCTATGCAGGGCATAATATCTCATCAACGTATCTGCATGATTTATTTGAAGTACTTGAAGGAAAAGATGTATCGGTCAACATTATCTCGAAATCAGGTACGACGACAGAACCAGCAATCTCGTTCCGTCTCTTGAAAGCATTCATGGAAGAAAAGTACGGTAAAGCAGAAGCGAAACACCGGATTTACGCAACAACGGACAAAGCCCGCGGTGCATTAAAAACACTCGCAGATTCTGAAGGATACGAAACATTCGTTATTCCAGATGATGTCGGCGGACGTTTCTCTGTGTTAACGCCAGTTGGTCTATTACCGATCGCAGCAGCAGGAATTTCGATCGAAGAGTTAATGCAAGGGGCACGTGACGCACAAGAGCGCTACGCGAGCGAAAACCTAGCTGACAACGAAGCGTACCAATACGCAGTCGTTCGAAATGCATTGTATGCGAAAGGGAAAACGATCGAGCTACTCGTCAACTACGAACCAGCACTTCATTACGTATCAGAGTGGTGGAAGCAATTGTACGGCGAATCTGAAGGAAAAGACTTCAAAGGGATCTTCCCAGCAGCAGTTGATTTCTCGACCGATCTTCATTCAATGGGACAATATGTCCAAGAAGGTCGTCGTGATCTGTTTGAGACAGTCATTAAAGTCGGACAAGCGCGTCACGCGTTGACGATTGAAGAAGACGCTCAGGACCTTGATGGATTGAACTTCCTCGCAGGACAGTCGATTCAGTTCGTCAACGATAAGGCAGCAGAAGGCACATTGCTTGCGCACACGGACGGACAAGTTCCGAACCTGACAGTCGAACTTCCAGAGATGACACCGTATCACCTCGGATTCCTGTTCTACTTCTTCGAAAAAGCATGTGCGATGAGTGGTTACCTCCTTGGAGTAAATCCATTCGATCAGCCAGGCGTCGAAGCGTACAAGAAAAATATGTTCGCTCTTCTTGGAAAACCAGGATTCGAAGCAGAAAAAGCAGAACTCGAAGCACGTTTGAAGTAATACAAAACGACAGTCGATTGTTCCTTAGTGGAACATCGGCTGTTTTTTTTACGTTCACGAGATGAGGACGAGTAATCATTTTCCAGATTTATAGGCAATCCTAGCGTTTTCACTTTTAGAATACCCGTGAAACAGGTAAAGTGAAGTTAGAAGAAGAAATGAGGTGCACGTACGTGATTACATTCTTGGATTATTATCAAAATCAAGTGGAGTTAAGTTTTGAGGACCATCCGTTCTCGGATCGCCCTCTACATGTGTGGGTCATTGCCGTGTACGAAGGGAAATGGTTGCTGACCCATCATAAGCAACGCGGATATGAATTTCCGGGTGGGAAGGTTGAACCGGGTGAAACGGCAGAAGAAGCCGCACGTCGTGAAGTGATGGAAGAGACAGGCGGAAAAATCGATTCCTTGAAGTACATCGGGCAATATCGTGTTGCCGGAAAAGGGGATACGATCATTAAAAATATCTACTTCGCGCAAATCGAATCGCTGTCATCCCATTTGGCTGTAGATGAAACAGATGGTGCTTTTCTGTTCGAGGAACTCCCTGATCGTCTCGATACGAACCGACAATACAGTTTCATGATGAAGGACCGCGTCCTTCCGGAGACACTCCGTGTACTTAGCGAACGCCGATTGGTTTGAACTTCCGCGGCAAGGTCCGTTTCGGACGTTTCGGATGTTCTATACGACGACAGACGGGGAGCGCGTCGGTGCCTATATCGTACTTCCGCAAGTCGCGAACGGACAGGGAATTCTCTACTTGCGAGGTGGCACACGATCTATCGGAATGGTTCGACCGACACGGCTGCTCGCGTTCGCGCAGGCTGGTTTTTTCGTCATGGCACCTTTCTATCGGGGAAACTTAGGCGGAACAGGAAAAGAAGATTTCGGACATCGGGATGTCGAAGACGCATGCAGTGCTTTCGATTGGTTGCAACAACGTGTCTCGCATGTTCATGCATTCGGATTTTCTCGTGGGGGGCAAATGGCATTACTCCTGGCTCATCATCGTCCAGTTTCGCGGACGGTGTCGTGGGCAGGCGTGACCGAGTTGACATGGACCTACGAGGAACAGAAGACGATGCAAAAGATGTTGCGTCGCTATACGGGGGGGACACCAGACACCGTACCTGAGGCGTATAAGGTGCGCTCGCCGCTTCATGTCGCTCCTCAAGGTGAAGTATTATTGATTCATGGTGCGTATGATGAGAACGTTCGTTTACGACATGCGACGGCTTATGCTGCACGTCATCCCGACCAAACCCTGCTTCAGACTTATGCGTATGCACATCAGTTCCCGATCCATGAAAAATTACGTGTGACGCGTGATATTTTGACTTGGTTCGAGACAGGCATTTGGAACCGATATGATACATGATTCAAGCAATACGACGTTTGTCGTATTGCTTTTTGTATTTTGGAAGATGAAGCATAGAGATTGAAAAAACAGACCATTGATACATTGTAAAAAACAATAATCTCCTAAAAAGTAAACTTTGATATAATAGAAACCATCTGAGGACAATGGAGGGGGCAGGAGAACGATGGATATCTTATTAGCACGTCAACCCATCGTTAATCGAGTTGGATCAATTGATGCATTTGAATTATTGTATCGTTCGATTGAACAAATGACTATTTTTGATGGGGATTTAGCGACGATGGATGTATTGACGAATACACTCGTCCATATGGGGGTGGAACATGTCGCGGAAGGAAAAAAACTTTTCGTCAACTTTACGTCAGATTTGTTGAAAAGTGATCTGATTCATTATTTAGATCCTAACCGATTCGTCATTGAAATTTTAGAGACAGTTGATATTGATACTGAAATGTTGTCGGTTCTGCATAGTTGGAAAGAAGCAGGCTTCACATTAGCACTTGATGATTTTGTGACAGATTTACTTCGACAGCACGGAGCGGAATTGTTTGCGTTGATCGATTTAATTAAAATCGACATCGAGGCAATTTCCCCTCGCGAGCAAAGTGCCATTTTGCATATCGTTCGACGTAATTATCCTCATATTAAGATGCTTGCTGAACGTGTCGAGACGCACGAGGATCATACACGTTGTCTTGATATGGGGTATGACTGGTTCCAAGGCTATTTTTATGCTAAACCGATGCTGATGAAAGGGAAAGCTGTTCCACCACAATTGCCGGTGTTGTTAAAGATGCTGAAGTGGCTTGATACGGATGAGAAGTACGATGAAGTCATTGATGAAATCGAAGCCAATCCGTATATCAGCATCCAGGTATTACAACTAATCAATTCTCCGGGAGTGGGATTACGCAATACAGTTAGTTCCGTTCGTCAAGCGATCTCACTACTTGGCTTCGCTCAACTTAAAAGCTGGATTTCGTTGATTGTCTTACGTGAAATGAAGCTCGCAAGTCCTTATGAATGGTCGAATGAGTTGCTGCGTTCTTCCTTACATTGCGCAAAGCTCTGTGAGTTGTTTGCAACAGAAACAAGGACGCTGCAACAAGAGAGTGCCTATATGATCGGCTTGTTATCGCATATCGATGCGTTATTGTCCGTTGATATTGACGACATCATCGATCAATTGCCAATCGAGGATTCCTTGAAGATTGTCCTCCAAGGAAAAGACCATCCGTTCCGGGATTGTCTAGTGCTTGCGATCAGCGCAGATCGCGGTGATTTCGAACAGTTCGAATTGCTCAGTCAACGGTTAGGTGTATCACTTCCGCGAGCATATGCGTTACTTACGGAAAGTCAGGAGTGGCTTATGCAAAAAGAGATGCATCTTCAAGAAGAGACAGATGCCATTCTATAAAAAAAAGAGCCCTGAGGCTCTTTTTTTTATAGACATGGACCTGCTGACTTGATCGCATCCGTCGCACTTTCGAAACGAAGGAAATTATGTTGGAATTTCTCAGCAAGCGAACGCGCTTGTGTGTTGTATTCGTCAGGATTTGACCAGACGCGTACCGGATTGAGTAATTCACTTGGAACACCAGGAACTTCAAGTGGCATATGAAGTCCGAAGATTGGGTGCTCTTCTGTTGGAATCGCTGCAAGTGTTCCGTTGACGGCAGCGTTGACCATCGTCCGTGTATACGATAGCTTCATTCGACTACCTGTCCCGTAAGCACCGCCTGTCCAGCCTGTGTTGACGAGATAAACGGTCACACCGTGACGATCAATCAGTTCTCCGAGCATCGTCGCATACTTTTCAGGTATCAGTGGAAGAAATGGTGAACCGAAGCATGTCGAGAACGTTGCTTCCGGTTCCGTGATACCACGCTCTGTTCCAGCAAGTTTTGATGTATAACCTGATAGGAAATGATACATCGCTTGTTCTTTCGTCAATTTACTGATCGGAGGCAAGACGCCATACGCATCAGCCGTCAAGAAGACAATCGTCTTCGGATGACCAGCCCGTGATGGAACAGCGATGTTATCGATCGCTGTGATCGGATAAGCAGCACGTGTATTTTCTGTCAACGATGTGTCATCGTAATCAGGATGACGAGATTCATCGAGCACGACGTTTTCAAGGACAGTTCCGAAACGGATCGCATCAAAAATTTGCGGTTCTTTTTCGCGTGACAGATTGACCGTCTTCGCATAACATCCACCTTCAATGTTGAAGACGCCATCATGCGACCAACCATGCTCATCGTCACCGATCAATTGACGGCTATCGTCTGCTGACAGGGTGGTCTTACCAGTACCGGATAGACCGAAGAACAAGGCGACGTCGCCTTCGTGTCCGACGTTTGCTGAACAGTGCATCGAAAGGACATTTTCTTGTGGTAAGAGGTAGTTCATGACGGAAAAAATCGATTTTTTGATTTCGCCCGCATATTCGGTTCCGCCGATCAAGACGATCCGGTGTTCAAACGACATGGCGATGAATGTCTCGGAATTCGTTCCGTCAACGGTAGGATCTGCTTTGAAATGTGGCGCGTAGACGACCGTGAACGGTTCGAAGGCAGCCACTTCAGGATACTCGCGTAAAAAGAGTTGTTTGGCAAACAGGTTATGCCAAGCGTATTGTGTGAGCACACGAACCGGAAGGGTGAAGTGCGTATCTGCCCCAGCAGCAGCTTCTGTGTAGTAGAGCTGATCGGCTTCGTTCATGTAACGAAGAACCTTTTGTAACAATTGTTCAAATTTGTCTCCATCCATCGGTTGGTTAACATGACCCCAATCAATGTGAGACTCGCAGGAAGAATCACGGACGATGAACTTATCTTTTGGTGAACGACCTGTAAATTTCCCCGTTTCTACAGATAGTGCGCCGTTCTCAGCAAGGACACCTTCTTCGTTTCGAATCGCATGTTCGACAAGTTCAGCAACAGATAGTTGTTTGAACACATGCTCTTTCTTGAGTAGTTCTTCGATATTCAGGACCGTCATCGGCATCCTGACCCCACCTTTCCCCTACGTTGGTTTTGGCTCACTGCATTTAGTATGACACATTCATTATATATGACATACTAAAGGGAGCGCAATCATTTTCTAGTGCTGATTTCTATTTATCTGGAAACGCTTTCAGCATTAATAGTTTAACATCTCTTTTAAAAAGTTTCGACTAGAATTTGAAACCTTGCTTGACAGAGTAGGTACAACTTTATATCATGTAATTCGTAACGGATACTCTTATTCTGAGCAGGTGGAGGGAACAAGGCCCGAAGAAACCCGGCAACCGTCCTACATTAATTCATATATTAATGAGGGAAAAGGTGCTCTCCTGAAGCGAAGTAAACACTTCGAACGATAAGAGGGTAAAGGAAGAACGCACAACCTTTCCCTGACCATTTTTTGGACTTGGAAAGGTTTTTTTCATTTTACCGTCCCACTCAACTAGGGGAAATGAGTACACCGTCAAATTCTTTTTTGGGAGGGTCATACATGACAAACCTTAATCGCCGACTATTCACGTCGGAGTCAGTCACTGAAGGTCATCCAGATAAAATCTGTGACCAAATTTCGGATTCAATCCTCGATGCGATTCTTGCAGCGGATCCAAACGCACGTGTTGCGGCAGAAACTTCTGTTACAACAGGTCTCGTTCTCGTTGCAGGTGAGATCACGACATCCACTTACGTCGACATTCCAAAAGTCGTTCGTGAAACGATTCGTGAAATCGGCTACACACGCGCGAAATACGGTTTCGATGCGGATACATGTGCTGTATTGACATCGATCGATGAGCAATCAGCAGATATCGCTCTTGGTGTCGACCAAGCGCTTGAAGCACGTGAAGGTAGCATGTCTGATGCAGAAATCGATGCAATCGGTGCAGGAGACCAAGGTCTTATGTTCGGTTACGCAACGAAAGAAACACCAGAACTCATGCCACTTCCAATTTCGCTTTCGCACCGTCTCGCACGCCGTTTGGCAGAAGTGCGTAAAAACGGTCAACTCGACTACCTTCGTCCGGACGGAAAAACACAAGTCACGGTCGAATACAACGAGAACAACGAGCCGGTTCGTGTCGATACGATCGTCATCTCGACACAACATGCGGAAGAAGTTACGCTTGAGCAAATCCAAGCTGATTTGAAAGAACACGTCATCACACCGGTCATCCCGGCTGAATACATCGACGCAGCAACGAAATTCTTCATCAACCCAACTGGTCGTTTCGTCATTGGCGGACCACAAGGAGATGCTGGATTGACTGGTCGTAAGATCATCGTTGATACGTATGGTGGATACGCACGCCACGGCGGTGGAGCATTCTCAGGTAAAGATCCAACAAAAGTCGACCGTTCAGCTGCATACGCAGCACGTTACGTCGCGAAGAACCTCGTTGCTGCAGGTCTTGCAGACAAAGCAGAAGTTCAACTTGCGTACGCAATCGGTGTCGCGCACCCTGTATCAATCGCAGTTGATACATTCGGCACAGGAAAACTTCCTGAAGCACAACTCGTCGAATTGGTTGCTGAAAACTTCGATCTTCGTCCGGCTGGAATCATCAACATGCTTGATCTCCGTCGTCCGATCTATCGTCAAACAGCTGCATACGGTCACTTCGGTCGTACAGATGTTGAGCTTCCATGGGAGCAAACAGATAAAGCAGCAGTTCTTGAAGAACAAGCAAAACGTTTCGCATAATCAAAAAGTCCGGAAATCCTACGTGGGTTTTCGGGCTTTTTTGTTTCCGCGGAACTTTGCAGGAAACGAATGTTTTTTCTAGAAAAGGGTAAAAGTACATGAGTCGATTTGTATGAGTATAAAGGGGGGTTCCGATTATGGAAATACGCGAAGCTATTCCAGCTGATGCAGGACGTATTCATGACATTGCTATCACATCTTGGTTGGATACGTATGAAGAAATCTATTCCGAACGTTCGAAAGCGCATTTCGTGCAGGAGGCGTATCCGCAAGAAGAAGTCGTTCGTGCGATCCGGACGGCGGAAGAAGCACGGGGAGAGTATTTTTATGTCGGAATCATCGACGAGGAAATCGTCGGTTTCATTCATGCTGTTGATGTCGAAGGAACATGGGAAATCATTCGACTTTACGTCTTGCCGGAATATCAGCAAAACGGAATCGGAAGACGTCTGATTCGTGAACTCGAACGACAAGGAGCCGTCCCACTCGAAGTCTACGTGGAAGCACGTAACTATAAGGCGCGTCAATTCCTGACCTCATTTGGTTTTGAAGAACTTAGTGAGATGACGGAAGAAGTGTTTGGGCAAGCGGAATCAGTCGTTCGTCTTCGCCATGTTGCCTCGTGAAATCCGTCTCGGGACGGTTTCGTTTGCGTTTGAAATAAGGTATCGTGAAAAGGAAGTATGAAGTGAAGAGGTGAGTTTGTGGTTGAACAACCAACAGGAATCATCGTATTAGTCTATCCGTTACAACTGCGTGCCCGTCCGAGTGAAGCTTTGATTCGAGTACTCGAAAGAGAGTATGAAGTGCTACTCGTCGACGCACCACGTCGCATTTCGTTTGAAGAGCACGGTCAACTGTTAAAAGAAGCATTACGCGAAGCAGGAAAACGAAAGCTACCGATTCATATCATCGCCTGTAGCATGGGGGCACTCGTCGTCAATCGTCTGTTGCAAGAATATGAACTACCAGTCGCAAGTCTTGCGTTCGTTTCACCATTGTTTGATTGGCATCCGTCGAAACAACTCGGAGGTGTCAAACAAGTCTTCGCGAGTGCGTTTGATCGTTTCCGTCCCGATGCGCCACTCGGTACGTTGCCGTTTGGTCAAAGTACGGAAGATACCGTTCGCATCGGTGAACTGACGTATGCGCAGTACCGGGAAATCGAAGAAGAGATCGTCGTACATGACGAGGAACGAAAAAAACTGCCTCGTGTAAACTTGGCTTGTTTTTATGCACCAGACGATCAGTTCGCAGACGTCAAACTGACACTCGAAGTATGTCGGAAAATGGGTGGCGATCAGATTTACTTACAACGTCTACACGGTTTCCCGCATTTCAGCTTTGAACGGTTGAATACACGGTTTGCGGAAAAATTATTGTTGTTTTTTAAATTAGTCGAAGAATGAAAAAAGTGATGGTTTCCATAGCGGAAGCCATCACTTCTTTATTTCTACTGTCAGCGCACTTTTTTCTCGATCGCGATGATGAACGGTGGATGATTCTGTTGATTCAAGAAGCGGTACTGAAGAACGGCATAACCTTGCTGATCAAGGGCTGTGACGTAATCTAGGACAGCATCGCGTTCCCGTTTTCCTTCAAGATGACCGTGATAGACGACAAGGACGACAAGACCACCAGGTGCAAGTACCGGGAGGAGAGCGTCGAGTGCTTCAAGCGTCTCTTCACCTGTCGTCGTGATCGATTTATCACTTCCAGGCAAGTATCCGAGATTGAAGACGCCGGCACGAACAGGCCGTCGTTCGTCCGAAAGACGCGCACCAACATGGATGTGACTTTCGTGATAAAGATCGACGCGTTCTAACATTCCGGCTTCGTCGAGACGTCGTGTCGATTCCTCGATGGCTTGAGCTTGGACGTCGAACGCAAGGACTCTACCTTCTGGACCGACGCATTCTGCTAAGAACTGCGTATCATGTCCATTTCCGGCAGTCATATCGACGACGCAGTCACCAGGTTCGATGACGGACTCCAGTAATTGTTTCGTATAAGGTAGTACACGGGCAAGTGACATGGCATAGACTCCTGTTCCTATGGGCTGTTTTTCTCTTTATACATGATCATCGTATGTATGATTCCTCCTGCATTATACCATCTTTTGAGTCATTGACGAAAAGTGAAGTGGCTTGACAGGCGGGGGAGGGATTGCGTAAAGTGGCAAGGTTGAGAATGAAATAGGAGGACCAAAGGTATGCCAAAATTACCAAAAGCGGTCTGGATCCTCGTCCTTGCGATGGCCATCAATACGACGGGATCCTCTTTTTTATGGCCGTTCAATACATTATATATTCATGAATATTTAGGGGAGTCGATGACAAAAGCCGGAATGGCGTTATTCGTCAACTCAGCCTTAGCAATCGTTGGGAACTACTTAGGCGGAAAAGCGTTTGACCGACTCGGCGGAAAGAAGACGCTTGTCATCAGTGTCATCGGACTTGTCCTGTCTTCCGTCGGCTTGTTGCTATTTCATCAGACGTATATTGGATACGTCGCGATGCTTGGATTGATTGGATTCGTCGGTGGGATGGTTTTCCCAACGATCTACGCAATGACGGGCGTCATCTGGCCGGAAGGCGGACGCCGCGCCTTTAATGCGATCTATGTCGCGCAAAACGTCGGTGTAGCCCTCGGGACAGCTGTTAGTGGTCAAATTGCTGCTTTTTCGATTCAGTACATCTTCATCGCCAATCTCGTTCTCTATATCGTCTTTGCCATCATTTTGTTTGTCGGTTTGTCCTGGATTCAGGCGCCAGCGCGGATGCATGCGGCACATGACGAGATCGAAACGACACGCACACCACTTTCGCGCGGATCCGCACGGACGATGTTGCTCGTTTCGATCGGTTATGCCTTACTTTGGTTCGTTTATGTGCAATGGCAAGGGACCTTTGCTGTCCATACGAAATCGCTCGGTGTCACGATTTCCGAGTACTCGATTCTTTGGACAATCAATGGAGCGCTTATCGTGTTCGCACAACCTTTATTAACACCAATTCTTCGTTGGTTTGGAGATGATTTGAAACGCCAACTGATGACCGGGACAGGCATCTTCCTTCTCTCTTATCTGATTGTTCCGTTTGCAGGCGGCTTCAAGATGTTCCTCGTGGCGATGATCATTCTGACAATCGGTGAGATGTTCATCTGGCCAGCGGTTCCTGCAATGGCGGCGCGACTTGCGCCAATCGGAAAAGAAGGAGAATTCCAAGGATACGTTAATATCGCTGCTTCAGCAGGGCGGATGATCAGTCCGACAGTTGGAGGTTTGATCTACGATTTATCAGGTATGTCAGCAGTTTTCTTGACCTTAATTGGATTGATCCTGTTAGCAGGAGTTGTTTTCCTTCGTGCTATTCCTAAAACCACATCATGAGCTTTATCTTGTGAGACAGCGGACAATAGATCAGCTGTCTTTTGTTACATCATTCGTTCGAAAATTATAAAACAAACATTTAATAATATGGAATATTTCGGCAAAGAAACGGGTACTTTCTAATCAAGAACTTGAAAAGAAAGGTCATATGAACGTTGCTTCTTTTGACTGGAGGTGCACGGATGGAAAGGTGTCAATTCATCACAGATGCCGCAACTTGGACGACACACGTACAGAAACAGCCTCTTGATATCTTCTATAGTCACCAATACGTCACGCTCAACGCTAGACCGTCTGAGCAAGCGGTATTATTTCTTTATGAAGGTCATGCAGGAACACTGTTTTATCCTTTTTTGAAGCGTCGTATTTTTGATACGCCTTATTCAGATCTCATTACCCCGTACGGCTATGGCGGACCGGAAATCATCGGTCGACTGACTGCGTCCGAGATCCAGCAGGCTCGTTTATCCTTTGAGAGGTGGGCGGAGCAAGAATCGATCGTCTCGGAAATGATCCGCTTTAATCCATTAACAGGTAATGAACGGTTTATGCAGGACTGGACAAAAGTTTCCTTCATCCGTCATACGACGAGTATTGATTTGCGTCCTTCACTTGAAGATATCATGCAGACATTTCATAAGAAGACGAGAAGCATGATTCGTAAATCGCTTGCTTCACCCTTAACCGTCAGAACAGGAACACGGGACGATCTACCTGTTTTTTTAGCGTTGTATCATGAAACGATGGACCGGAAGAATGCCTCGGCTCATTATTATTTTACCGCGACGTATTTTGAGCAATTGATGGAGACGAACCCACTTTGTGAGCCCTTATTACTGATGGCGGAAATCGACGGAAAAGCGGTTGGGGGATACTTCGTATTGCTTGGAAAAGAATACGCCCACGGTCATTTGATCGGCTGTAAGCGGGATGAAGCGAAGATGTTCCCGAATCAGCGACTTGAGTACGAAGCAATTCTTCAGGCAAAAGCACGGGGACTCGTCGAACAACATCTTGGGGGCGGGTATCAAGAACGGGATAGTCTTTTTGAGAGTAAATGCCGTTACACTGGATATCGACTATTTGAGTATCATCAAGGAAAATCCATCCTGCAGCCATCACTATATGATTTGCTCTGCGTACGATACGGATCAAATGCTGATTCCGATTATTTTCCGGCGTATCGACAAGCTGGTATTCAGGTGGCAACTAGTTAAATAGATAATGAGAGTATGAAAACGACTACATCGTGTAGT
Organism: Exiguobacterium sp. UBA7533; assembly: GCF_002479335.1. Taxonomy (NCBI): domain Bacteria; kingdom Bacillati; phylum Bacillota; class Bacilli; order Caryophanales; genus Exiguobacterium; species Exiguobacterium sp. UBA7533. The sequence goes on along the minus strand of NZ_DLMP01000001.1, from coordinate 511,419 downwards.
CGTTTTTTTGATATGCTGAAGTCAGGATCGATCAATAAAGGGGGAGTTATCGTGAAAAAACGCGGTCTGATTTTTGATATGGACGGGGTTATCTTAGATAGTGAGATTCGCTACTTTGAAGTGCATCAACAGATGTTCAAAAGGTTATCGATTCCGCTTGATCCGGTTCAGTATGCGACGTTCATGGGAAAAACAGGAGATGAAATGTGGGAAGAACTTGTCGCCCAGCATCAGCTGAAAGAAACAGCTAGTGCGTTGCTTGAGGAAGAACATCGCTTGTTTCAAATTTATGCAAAGCCGGAGGAGTGTGGATTAAAAAAAGGCGTCACACAAGTCATCGAACAAGCGGCGACTCTTGGTTACGATATCGGCATTGCTTCTTCGAGTTCACTTCAGAAAATCGAACGTGTCATCCGTCATTATGGGCTTCCGATCACGCACTACGTCAGTGGAGAAGAAGTCATCCGTTCGAAACCGGATCCCGCGATTTTTCGACTTGCGGCAGAGCGGATTGGACACGCACCCGAGAACTGTCTCGTCATTGAAGACGCTGCGAACGGGATGATTGGTGCGAAAGCAGCAGGCATGGAAGTGATTGCGCTTCTTGATGACCGGATGCCAACGCAACGCTTAGAGCAAGCGGATCATGTCGCGCAATCACACGCAGAAATCGAGGAAATTTTACGGAAGCGTTGACGCTTGAGGAAGAAACAGATTACACTAGAAAAAGATAGTCAAATGCATGGAACTGAAGTAGTAGGGGAAAGGTGCCGTCAAGAGAGCTGGTGGAAGGTGCGAACCAGTCGGTAACAACCGTGAACTCGTCAGGGAGCACGATTCGTGAAGTCGTAGTAGCGAATCCGGTCTTTCACACCGTTATCCGTGAATCAAGCGGTCTGTCATAGACAGACAACGTGGGTGGTACCGCGGAAGCCAAACCGGTCTTTCGTCCCTTTTCTTAGGGGCGGAAGACCGGTTTTTTTAGATTAGAGGAGGAAAAGACATGCCGTACAATCATCGCGAAATTGAACCGAAATGGCAGGCGCGTTGGGATCAAGACAACGCCTTCGTCACGACAGAAGATCCAGAAAAAGAAGGGTTCTATGCCCTTGATATGTTCCCGTATCCGTCAGGTGCTGGACTCCACGTTGGTCATCCGGAAGGTTACACAGCAACGGATATCCTCGCACGGATGAAGCGGATGCAAGGATACAATGTCCTTCACCCAATGGGATGGGATGCGTTCGGATTACCAGCAGAACAATACGCGCTCGATACAGGAAACGATCCACGCGAATTCACAGCGAAAAACATCGAGACGTTCAAGCGTCAGCTTAAAGAACTTGGATTCTCGTATGACTGGGGTCGTGAAATCAACACAACGGATCCAAAATACTACAAATGGACGCAGTGGATCTTTACGAAGTTGTATGAAAAAGGACTTGCCTTCGTAGACGAAGTCGCAGTCAACTGGTGCCCGGCACTTGGAACTGTCCTTGCGAATGAAGAGGTCATCGACGGATTATCCGAACGCGGAAATCATCCGGTTGTGCGTGTTCCGATGCGTCAATGGGTCTTGAAAATCACGGAATATGCGGATCGCCTTCTTGAAGATCTGGATGATCTCGATTGGCCGGATTCTGTCAAAGAGATGCAACGCAACTGGATCGGGAAATCTGAGGGTGCTGAGATTGATTTCACGATTGATGGACATAAAAAACAAGTCACGGTCTTTACGACACGTCCGGACACGATCTTCGGTGCGACGTATCTAGTACTTGCACCGGAGCATCCATTCGTAGCTGACATCACGACAGCAGATCACAAGGAAGCCGTCGATGCGTACATTTCGCAAGTCCAAACGAAGTCAGATCTCGAGCGAACGGATTTAGCGAAGGAAAAAACGGGTGTCTTCACGGGTGCTTTTGCGGTCAATCCGATCTCAGGCGATCGTCTTCCAATCTGGATCGCTGATTACGTCCTTGCTTCTTACGGAACAGGTGCGATCATGGCTGTTCCAGGACACGATGAGCGCGACCACGAATTCGCGAAACAATTCGACTTACCGATCGTTGAAGTCGTCGCGGGTGGAAATGTCGACGAAGCAGCCTACACAGGAGAGGGCGAACACGTCAACTCGCATATGCTTGATGGACTTGGGAAACAAGAAGCAATCGAGACGATGATCGCTGAACTCGAAACGAACCAAGTCGGTCGTAAAAAAATCACGTATCGACTCCGAGACTGGTTGTTCAGTCGTCAACGGTATTGGGGCGAGCCGATTCCAGTCGTTCATATGGAAGATGGTTCAATGAAAACACTCAATCAAGAGGAATTACCGCTTGAACTTCCAATCATTCCAGAAATCAAACCGTCTGGTACGGGCGAATCACCACTTGCGCTTGCTGAAGACTGGTTGGATTACACAGATCCTGAAACAGGAATGAAAGGCCGTCGCGAGACGAATACGATGCCACAATGGGGCGGAAGTTGCTGGTACTACCTTCGTTTCATCGATCCACACAATGAAGAAGCGATTGCGGATCCAGAAAAATTAAAATACTGGCTTCCAGTCGATATTTATATCGGTGGGGCAGAGCATGCTGTTCTCCATTTGTTGTATGCACGGTTCTGGCATAAAGTCTTGTATGATGCAGGCGTCGTACCAACAAAAGAACCATTCCAGAAGTTATACAACCAAGGAATGATCCTTGGAGAGAACAACGAGAAAATGTCAAAATCTCGCGGTAACGTCATCAACCCAGATGAAATCGTCAAGTCGCATGGTGCTGATACGTTACGTTTATACGAAATGTTCATGGGACCACTCGATGCATCGGTTGCCTGGTCTGAGAACGGTCTTGACGGAGCGCGTCGTTTCCTCGATCGCGTTTGGCGCTTGTTCGAACGGACAGCAGACATTCAAGACGTCACGGAAGTCGATGCTGACTTCGAACGGACATACCACCAGACCGTCAAGAAGGTCACGGAAGACTTCGCGAACATTCAGTTCAACACCGGGATTTCGCAACTCATGGTCTTCGTCAACGAAGCGAATAAACAGCCGGTTCTCCCGCGTCACTTCCTTCGTGGATTCATTCAATTGTTAACACCGGTCGCACCGCACCTTGGTGAAGAACTGTGGGAACAACTTGGCTTTGAAGAGACATTGACGTATGCGGCATGGCCAACATTCGATGAATCAAAACTTGTCAGCGATACGATGGAATTCGTCATTCAAGTGAACGGTAAAGTTCGCTCGAAAATCGAAATCAACATCGATGCGACAAAAGAAGAAATCGAAGCACTTGCCTTTGCTGATGAAAAGACACAAGAATGGATTGGCGACAAGACGGTTCGGAAAGTCATCGTCGTACCGAAAAAATTGATCAATATCGTGGCGAACTAAGCCATAACCCCTTTCATTCACTTGATGCGAATGGAAGGGGTTTCTTCATTTCCGTCGCAAGTCCGCTTTTTTTTTGAACGTCCTTCTGCTACACTGAATCAGAAACCGAGAAAGAAAGGCGATTATCATCAATGAAACGATCTTATATAGTCTATACAACGATTTTTGCTGTCGTTTCGGGGTTGATCCTTTGTATACTGCTCGTCTTCTCGAAGCCAGAGACGTTGTCACGTATTCAGGAAACGTTCGCGAAAATCGAGACGCAATCGAAGCATCAGGCAGCTGTCAAACAGGTGCCACCGAAAACGCCTTCAGCCATTCCGAATCCAGAAGAACCGTTAATTAAAAATGTTCAACAGATGTTATATGATGATTCCATAGGTTCGTACCTCGTTGTAACAGAGGACTACCGTTTCTTTGAAATCAGTGGAACTGGAGAACGTATCAATGCGACGTTTCAGTTGGAAGAAGGGAAACTCTTATTGTCTGGTCTTGACGGGATGACACTCGTTGACGGAGAGACAGTCGCTTTATTGACGTCGAATCAAATTCTAGTCACGATTAAACGAAAAGATGGCGTCTGGAGTGAAGAAAAACGCGAAAAAGTACAAGGGACGACGATTCGAGACAGTTTCCATGGTCTTGGATATGATGCGAAGAAAAAAGAATTCTATACAATCAATCAAATTCGCTCGATTGGTCGTGTTGAATTGACTTACTTTGCAATGAAAGAGGACAAAATCAAGATTGATCCAGATGCTTCGGAAAAGAAGAAGCGTGCCTTAAAGAAAAAGCAAAAACCACCGTACTTGTCGATCATCAAACGAGAGAAAATCGAAGCGGCGAGCGGAATGCGAAGTGATGCGAAAAAAGCATTTGAATCCAGATTCCGTCCGATTGGTCTTGCAGAACGGCAAGGTCGGATCTATACGTTAGATTCAGAAGCACTTTATCTTTATTCGATTGATCAGAAAGAGAAAACGATTACGGGGGAGACAGCGAGTCCGAAAGTGTATGGATCAAAAGGAATCTTTGTACAAGATAATGAATTGTTCGCCTTAGTCGTCACGGATAAATTCTCAAGTCGATCGTTCACACCGATTGACTGATGTAGAAAAAAGACCCGGTTTCTCTGATTAACAGAGACAAATCGGGTCTTTTTTGTATTAAGAGACAGTGTCACGTGCCATCTCTGCAGCGTGACTACCGGCACAATGCCCCGTCACGAACGCAGCTGTGATATTGTATCCACCTGTATAGCCATGGATATCAAGAATTTCGCCAGCGAAGAATAATCGCTCTGCCTTTTTCGACATCATCGTTTTGGGATCAATCTCTTTAATCGAGACACCGCCACCCGTGACGAAGGCCTTATCGAAATCGAGCGTTCCTATTGCTTTGAGTGGGAATCGTTTCAATTGTTGCAGGAAGTCCGTCCAGTCCTGTTTCTTTACTTGTGTACAAACTTCATCGCCAAAGCCGATTCGAGCGAACAGGAGTTCAAGCAATCGTTCTGGTACAAAACCACGAAGGGCATTCCGAACCGATTTCTTCGGATTTGCCGCAAGTGCTGCCTGGAAGCGTTCTTTTAATGCACCAAGCGACTCATCCGGGAAGAGATCGATCGATAGATGAACGATCGTCTCTTTCGATCGTTTGCGCTCTTTGATCGTATATTGGCTACACCGTAAAGCGATCGGACCACTTAAACCGAAGTGTGTGAACAGTAGATCACCCGTATGTGTCTTGATTGCTTTGTCCTTTTTACCGTGAACCGTTAAGGCAACGTCACGCAACGACAGTCCTTGTAATGTTTTTTCATGAATGAACGTATCACCTAACAAAATCGGGACTTCCGTTGGGAAAAGTTCCGTGATCGTATGACCCGCTTTTTCAGCCCACGGATAGCCGTCACCCGTCGAACCCGTGTGCGGAACAGATTGTCCGCCGACCGCTACGATACAACTTTTTGCTTCAAGACGCATGCCGTTTTCTAAGATGACAGCTGCAAAAGAACCATCTGGATGGAAGTCGAGCGTAGCGACTTGCGCGTCTGTTTGAATCTCGGCGCCATGTGCACGGATTTGATCGATCAATACACGAACGACGTCTACCGCCTTATCCGAGACCGGGAACATCCGACCGTTATCCTCTTCTTTGAGTGCGACACCAAATCCTTCGAACAAATCGATGATCGATTCATTATTAAATTGAGAAAAGGCGCTATAAAGGAAACGTCCGTTTCCTGGAATCGACTGGACGAGCTCATCGAGTGGCTTTCGGTTCGTGACGTTACACCGTCCGCCGCCAGAGATTGCGAGCTTTCGTCCTAATTTATTTCCTTTATCGAGCAGGAGCGTCCGGGCTCCGGCTTGTAAAGAGGCGAGCGTCGCCATCAAACCGCTCGGTCCGCCTCCGATTACGATTACATCGTACATAAGGTCACCTCATTCATAGAATTCTGCTTGTTTCACTTTAGCAGAAGTTGCGACTGTAAACAAACCGTCTCTTTCAATTCAAGATAGACAGCGGTATAATGATTTGCAATTGTGTACGAGAGAACTTGTATAATGAGACAGTCACGATTAGAGTGTCGATTTAAAAATTAGAAAGCGTGAGGGATGTTACCATGTCCACAGTCAGTAATAAGCAGTCTACTTCTTCCGGCAATGCAGGATTCGTTCGTGGAACGATGCTCCTGTCCGGTGCGTCACTGATTTCCCGCGCACTGGGTTTGATTTATCTCTTTCCGTTTCAGTTCATGGTCGGTGCGACAGGTATCATGTTTTATACGTATGCCTATAACTATTACACGATCATGATTGGTGTCGCGACAGCGGGGATTCCTGTTGCCGTCTCAAAATTCGTCGCCAAATACAATGCGTTAGGAGAATATGATACGAGTGAACGATTGTATCGATCTGGTCTAAAGATCATGTCCTTGACCGGGGTTGTTTCTTTTCTTGCCTTATTCTTCCTTGCACCGTATTTAGCGCACCGGGCCATTCCGGGCGGTGACGTCGATTCAGCCTCATACGTCGATGCCGTCACGATGACGATTCGAGGGGTTAGTTTTGCGTTACTCTTGATTCCACCGATGAGTATGACGCGTGGATATTTCCAAGGATATCAATCGATGGGTCCAACTGCGATTTCGCAAATCCTAGAACAAATCGTTCGGATCATCTTCTTGCTTGCAGGAGTCAGCATCGCCATCTATTTATTTGATTCTGGGGTTGCATGGGCAGCGACGATTGCAACATTTAGCGCCTTTATTGGCGCAATTGGAAGTATAGCCGTGCTGGTTTATTACTTCCGCAAGCGTGCCAGTGGTTTACAGGAACTACGCGCTACACAAACCGTCCGTTCGCCGGATCGCCCGTTAACGGATTTGTATAAAGAGTTGTTAGCATATGCGATTCCGATCGTCATGGTTGGAGTTTCAACGCCGCTTTATCAAGTCATCGATCAGAACACGATGAATGCCGCGTTACAAAGTATCGGTTATACACTCGAAGCTGCTGGAAATGCGACGGCCTATCTGATTGCGGATAGTCATAAGATCGTCTTGATTCCGGTCTCTGTCGCAACGGGCTTATCTTTGTCTGCGACGCCACTATTGACAGCCTCATTTACGCAGGGGGATATGCGAAAGGTACGGGCTCAAATTTCACAGATCTATCAACTCGTATTCTTTATTACGATTCCAGCTGTCGTCGGTATGATTCTCCTCAGTGAAGAAACGTTCCACGTCCTGTTCCCGAAAGATCAGGCAGCATGGGTCTATCTGTTGAGTTATGCACCAAGTGCCTTGTTCCTTGCCCTTTATTCAGTCACGGCAGCGGTCCTTCAAGGGATTAACCGTCAGTACTTTACGATCATCGCAACACTTGCTGGATTACTTGCGAAGTATCTTTTGAATGCACCGTTGATTCATTTGACGGGTGATGGAACAGGTGCTGGATATGCGACGATCATCGGCTATCTCGTTGCGACCGGTTTGATGTTCTTCCGGATCACACAAACGGTGAAGTTCCCATTCAGTACGGTCTTACGCCGGACGTCGTTGATCTTGATCATCAGTGCCTTGATGGGAGCGGGTGTCGCGCTCGTCAAATGGGGAATGGTATCCATCTTGCCAGAGACGACATGGGCGTCTCTATTGATTCTGATCGTAGGTGCAGCAGTCGGAATCGTGATTTTTGCAGGACTCTCGATTTGGAGTGGCTTAGCAGAAGTCGTATTAGGACGTAAAATTTCATTGAAACGAGGACGAGGTCATGCGTCTAGATAAATTGTTATCTAACATGGGAGCAGGCTCCCGAAAAGAAGTGAAGCTGCTGCTGAAGGCAGGGGCGATTCAAGTCGATGGAGAGATCGTGCGTGATCCGAAACAACATGTCGATGTCGAGACGCAACAGGTTCTGATGTATGGGGAACCGGTTACGTATCAAAAATACATCTACTTGATGATGAATAAACCACCGGGTGTCATTAGTGCAACAGAAGATAAACGAGATGAGACCGTCATTGATCTGTTGTTTGAAGACGTGACGTATTTCAAACCGTTCCCGGTCGGACGACTCGATAAAGATACAGAGGGTCTATTGCTGTTGACGAATGATGGGTCGTTTAATCACGCTTTAATGTCTCCAAAGAAACACGTCGAAAAAACGTATTACGCAGAAGTGACAGGAGTGTTGACGCAAGAAGACATCGAAGCGGTTGCGGCAGGCGTCACGTTAGAAGACGGCTACCGAGCAAAACCAGGAAAACTTGTCATCTTATCGACGACAGAAACGGACTCGACGCTTGAATTGACGATCACGGAAGGGAAGTTCCATCAAGTCAAACGGATGATGCTTGCGCTCGGGAAAGAGGTCACGTTCTTGAAACGGCGCTCGATTGGCCGCTTGGAACTCGATCCGGCACTTGCGCTCGGAGATTATCGTGAACTGACGCCAGCGGAACTGTCTTTGTTTGATTGGCAACCTGAATAAGCAAAACGAAAAGGCGGTGGAATGAGCGTACATTCCATCGCCTTTTGTTATGGGTTTCGATTATTGATTACGCAATGCTTCTGCGATTGGATAAGGACCACTGAGTACTTCGAATACACGAGATTGTGTCGGATGATCGATCAAATGAACGAATAATGCTGCGATATCATCACGCGACACTTTACGATCTTCGTATGAATCGAAATGCTCTTTCGTTTCGACAGTGCCTGCAGGGTCGTCATAGCTGAGTGGACCAGGACGTACGATCGTATAATTGAGTCCGCTTTCCTGGAGGTGTGCGTCTGCTGTTGCTTTAGATTCGAGATATACTTTCAATTCACCTTTTGGTTCTTCGGTACCTATTGAACTGAGCATCAGGAAACGATCGATACCGTTGGCTTTTGCTGCATCGATGACTTTAATTGCGCCTTCTTGATCGACGGCGCGCGTCAATTCGTCTGATGCGCCACCAGCACCCGCTGCAAAGATGACGACGTCCGCATTACTGATGACACCACTGACATCCTTCGTCAAATCCCCAAGTCTGACTTCAGATGCACCGAGTGCAATCAAATCGTTGATTTGATTTTCTTCTCGTACGACCGCGATTGCTTGATGATCACCTTGTTTAGCGATCAATTCGACCATCTTGCGTCCAGTCGTTCCGTTTGCTCCAATGATTAAAATGTTCATTCTTCTCAACTCCTTCTCCCAATAGCTATACCCCACGTTTTAAAAAAGATAACAAAAAAAGACGCGAAGAATCGCGTCGTCGAAAGATATACATAGTGAAACAGTGGATCAACCCGCTTGCTTTTGTTTCTTGCTCGACGTCCATGTACCGCGTCGAGGGCTCACAATGAGATTGTTGTATTCGAGCACGTTCAAATCCCGCTGAACGGTCCTTGAAGTGATGCCAAACTCTTCAACCAACTCTGCTGTCGTAGTAGCTCCGTTCTCTTGGATGTAGAGATAAATCGATTTAATCCGGGTCAACATACGGTCTGTAGAATCTTTCATTGGTATAACCACTCCCCCAATGGATAGAATAGTGTTCTAAAGCTTCGGGTGACAAAAGACAATGCAATATCCAGTTGTTTCGCCTTTAGTATAACGTTTTGATGTTAAATTGCAAGTGATTTAACCGAACGTTTGCATAAAAAACATATTCAAACAGATTGTAAAGTCGATAATTGGAGTTTTAATATCGTTTAATGTTCGTTATTTAAACAAATAAAAAAGAAAACAGAATTTGGATGTTCGTATCTGAACGAATATTCGCTATACTAGAAAGGTGTATAGGAAACGAATTCAACCCAGAATGAAGGAGCGAAATCAGATGGTGAATTGGAAAGAAGAAGTACTCGCGCGTCGCGAGGACTTATTAGAGGATTTAAAAGAACTACTGCGGATTCCGAGTATACTTGATGAATCAACAATCGAAGAAGGTGCACCGTTTGGTCAAGAAGTCAAACGAGCCCTTGATTGGATGCTCGCGACAGGGGAACGAGATGGATTCAAGACAAAAAATGTTGATGGATACGCCGGACATTTGGAATATGGTCAAGGGGAAAAGTTACTCGGTATTCTTTGTCACTTAGACGTCGTACCAGCTGGTGGCGATCACTGGACATACGGTCCATTTAACCCAACGCTTGTCGATGGGAAACTGTATGCGCGCGGTGCAATCGATGATAAAGGACCGACGATGGCAGCTTATTATGCCTTGAAGATCGTCAAAGAACTCGGATTACCGCTCTCAAAACGTATTCGTTTGATTGCTGGAGGAGATGAAGAGAGTGAATGGCGTTGTGTGAATCATTACTTCAAACATGAAGAAATGCCGACTCTCGGCTTTGCACCAGATGCCGACTTCCCGATCATCAATGCGGAAAAAGGACTGTATGATGGGTTATTGATTCAAGGGAAACCAGCGCAAGCATCTGATACAGGCTACCATCTCGTTCGTTTTGAAGGCGGCGAACGTCCGAACATGGTTCCGGGTCATGCCCAAGCACTTCTTCGTGTCGTCGAATTGGGGACGCTTGAAACGGATTTCCATACGTATCTTGAAGAACAAGGCTTGTCTGGGACGGTCAAGCAAGAAACGGAAGGTCTTGTTCTTGATGTGAACGGTGTCGCAGCCCATGCGATGGAGCCGGATAACGGTAAAAATGCTGCCTTACATTTAGCACGTTTTCTCAATACGCTTCACTTGGATTATAACGGTCGTCGTTATATTCAGCTTGTCACGCACATGTTCCGTGATTCTCGCGGTGTAGCGATTGGTGTCGCTGCTTCAGACGAGACAGGTGACTTAACGATCAACGGTGGTGTATTCCGGTATGCAGAAGAGCAAGGAACAGCGTCGATCAACATCCGTTATCCTTATTCAGCAGACTTCACGGAACGCTTGCAAATCATCAAGGAAGCGGCAGCGGGATATGGCTTCGAGTTACAGACTCGAACACATATGACACCACACCATGTCGATCCGGATCATGAATTGATTCAGACACTGAGTGCCGTGTATGAACGTCATACGAACCAACCAGCTGATCTGATTGCTATCGGTGGTGGTACATATGCACGTTCGTTGACGGCAGGGGTTGCATTTGGACCAGTCTTCCCAGGTGGTCCTGAAGTTGCCCACCAAGTCGATGAATATGTTGATTTTGAAGAACTCTTGCTTGCTGTCGCGATTTATGCAGAAGCAATTTATGAACTCGCAAAATAATGACTGATGATCCCCCGCATCGTGAAGATGGGGGGATTGCTTCTTGAAAGGAAGTTCCGTGTGAAAAATCGTCAAACTTATCATTTCCAAGCGTTATATTTCTTTATTTTCTTTGGACAAGGTGCACTCATTCCGTATCTTGCGCTTTATTTCTCAAGCGATGCGTTCGGTCTGTCCGCTTCAGAGATTGGTACAATCGTTGCGATCGGACCGATTCTCTCTATTTTCTTACAGCCCGTTTGGGGCATCGCGGCAGATCGACTCGGAAAGCCGAAACGTCTCTTACTCGTTGCCATGCTCGCCGCTGGAGTATTTACATTAAGTTACTTACTGACGTCCGCTTATCTACTTTTACTGTTGATTTCATGTGTCTGGGCATTATTCCAGTGCGCGCATATTCCACTCGTTGATACATTAGCGATCGAATATACACGAAAACGTAAGGTAGATTATGGCGCCTTGCGTCTTTTTGGATCAGCTGGTTTTGCTTTAGCCGTCTTCATCCTTGGACAAATCACTGAGGAGGGCGGACTTGGTCTGATTTTTTATGCGACCGGTGCAGCGTGGGTTCTTGGTTTTCTTGTGTTGATCGGTATTGAAGAAACGGGGAACGTACACATTTCACATCAACAACAGGTACCGTTGAAACAACTCTTTTCGAATCGACGCTTCTTGTTATTCTTAGCGGGAGGGAGTTTGATCTTCGGACCGATCTTCGCCAATAACTATTACTTTGGCAGCTACGTCACGATTCGTGGAGAGACAACCGCGCTCGTCGGGACCTTGTTCTTCGTCGCCGTTCTGTGCGAAATCCCGTTCATGCGCATCGCTTCGCGTCTATTGTTACGATTCGGAGCGATTCCAGTTCTTGTCTTCATTTCCTTGCTGTCAGCTGCTCGTACGGCGATGATCGCATTAGAGCTTCCGATCGTCATGCTTTGGGTATTGTCTGCGATGCAAGGAATGATCGTCGGATTGTTGATCCCTGTTGCATTAGACTATGTTCGGTCACTCGTTCCAGAGACGATGGTCGCAACAGCTGTCAGTACATATATGGCAACGACGACAGGGCTAGCGACAGCGCTGTTTAACTTGATGAGTGGGTTTGTGCTAGACCAAAGTACAATCTATACCGTCTTTTGGGTATATACAATTAGCAGTATTCTTGGTGCCGTCCTGTACAGTGTCAGTGGTCGAATGAAGGAGTGAAGATACGATGAGACAGGAACGACACTTTTTCGTTGCCTTACCGATTCCTTCTGAAGATTTAGCAAATATCGCTAATCGTTTATCTCTATCTGATTACTTTCGAAATGTCTATACGTTAGAAGAGTACCATTTGACGCTTCGTTTTTTTGGCCCGCTGGAGGAAGAAGAACAACGATCGTGGAAACAGCAACTGCAGGAGATTGCGCGCACGATCGAACCTTTCGTACTTCGATTAGATCGTCTAATTACCTTTGGACAAAGCGAGCGACCACGTGTCGTCGGATTCGGAACAGAAGCAGAGGAATTGTTTCGATTAGTGCGTCTGATTGATCCAAGTGCGACTAAACCATTCGTTCCGCATGTCACGATCGCGAAGAAGTGGCGCACGGAGGCGGAAGAATGGACGACGAATCCGATACAACCGGTGGAATGGACTGTTCGTGAACTTATTCTGTTTGAAGTACGACCAGGCGTTTCGCCGCGATATGAACCGGTTTACCGGATTCATCTAGGTAAAGAGGAATGAGGTGATCCCCATCGCAATCTTGATGAAACTATATGACTTAGATAGTCGATTTGAAAAAAATCCGCTTGAGATGACAAAACGGTTCGGTGAACATCAGGCGCTTGATTACGCTCATGTCTATCGTAGATGGGAGGCTGGAGAATTATTTCCCGGGGAAACGCTCATCCGTCCGAAGAAGTGGTGGCAAGTGATGAAAAAAAGCGAAGTCATTCAACTTCCGGGTAAACAATTATCTCGAAGAGCGTTTGATAAATGGTACAAAAAACGTCTCGAGTTACAAAAATTATTAAACGTCACTGGTGGAGCGGGCGAAGAGGACATTTGGCGGATTCCGTTAAAACGTCATTTAGACTTTTATCAGATGTTACACCTCTTGAATGAACAGTATGCGATGTTTTATCGCGCCGTCATTCAATATCAAGTCGGGGAAGTCGAATTGAGTCCGTTCGTCGTCGGTCCATCCGCGATTTATATCATGGAATGGCTTGACGGTGACGAAAGTATCTATCATATCCGGCGAGATAAGTTGTGGCGGGAACAACCGTTCAAGGCATCCACAAAACAAATTTTGAATCCGAACATCGGTTTAAAGCGGACGGAAGATATTCTACGAGTCGTACTTGGGCGAGATTATGTCTTGCCGATCGAACGAGTCATTTTAGCACCTTCAGGTTATTTTGATCAGATTCCAAAAGAGACGACGACGACTTACGTCAATAAAGTCGAGTTTCCAAACTGGCTGCAACGAATGAATGCAAGTGCGCCGCATACAAAAGCGTTTCAGATGCGGGTGTGTGAAAAAATCCTAAAAGAGACCGTATCGATCCCGTTTCAAATGGCAATTCTAAGTGAAGGGCAGTCACGAATTCAAGAGTAGGGGAGGAAGCGACGGCATTGTCGTTGCGAAAGACATGACGAACCAAGAGGTGGTAATACCGGTGATCCGGGCAGAGTTCTCATCGTTTCGAAGCATCCGAGTCGAGGTCGAAGGCAATCCGTCAATCCACTGGTCGCTTGAATGTGATGGGAAACCGCTTGAAATTCAACAGACCGAAACGCATCGAGAGGAACAGTTCGTGATTTATGAGTTAACGGTTCTTGAACCAGTCGAGTTAGAATGCCGCTATGAGGTGTTCGGAGCAGGCAGGTCAATCCGTGTCGTTCCTGATCGATTAGTTCGGACGGAAGCGTTCGAGCGAAAGTACCGTTACGAAGAGAAGCTCGGTGTCTGGGAAGAAGACGATACGTATCATTTTGCTGTCTGGTCGCCTGTCGCAGAGCAAATCGTGTGTATCGTATACGATCAAGATGAAAAGGTACTCGGAAGACACAAGATGGAGCGACAAGAGCAAGGTACCTATCACCTTCGACTTGGGCAAGAATCAGCAGAACGATGGTACCGCTATGAAGTGACGACGTACGTTGGCACACATGAAGTCGTCGATCCATACGCTCATGCGATATCGGAGAACGGTCGTTACGGTGTCATCGCCGACGTTGAACAGACGATTTCCGAGTGGTTTCCAAAGCGAGTCGCGCGTCCTCTGTTCGTCAAACCGTCGGACGCTGTCATCTATGAAGCAAATATTCGCGATTTTACGATTGATCGTTCCGCTGGTTCAAGTCATCCGGGACAATATGCAGGGGTGGCGGAACGTGGAACAGTTTCTTCTCGTGGACATGCGACAGGTCTTGATTATCTTCTTGATCTCGGGATTACGCATCTGCAGCTGTTACCGGTCCACTTCTTCGAAACGACCGATGAACGAACAAGGTCGCCATATAACTGGGGATACGATCCGATGCTTTGGTTCGGATTAGCTGGGAGCTACGCGAGTTCGGTCGCACCGCTCGTTCGCGTCCGAGAATACGCGGATATGGTGGAGCGACTCCATGAAGCAGGGATTCGTGTTACGTTCGATGTCGTCATGAACCACGTTTTTGTTCGGGAGCGTTCCTCTCTTGAACAGCTCGTTCCGGGTTATTATTTCCGTTACGAAGTAGACGGCACGCTCTCAAACGGAACGGGTGTTGGAAACGATACCGCATCCGAGCGATTCATGATGCGTCGACTCATCGTTGATTGCTTGACGTACTTTGCTCGTGTCTACCGCATTGATGCGTTTCGATTTGATTTAATGGGCATTCATGACATTGAGACGATGAATGAAGTACGTGCAGCACTCGATGCGATTGATCCTACGATTCTTGTGTATGGAGAGGGCTGGGATCTTGCGACGGCATTGCCGGAACGATTCAAAGCGATGAGCGCCTCGGCTGCGCAAATGCCGCGAATCGCTCATTTTAATGACGTGTTCCGTGATGCCTTGAAAGGATCGACGTTCAGTGCATACAATCGAGGATTCGTTGCCGGAGACGGATGGAAAGAAGGAGAGGTCCGAAACGGGATTGCGGGTAGTGTTCATATCGATAACCAAACGTATGGACGTTTTCCGGAACCGACGTATTCGATCAACTATGTCGAGGCGCACGATAACCATACGCTGTACGACAAATTGAAGATCTCATGTCCGGAAGCGGACGAACTTCAGTTATTACGGATGAGTCGATTAGCTCAAACGATCGCTTTGCTTGCGCAAGGCATTCCGTTTCTGCATGCGGGTCAAGAGTTCTTGCGTACGAAACAAGGTGTCGAAAACAGTTATAATGCATCGGACGAAATCAACCGAATGGACTGGGAACGCCGGGATGATCATCTCTCACTCGTTACGTATATCAAGACGATTTTACAAATTCGCAGAATGCATGGCGGATTCCGTCTACACCGGGCGAATCAGGTTCGAGAACTGCTTCGTTTCATCAACTTACGTCCGGGTGTCATCGCCTACGAAGTCGAAGCGATCCATTCGTACGATGCGTGGCAACGCACGCTCGTTGTCTACAATACGACGCACGAAATCGTGGAAGTCTCACTCGATCACTCGCGCTGGAATGTACATGTCCAAGGGGATGATGCCTCGGTCGACCCGCTTCTGAAAGGTGTCGATAGGATTCAAGTCCTTCCGTTGTCAACGACGATTGCGACGTGTTAAGATAAGCATTGTGCCTTAGGCAAATCTACTAAAAAAGTTGAGCGGATTATAATGGAAATAGATATTTTAGATGCGCTTGGCGAAGGCTGGACCCTTACGCCAGCAGGTGGAATCACAGGAGAAGCGTACATCGCTTCAACCGGACAATCAAAATTGTTCTTAAAACGAAATTCATCGCCGTTCTTGGCGATTTTATCCGCGGACGGAATCGTCCCGAAATTATTATGGACGAAACGAATCTATAGCGGGGATGTCATCAGTGCGCAACAATTCATTGAAGGCGACGAGTTGGAGCCGGAAATGATGGAACGTCCGGAAGTGGCGCGTTTGCTTGGGAAAATCCATGATTCGAAGGAATTGCTGTTCATGCTACAACAGCTTGACCAACGTCCGATCGAGCCTGATGAGTTATTGCGCCAATGTCACTTATATTTTCAACCAGAAGACTTAGAGAATCCAGAACTGGTAGAACTTGCGATGGATTATCTCGAACGAAATCTGGAGCAAGTAAGAACGGATGAACAAGTCGTCTGTCATTCAGATCTAAATCATAATAATTGGTTGACGGGAGCGGACGGTCAACTCTACCTGAACGACTGGGATGATGCGATCATTGCCGACCGTGCGTATGACCTCGGGATGATGTTATACAGTTATGTCGATGAAGCGGCTTGGCCCGAATGGTTTGAGCATTATGGTCATCCGTTGACGAATGATCTGAAACAACGAATGCATTGGTATGTCGTAGCGCAAGCTGTATTATCCTTGTATTGGTATGAAGATATGCGTCATCCGGATGTCGAGGACAGCTATCATTTTCTAGAACAGTTACTTGAATACTCGAACGACTAAAAAGCGTGTCATTCCGAAAAGGAACGACACGCTTTTTTGATTAACCTTCTGCGATTTTAATCTCTTTTTCAATATCATGACTTTCAAGATCCGCCGACCGATACGCTTCAGTCGTTGGTAAACGTAAATCAAGCTGCGGTTTTTCTTCGAATGTGACGGTGACGTTCTTGACCGTGTAGTCAAAGACATGGCCTCCGCCCGCGCGTTCAGCATCGATGAAATGAAGATGATATCCAGCGACGGCGATACCGTGACCGAACCGTGGTGTGTAGTAACCGGCGAGTGTTCCTTCCGTTTGTTCGAAAGTACGCGCGCTTTGAGAGGCGACAGCTTCCGTGATTGGAACGAACGGTTTCTCTTGACGTGCGACGGTACGTGTCTGCACCTCTGTGAACGTTCCATCAATTCGAACGGCATAAAAACTATTGATCGTCGGTAGTTGTTCATTCAACCAGTGTTCGAATTCCGATTTTGACATCTCTTCTGTCACGGAGAGCGCTTGCTCTGGCACGAAACGGGTCAATGTCGCAAACGGCGTTGTCGTCTCAGGCTGAAGTGGCCGAGCGCTACCGTCTGAACGGAGCTGGTAGAACTGACCATCAAAACCAATCATCTCACCATCCAAGTGGTCGAACGTTCCAATACCAAAATTCCGTTGATCAAGAACGGACGCGTATGTGACTTCACTCTCGAATACTCCGTCGAGTAGTGCCATCATCGTTGAAATCTGGACGAGCGTTTTATCGTGTGTCATGTGAATCCTCCTCAGTTCAATTGATCGAGATGAACTTGTTCTCCGAGCGCGATGTTGTCGCGATAATCAATCGGAACATCGACGATGACTGGTCCTTCTGTCGCGAGTGCTTCATCCATGATTGCGGCTAGTTCAGATGGATGATTGACGCGTAATCCTTTTGCTCCGAAACTCTCAGCATATTTGACGAGATCGACGTCACCAAATGACGTACCGGATTTCCGTTTGTATTTCATCTCTTGTTGGAACGCGACCATGTCGAATCCGCTATCACGCCATACGAAGTGGACAAGTGGTGAGTTCAAACGAACAGCTGTCTCAAGTTCCATCGCCGAGAAGAGGAATCCACCATCACCTGAAATCGAGACGGCCTTCTTACCAGGACGTACGAGTGTTGCTGCGATTGCCCAAGGAAGCGCGACACCAAGCGTTTGCATCCCATTACTAAAGAGAAGGTGACGTGGTTCGTACGAACGGAAATGACGTGCCATCCAAATATAGTGAGAACCAACGTCGACTGTGACCGTGACATCATCCGCAATTTTTTCACGTAACGTCTTCATGAAATAGAGTGGGTGCGTCAACGGAGAATCCGCGACAGGAGGAACATCGCGATCGACAAGACGTTGATGTAATCCTTCAAGGAATTGAGCTGAACTTTCAGGTAATGTGAGTGGTTGCAGGCGCTCGGCGATTGCATCGACCGTTTTCGCCATATCACCGACAAGCTCGCGGTCTGGGCGATAGAAGTGGTCAATTTCAGCACGCATTTGATCAATATGGACAAGCGTCCGGTCGTGCGTCGGTTGGTTCCAGAATTTCGGATCATAGCCAATTGGGTCATAGCCGATCGAGAGGACGAGATCCGCTTCTGCGAGCAGTGCATCTCCCGGTTGATTACGGAATAGTCCGACGCGTCCATAGAAATTCGATTCAAGCTCACGTGATAATGTGCCGGCCGCTTGGAACGTCTGGACGACAGGAATCGAGACGTGTTTGAGCAGGGAACGAATCGCATGTACGACGTCCGGCTGACTCGCACGCATACCGAGCAACAAGACAGGTAGCTTCGCATCTTGGATCAAACGAGCTGTTTCTTCAACCCAAGCTTCTGGTGCAACACCGAGCTTCGGTGCTTCAACCGCACGGAATGCCGTGACGTTCGCTTCGCTCAATCCGACGTCTTGCGGGATACTAACGAAAGCAGCCCCAGATGTTGTTTCCGCTGTTCGGAAAGCATTGGACAGTACTTCTGGAATATTATCGGCATCTTGCACTTCTGCACTGAAGTTCGTAATCGGTGTAAAGAGTGCCTGATTGTCCATGGACTGATGTGTTCGTTTTAAGCGGTCTGCTCGTGTAACGGCTCCGGCGATTGCGACAACTGGGTCACCTTCAGAGTTTGCTGTCACAAGACCTGTCGCTAAGTTTGATGCGCCTGGGCCAGATGTTACAAGTACAACGCCTGGTTTGTCTGTCAAGCGACCAATGGCTTGAGCCATGAATGCAGCATTTTGTTCGTGACGTGCAACGATGAGTTCAGGTCCCCGATCCTGTAACACATTGAAGACGGAATCAATTTTGGCGCCAGGAATACCAAAAATGTAATCTACACCCTGTTCGATGAGTGAATCGACGACTAAGTCTGCACCTGTTTTCTTCTGTACTAGTTCTTTTGAATCACTGTTTTTATTTTCGTTCATTACAATTCTCCTTTTTACCAACGTTTTTTGGTGTTCGATAGCTGTAATAAATAATCTGTTTCGAAAAAAGTATACATCTGTTTCATGGTAAATCCAACCTAAATTCGTTTAGAGAATAAAAAAAGTACCTTGTGTACGATTACACAAGGTACAGAGATTGCGCTTATTCAACGTCGACTTTTCCGAAAGTCGCCCAGACGAATAAGGCACAGATGCCCATGACGAGAACGATGGGGGAGCCCCAAGCAATCAAGAAGTCTTCCATGGTATAGCCCTCCTTTTTAGTTCTTACGTACCTTTAGTGTAGTAGATTGCTCACTGTTTCTCAAGTGACGAACTGCTGAACATTCTTCAATCGGGATTGAAGAAGTTCTTATATAATTACCCGAATCATGATAAACTTATCTGCGGATAATTTAAGTTTGGAAAGGATGAACGATAGTGCGTTTACGACATAAACCATGGGCACAGGATTATATGAAGGAACAATCCTCGATCTATATAGCAGAACCAGCATCCCTGAAAGGAAACTGGGCGACAGAGTTTAAAAATGATAATCCGATCTACATCGAAGTGGGGTCAGGAAAAGGAGCCTTCATTACAGGGATGGCAAACCAACATCCGGAGATCAACTTCATCGCGATTGAACTTTTTGAGAGCGTAGCAGTGACGATCGTTCAAAAATTAGTAGAGGCTCCACAAGCAAATGTTCGCGTCTTGACGGTCGATGCTAAAGATTTACGTGATTACTTCGAAAAAGGTGAAGTAGCGCGCGTTTATTTGAACTTCTCGGATCCTTGGCCGAAGACACGCCATGCGAAACGTCGTTTGACGTATAAAACGTTCCTCTCAACGTATGAAGACATCTTACCTGCGAAAGGACAAATCCATTTCAAGACTGACAATCGAAAGTTGTTTGAATCGAGTCTGATGACGATGTCGGCATACGGTATGCGTTTTGACTGGATGTCGCTTGATCTACATGCGAATGAACCGGAGGATAACGTCCGGACAGAGTATGAAGAGCGCTTTTCTTCAATGGGTCAACCAATTTATCGGATGGAAGCAACATACCAAAATTAATTTAGACAAAAAGTTTTCTTATTTTCCTGGTATTTCTTTCACACTTTTTTCTTATTAATTGGTACAATGTTGTTGACTGAAGAACTTGTACTTATAGGTAAAGGGGGAATTTGGGGATGTGGCAGAAAAGCTTAGCCTTCGTAACGGCGCTCTTTCTCGCGTTAAGTATCGGTCAATCGGTACTTGCTGCGGTTGATACCTCAGAAATGACAAAAGCATTAAATGAGGAATTACCAACGACGCATTACGATTATAAAAAAGGTTCGGTCAAAATCGAGGATCCGAAGACGTTCACGAACGGAAAAGGAGAAGAAGTCATTGGCGGAATCGCTGTCATCAAGACAGTTCGTGACGGCATCTTCATCACAATCAAACGTGAAATTCACTTCTTCAATGCCGATAGCGGTAAATTGTTGACGAATGCCGACGCTGCAAAAGTTGATGGCGTAAAAGAATACATCGACAGCAACTCGGATAATCTTCATCAAAAAGTCGTTTACTGGTTACCGGTACTCTTGATGTTGTTGATCATCGCTGTACCAGCGATCGTCTTATACATCGTCGTACCACGTTTGTACTCTACTTCGGAATACATGAATCCGATTTATGAGCGCAACGATAACCCGCGCTAATCAAAAAAACCTCTACCCGTTTGGGTAGAGGCTTTTTTTATGCTAACAACACAAAGATGAAAGCGAGTATGGCGGGTAATCCTTGTTTAAGTAAAATGGAACGATTAGCCGTCAAGGCGCCATAGAGTGCGGCGATGATCACACAAGCTAAAAAGAACAGTTGGACAGCAATATCTTCACGGATCAGACCAAACAGAAGACCAGCAGCTAAAAATCCATTGTAGAGACCTTGATTGGCAAAAAGCGTCTGGATTTGCTTAGATGCGACCGCTTCATCCGTCAGTCCGAATGTACGTCGTGCCGCCTTAGAGGATAAAAAGAACATTTCAAGAGCCATGATATAAAAGTGCTCTAAGGAAACAAGTAAAACGAAGATAGTAGCAAGAATGGACATGAATCATACCTCCTTTATAGGAACGTGAAAAAAAGACCGTACTTCATCGATTGAAGCACGGTCTTCTGATTAAGCGTATTCGAGTAATGCGCCAGTTTCGGCATCGACTGTGAATTGATACGTTTTTTCGTCATCACCTTCAAGGACCGAGATGCCACCTTTATAGCTTTGGTAGTCACGTGACTCATATGCGTAAGCCTCCGGTGTTGCAGAGATCCATGCACCTTGGACACGTCCTTTTGCTGAAAATGTGCGTTTCGTGATTTCGAGCGCTTCTTCGGCAGAAAGTTGTTTATTGTCAACGGCCTTCTTCACTGCGAAAGCGGCGACGACAGCTGCTGCCAATCCGATAATCCAATAGCGTTTTTTCATTAAAATTCCCCTCCTTACAGGTTCTATTCCTACTGTACCAAATAATTCGTTCAGAGAGAAACAAAAGGTTAAGTGATTGAAGCAATTTTTTGTATAATGGGTAACAGGAGGCGATACATATGAATGAAAAAACGAGAGAGTTATTTCGAACACTGACGGAATTAAATGGGGCACCAGGGTTTGAACACGATGTTCGTCAGTTCGTTCGCGAACGCATTACACCTGTCACGGATGAGATCGTTACAGATGGACTGGGTTCGATTTTCGGGAAGCGAACAGGGGATGCGACAGGACCGAAAGTCATGGTTGCCGGACACATGGATGAAGTGGCATTCATGGTGACGCAAATCACGAAGAATGGGATGTTACGGATCCAACCGCTCGGTGGTTGGTGGAGTCAAGTATTGCTTGCCCAACGGTTCTCGATCTGTACAGACAACGGTATCATCCCTGGTGTCATCGCGTCGATTCCACCACACTTATTAACAGAAGAAGTACGCAATAAGCCAATGGCAATCAAAGACATGTTCATCGATATCGGTGCGGATTCAAAAGAAGAAGCGGAATCGTTTGGTGTACGTCCGGGTATTCCGGCAGTACCATTTTTCCCGTTCACACCGATGGCGAATCCGAAGAAAATCATGGCGAAAGCATGGGATAACCGCTATGGTGTCGGAATGGCAATCGAATTGTTGGAGGAGACGACAGCAGCGGATCATCCGAACATTTTGTTCTCTGGTGCAACGGTTCAAGAAGAAGTCGGATTGCGCGGTGCCCAAACAGCGACGACGCTTATCGATCCTGATGTGGCGTTCGTCGTCGATGCGTCTCCTGCCAATGATGCGTCAGGAGACAAAACGGAATTTGGTCAACTCGGACAAGGACCATTACTCCGTATTAAAGACAGCGTCATGATTCTTTCGAAAGAGATGACGGATTATGTCCTTGATACGGCAGAATCGAACAAGATTCCGTATCAATACTACGTCGGTGCAGGTGGAACGGACGGCGGTGTCATCCATCGCTCGAACAATGGTATTCCAACAACAGTCGTTGGTTTACCGGCACGTTATATCCATACGCACGCATCGATCATGCATACAGATGATTATGATGCGGCGAAGGAATTGCTACGAAAACTCGTCACGAATCTTGATACGACGACGCTTGCAACATTGCAAGTCAAGTAAATAACGAACGGGGAGGACCATCCTCATGAAATAGACGGCGGACTTATAATCCGTCGTCTATTTTATTGTAGTGAGAACATAATGATGTTGATTGTCTTGTCAGTTGGAAAAACAGCCTAGTCGAATCGAAAGTGGATTTGGTATAATGATACGCGATGTTGAGTAAAGGACGTGACAAGATGTTCAAGCAAAAGGGAATTTCACTTAGCCCTAAAGTATATTTCATCACTGTATTAAGTTATATGGCGCTTGGTTTATTCAGTTCGCTGATCATGGGCTTGATTGTTCAAACAATCGGAGAAGGGTTGGTAGATCGTGGTATCGAAGCAAGGTTTCTTATTCAATTAGGCGAGCAGGCGATTGCTCTGACGGGACCAGCGATCGGTGTCGCCGTAGCGTTTGCGCTTGAAGCACCGCCACTCATCTTATTTGCAGCAGTTGCGGTTGGAGCATTTGGATATGAAGCTGGCGGACCGGCAGGTAGTTACATTGCGACGCTACTTGCAACAGAAATCGGAAAACTCGTGTCAAAGACGACGCGACTCGATATTCTGTTGACGCCGTTCGTCACGTTGCTAGTTGGATTCGTTGCTGGACGTTATGCCGGGAAATGGATTGGAAAAGGCATGACCGATCTGGGTGAAATAATTCGCTGGGGGACGGAACGCGAACCGTTGTTCATGGGTATCTTCATTGCTACCGTCATGGGACTTGCATTGACAGCGCCGATTTCAAGTGCCGCACTTGGAATCATGCTTGGATTGGATGGACTTGCTGCGGGTGCTGCGACGATCGGCTGTGCCGCTCAAATGATTGGTTTTGGTGTCATCAGTTATCGTGATAACGGAATCGGGGGCGTCATCGCACAAAGTATCGGCACATCGATGCTCCAAGTCGGAAACATCATCCGCAATCCTTGGATTCTCATTCCGCCTACGATCGCAGGTGCTATCCTAGCGCCATTCGCGACTGTTCTGTTGATGCTTGAGAGCAACCCAGAAGGCTCAGGCATGGGGACGAGTGGTTTTGTTGGTCCATTGATGTTGTTGAAGACGATGGGATTTGAAATGGAATACTATGTAGCCGTCATCGTATTATGTTTTATTGCGCCTGGCATCATCAGTTATCTCATCTATCGGTTATTACTTCGACTCGGTCGGATTCAAGATGGTGACTTGAAAATCGAATATTAAGTACAAAAAGCTGATTCTAAAGAATGTGTCTGTTTGACCGAATGGTGGATAAACAAGGACATGCCTTTTGAATCAGCTTTTTTTCATTTCATAAAGAGAATCCGAATGAACTCGAATAAAAACTCGTGAAGAAGATGTAAAGATAAACGAGATAGAGGGGTATCAAGTAACGCATGCGCACGACAGGTAATTTCCGAGCAAGTCGTTTTCCGAGTGCTTCGAGTAGAATGATGACCGCGAAACCGACAACTAAATATAAAAAGATTTCGGGTAAGCTCCGTTCGGAATCAATGAAGGAATAGCCGTAACGTAAACAACTCGTCATGCCGATGAAGCCGACGAAGCGTTCGAACGGATGTTTGATTGGTTGATCTGCCATAGTGAAGTCCTTTCAAGGTGTTTTCTAGTTGCAGTATAGCAAACCGAGCACAAAAACGCACAGTCACATTTGAATATGCTATGATGAGGGCAATGACTTCTAGGGAAATTAAAGGAGGAAACCATCATGAAAACATTACAATCCAAACAAGAATTCGATACAGCAAAACAAGGCAAGGCCGTCTTTTTATTCTCAGCAAACTGGTGCCCGGATTGTCGCTTTTTAGATCCGTTCATGCCGGAAATCGAGCAGACGTTTGACGCGTTCGAATTTTACTATGTCGATCGCGACGATCACATTGAAATTGCCCAGGAAATGGACATCTTCGGAATTCCAAGCTTTGTCGCGTTCCGAGATGGTGAAGAAACAGGGCGTTATGTCGGCAAAGAGCGGAAGACACCAGAACAAGTGACAGCATTTTTAGAAACGGTTTAAGAAAAAAGCGAGCGCTGACTCGCTTTTTTTCATGATAGAAAGGATGAAATCAAGTGGAACTACAACAAATCCGAAGAATGATGACACAAACATTCGAAGAAGAAGGTTATACAACGTATTTCGATCGTGAAAAGTCCGTGTTACGAATTGAGCGGAAGCATGATAAATCAGGCGTTGATGTCGGATTGAACCCGCTCGTCGCAAAAGCAAAACGAAGAGGTGTCATCGCAGTCGAAGAGACGATCGAATACATCCGTGCTGTGCTCGGACAAACGGATCAAATTTCACTCGTTGGACAAGAACAGAAAATATTCCCTGTCATTCGGGCTAAATCGTTTGCTGATACGACAAAAGAAGGAAAAACGCTTGTTAGCACACCACATACTGGTGAGACGAAAATCATGTACGCACTTGATTTAGGGGCGACATATCGTTTGATTGACGAGGAGTTATTGGCATCTGCAGAATGGACGGCTGAACAGCTGTCGGAAGCTGCACGTTTTAACCTGAAATCGCTCGATGCGCCATTTAAACAAGATGAAGTAGCGGGGAACATCTTTTATTTCTTGAGTCTTGGAGACGGATATGAGGCGAGTCGTGTCTTGAACAAGACATTGTTAGCTGATTACGCGGCGCGGATCGAAGGGGAATTCGCTGTTGGTATTCCACACCAGGATGTCTTGATTTTTGCCGATATCCGCAATGACGCTGGATATGATGTCTTACAACAACTCATGTTTGATTTCTTCTCGAACGGTCGTGTACCTGTTACGGCATTGCCATTCTTATATGAAGATGGCAATCTTGAGCCGGTCTTCGTCCTTGCGAAAAACAAGCAGCCGAAAGAGTAAAGAATCTGATACAATAGGCATTGTGAGAAAGACGGAAGGGAGTCATGGATTGAATGAATGTGTTTTATAATAAAGAGGGCGTCGGTGACGTCTTAATGATCATTTTAGAAGACGCACCACGTGCGGAAGTGACGGCGACTCGTGAAGGAGACGTAGCAACAATCAAGCATGGTGATCGTATTGTTGGTTACAACTTGTTTGAGGCGTCGAATACATTTACGATTGAGTCACAAGGACCGGTTGAATTGACGGAAGAATTGGCAGCACGCATCCAAAAGGAACTTGCAAACCGAGATATCGAATTGTCACTCGAACAAGTTGACTATTCTCCGAAATTCGTTGTCGGGTTTGTTGCTTCTTGTGAGAAGCATCCGGATGCTGACAAATTATCGGTCTGTCAGGTAGAGGTGGATAACGGAACTTTACAAATCGTTTGTGGAGCGCCGAATGTAGCAGCGGGTCAAAAGGTCGTCGTCGCTAAACCGGGTGCGGTCATGCCGTCTGGGTTAATCATTCGTCCTTCAGCATTACGTGGCGTACCGTCAAGTGGTATGCTCTGTTCAGCGCGTGAGCTCGGACTTGCCAATGCGCCACAAGAAAAAGGGATTCTTGTACTTGATGATACATCAGCAGTAGGGGAAGCATTCTCAATCGGTCGATGATTCGACCGATTTTTTAACAAGATGGAGGGGTGAACGTATGAGTAATCGTTATGAACAGTCACTAAAGGAGCAGGCTGCCCGAATTCGTCGAGAGCTTGCGGGGGAACGTGAGACAAAGCCGGTAGAGCGTCCGAAAAAAGAGGAGCGCGAAGACCGCTTCGTTTTAACAGATGTTCCTTCACCGATTTATGGATTCCAACGTCCGAAACAATCTGTATCTGAAACGGTAGAAGCTGCGGAAGAAACAAAAACCGTTGAACAGGTTTCAGATGCAGATGAACAGGGAATTACTGATGAGGTTACTTTGACGGAGCAGGAGGCTGTTGCGCCGGAAGAAGTTGTCTTAGACAATGCAGAAGCAGATGCTGGCTTTGTACCGGTGACGGACGTTGAATTACTTGTACCGGAACCTGAAGCCAATCAAGATCACGTAAGCGAAGTCGAATTGCCGACCGTACCTGAAACAGAAGAAACGGTTGTAAAAGAGCGGGTAAGTGAAGCGCCTTCTACACGTGAAACCGTAGAAGAGCAAACTGTTCCGATGGATACATCGAGCGAGGCACTTCTTGATGATCAAGAAGCAGAGAAGCAACAATCGGAAGAAGTCACTTCGATTTTGGATCCATCTGTTGCTGAAGCGGAAGCAGTAGCACCCGTTCAGTCGGAAGTGAAAAAGCCGGTTGGACCGCCTGTCAATGTCGTTATGACGACAAAAGACTTGATGGCGATGTATCGTGCGCGTCGAGAGCAAAATAATTTACATGGTAAAAAATAAATCGGTTTGCTATAATGGTACAGGTTTTGTACCCGAGCCCGATGGTACGGACCGGAACGTGAATTGGAGGGCTTTTATATGACAAAGTATCATTTTGTTGGAATCAAAGGAACAGGGATGAGTGCGCTCGCCCAAGTACTACATGAGATGAATCATGAGGTACAAGGTTCAGACATCGAAAAGCACATTTTTACTGAAGACGCGTTACGGGCTAAGGGAATTCCATTTTTCCCGTTCAATGCGGATAACATCAAAGAAGATTATGTCATCATCCAGGGGAATGCCTTTGGAGATGATCATCCAGAAATCGCACGGGCAAATGAACTTGGTTTAACGATCCATCATTATTACGATTTCTTAGGACACTTAGCAAATGAATATCGTTCGGTCGCCATTACAGGCTCACACGGAAAAACGTCGACGACAGGTTTGCTTTCACACGTCTTGAGCGGTATTACACCGACGGCCTTCTTGATCGGAGACGGAACAGGGGCAGGAGTAGAAGATGCGAAGGCATTCGTCTTCGAGGCATGTGAATACAAACGTCACTTCTTATATTACAAGCCGGATTACGCTATCATGACGAACATCGACTTCGATCATTCGGATTATTTCACGGGAATCGATGATGTCGTTTCGGCTTTTCAAGAGATGGCGATGCAGGTCAAGCAAGCAATCGTTGCTTGTGGAGATGACGAACATCTTCAAAACATTCAAGCGAATGTACCTGTTCTTTATTATGGATTCGGAGAAAACAATGATTTCCGAGCTGAAAATGCGACATCAACGCCAGACGGCACATCGTTTGATGTCTATTTACGTGATGATTTCTATGGCACGTTCCTGATTCCAGGATTCGGTCGTCATCATGTCTTGAACGCATTATCTGTCATTGCGATCTGTCAGTACGAAGGATTGAGTAAAGAAGACGTTGCTGAACGTTTAGCAACATTCGGTGGAGTGAAACGCCGCTTCAGTGAGTCAGAATTTGGCACACAAATCTTAGTAGACGACTACGCACACCATCCAAAAGAGATCAGCGCAACGATCGAGTCGGCACGGAAGAAATATCCGGATCGTGAAGTCATCGCGATTTTCCAACCGCATACGTACACACGCTTGAAATCATTCATGGATGATTTTGCGACATCTTTACGTGAAGCAGATGCGACATATCTATGTGAAATCTTTGGTTCAGCACGTGAGCAGGAAGGGCAAGTTCGAGTCGAAGATTTGCAGGAGAAAATTCCGCAAGCTTCTATTCTGACGCGCGACAACGTTTCTGTCCTACGTCAGCATGAAAATGCTGTGCTTCTATTCATGGGAGCGGGCGACATTCAAACGTATCAGCATCAATATCAAAGTGTAAAATAAGTGAGAACCAAAAGTGTCACTCGATTAGAGTGGCATTTTTTTGTCGTAAATTTGAATTGTGATAGTAAAATCAAAAAACTGATAGGGAAAATCTAAAATAGGATTGCATCTTGAAATAAAGTTTGAAATAGTGTGTATGTGTTGAAGTTATTATAGAGAGGAAAGACACCATGGGACAGATTTTACTCATCTTATTGCTCCAGTTGATTTACGTTCCTGTTTTGACATTACGGACGATCATGCTTGTCAAAGGACGGACCGTCATTGCCGGACTCTTTGGGACGGTCGAAACATTGATTTACATTTTTGCATTAGGAATCGTGTTCCAAGACTTAACGACACTTGGTATGGTCGTTTATGCACTCGGATTCGGACTTGGTATACTCATTGGTGGATATGTCGAACGAAAACTAGCCATCGGTTACAATATGATCCAAGTACACACACAAGAATTTCCGGCAGAACTCATTCAAGTCATCCGTGATAATGGTTTCGGTGTGACGCATTATCAAGGACAAGGTCGAGACGGTGTTCGTTACCGATTAGATGTCCTTGCGGCACGAACACGTATGAAAGTGCTCCGTAACCTCGTCGAGGAGTATGAACCGAAAGCATTTCTCGTTGCCTTCGATTCCGTCGACTTCAAAGGCGGATATATGCTAAAGGGATTAAAACGTCCGCGATAATCCAATCTTCCTGAAAATGATGTTTATCCTTTGTTATTTAAGGATAAAGATGAATTAGAACGTCATTTGAAATCAGGAAAGGGGAATATCAGATGATCAGTAATCATGCAAAATCAGCCTTGAATCAACAGGTCGCAAACTATGGGGTCCTATTCGTTAAGCTCCATAACTACCATTGGTATATTAAAGGTCCAGACTTCTTGACGCTTCACGAGAAGCTTGAAGAACTCTATACATGGGTGTCTGAGCAGTATGATGTCGTTGCGGAACGTCTCTTGATGAATAACGGGACACCTTCAGCGACGCTAAAAGAATATTTAGAACAAACGACACTCGAAGAAGCAAAATCAGGTTTGTCAGCAGATGAGATGATCGATTCGGTCATTAAAGACTTCCAACAAGTCCGAAAAGAGATGCTTGATGCGATTGAACATCTTGAGGCACAAGACGTAACAGTGGAAGATGATCTGCTTGGTCAAGCGAAGGAAATCGAAAAACAAATTTGGATGCTTCGTGCGACATTGAAAAAATAAGATATAGAAAACGGATGCCCCTGTCCTATGAAGGACGAGCCATCCGCTTTTTCTTATTTCAGGTTTTCAGGATTGAGGACTTCGAGTTCAGGAAGGACGAAACGACCGTCTTTACGAATCAATACGTCGTCAAACCAGATCTCCCCACCACCGTAATCAGGGCGTTGGATATTGACGAGATCCCAGTGAACGGATGAATCATTACCGTTGTAGGCTTCTTCGTAAGCTTGACCCGGCGTGAAGTGGAAGCTGCCATCGATTTTCTCATCGAACAGAATATCCTTCATTGGATGCTGGATAAAGGGATTGACGCCAATCGCAAATTCACCGACGAAACGAGAACCCGCATCTGTATCGAAGACTTGGTTGATACGATCCGTATCGTTCGCCGTCGCTTCGACAATTTTACCGTCTTTGAACGTCAGTTTGACGTTTTCAAACGTGAATCCTTGATACGGAGATGGTGTGTTATATGAGATGACACCGTTGACGGAATCTTTAACGGGTGCCGTAAAGACTTCACCGTCCGGAATATTGGCATTTCCGGCACATTTGATTGCTGGGATGTCTTTGATCGAGAACGAAAGGTCCGTTCCTGGTCCGACGAGACGAACACGATCCGTCCGGTTCATCAAATCGACGAGCGGTTCCATCGCTTGTCCCATTTTTTCGTAATCAAGCGTACAGACATCGAAGTAAAAGTCTTCGAATGCTTCTGTCGATTGATTGGCAAGTTGAGCCATCGATGCTGTCGGGAAGCGAAGGACGACCCATTTCGTTCCTTTGACGCGATCCTGTGTATGCATCTTACCAATCGTTTGACCGTACAGTTTCATTTGTTCAGCTGGTACATCCGATAGTTCATTGATATTATCACCAGCTCGTAATCCGATGTATGCATCCATCGCCTGCATCTGCTTACGTTCGATGTCTGCCATCAATTGGAGTTGCTCTTCTGAAGCATTTCGGTATAATTTTCGTAGGATACGATTATCCTTAAGTAAGACGAACGGATGACCGCCAGCCGCGTAGGCAGCTTCTACGAGTGCTTCGACTAGTTCACGTTCGATACCGAAATTTTCAATCAATACTTTTTCACCAGGTTCAAGGGCAACCGAATAGTTGATCAGATTCGTTGCCAGTTGAGTAAGACGTGGGTCACGCATGAAATTTCCCCCTCGAAATGGATGATGTAGGTTTCAATTATCATTGTAACGGAAATAAACCATTTGGAGTAGCAGGAACGACTTGCTACATGTCGAACTAACAACAAAAGACTACGCAAAAAATTGGAGGCAAGAACCATGGAAATCACATTAGGCGGAATCGCCGGATTAGTCGCTGCGATCGCATTCGTAGTACTCGTCATTTTCCTTGCCCGTGTACTAAGTGCTGCAAGTAAGACGCTGAACAATGTAGCCAACACGACAGCAGGACTTGAACGTCAATTGGACGGTATCATGATGGAGACGACAGCGTTGTTACATAAGACGAATCGTCTTGTCGATACGATTGAAGAAAAAACCGAGTTGCTTGCACCTGTTGCAAACTCGATCGAAGAGCTTGGTACGTCCTTGAATAAAGTAACAGATTCTGTCCGGACGGTATCCGATACGGTCGCTGGTGCGGCAGATACGAATAAAGACCAGATTGCACAAGCAGTCCGTTGGGGCTCAGTCGCTGTAGAATTATTCAAAAAAAATAAACCGGCAGAAACAACAGTTTCAAATCATACGACAGCAACGACGACAGTTGAGAAAAAACCACGTCGTCGATTCCGGAAAAAAGCAGAGACACCGGTTACACCGGAAGTCGTATCCGTCCCGGACGTCGAAAGCATTCCAGATGAGTTGAAAGGAGATCGTAAATCATGACGAAACAACATCCATATCAAGCACAAGATTCTTCTAAAGGAGGAGGTTTCCTTGCGGGAATCATCGTTGGTGGATTGATTGGTGCCGCGGCAGCTCTCCTTTCTAGTCCGAAATCAGGTCGTGAGATGCGCGACTTAATCGACGAGCGTACGGCTCCTGCACGTCAACGTTTGACAGAACAGACGCAAGTTGTTCGCGAAAAAGCAGAACCACTCGTGGGAGAATGGATTCAACTGGCAAAAGACAAAGCAGCACCTGTCATTGAAAAAGCAAAGAATAATTCGACAGTTCAAGAAGCGGCACAATACGCTGGTTTTGAGAAGGATCAGGCAAGTATCGATGCAGCTCTCGCAGAAGCAGAACAGCTTGTACGTGACATCGAGCGTGAAATTGGGGACGAAGTCGATGGCGCATCCGTGGCAGAAGAAATCGATACGGAAACGGTCGTTGATCTTTCAGAGCTACGGGAACAGTTAGCGGAAGAGCAAGAGGAAGACAATGACCCACAATCTGATGTGAATCATAAGAAATAAGAAGTGAATACGGAGCTCTCATCATGAGGGCTCTTTTTCTATGTTTCTTTATAGAGAAAACGTAGAAAAAATTATATGAAAAAACGTAATTTATTTTCATATTTTAAGAAATCATGCAGCTTCTTTATGTACAACATGGAAAGAGTTCGTTATAATTAGTTGCTATTACGAGCTATATGCTGATTAGGGAGTGGTAGGACATGGATCAACACGCAGAATTAAAAAGATTACGGGATGAACTCGATTTAGTGAATGCAGAATTATTGGAATTGATGAACCGACGTGGTCAAATTGCTGTCGAAATCGGAAAAGTCAAACGAGCACAAGGGCTTGACCGTTACGACCCTGTTCGGGAACGTCAAATGCTCGAATCAATTGCTGCTAATAACCATGGACCTTTTGAAACAGGACGCCTTCAGCATGTATTTAAAGAAATTTTCAAAGCTTCTCTTGAATTACAAGGAGAAGATCGGACTCGGAAATTACTCGTATCACGGAAACAAAAACCGACGAACACGATCATCCGAATCGGAGATGCTGTCATCGGAGATGGTTCTCAACAATTGATTGCTGGACCATGTGCGGTCGAGAGCGAGGAACAAGTATTCGAAGTCGCGGAACAACTCGCGAAACACGGCGTGAAGTTCATGCGAGGTGGAGCGTACAAACCACGCACATCACCTTACGACTTCCAAGGTCTTGGACTCGAGGGTCTAAAAATGTTGAAAAAAGCAGCGGACGCGCACGGTTTGCATGTCATCACTGAAATCATGACGCCGAGTGCGGTTGAATCTGCTTTACCATATGTCGACATTATCCAGGTTGGCGCACGCAACATGCAAAACTTCGATTTACTAAAAGAAGTCGGTCGTACAAATAAGCCGGTTCTTTTAAAACGAGGACTTGCTGCAACACTCGAGGAGTTCATGTACGCGGCTGAGTACATCATGGCAAGTGGTAACGATCAAGTCATTTTGTGTGAGCGCGGCATTCGGACATATGAACGTGCAACACGGAACACGCTTGATATCTCAGCAGTTCCAATTCTGAAGCAAGAGACACATCTTCCTGTCATGGTCGATGTGACGCATTCGACAGGACGGAAGGATCTTCTGTTGCCAACGGCGAAAGCGGCTTACGCGATCGGTGCTGATGCTGTCATGGTTGAAGTCCATCCGTTTCCGGCACTCGCACTATCTGATGCGAACCAACAACTTGATTTCCAAGAATTCGATACGTTCGTCGAAAACTTGACGACTACCTTTCCGGCACTAAACGTTCAATGATTTTCGAAAAAGGGTGACCTAAAGCGAATGAAAACGTTTTACAATGAAGGAAGAATGGGAAAAGAAAACTATCTTTTCCTGTCTTCCTTTCGTGTTGCCTAAAAATGAAAACGAAATGAAAACACTTGAGATGGATCATACTAAAGGAGGAATTTGTTTTGAATAGTAATATTACGATTTATGACGTCGCACGAGAGGCGGCTGTCTCGATGGCGACCGTATCGCGTGTCGTCAACGGGAATCCGAACGTTAAACCATCCACACGAAAGAAGGTCCAAGATGCAATCGAACAACTGGGTTACCGCCCAAACGCTGTTGCTCGTGGACTTGCAAGTAAAAAAACGACGACTGTCGGTGTCATCGTACCCGATATCTCGAACATCTTTTTTGCGGATTTAGCACGGGGAATCGAAGATGTTGCGACGATGTATAAATATAACATCATTCTTTGTAACTCCGACCAAAATCGGGAAAAAGAAATCCATTTGCTCAATACATTACTTGGAAAACAGGTTGATGGGATCATCTTCATGGGTGGGCGTCTACATGAGGATCTCGTTCGTGAATTCAAGACATCACCTGTGCCCATCGTTCTCGCTGCGACACTAAATCAAGATTATGACCTTCCTGCCGTCAACATCGATTACGAAAGTGCTGCACATGACGCCGTCAAATCATTGATTGACCGTGGACATGAACGGATCGGGTTCATCACTGGTCCACTTGAACAGCAAATCAATGGTGAAAAGAAATTTGCTGGTTATCGTCGGGCGCTCGAAGAGGCGAACCTTCCGTTCAGCGAACAAAACGTCGTCCTTGGAAACTATACGTATGATTCAGGAATGAAGGCGATGAACCAATTGCTTGAACTTGGAGAAGATTGCCCACGTGCGATTTTTGCTGGAACAGATGAGATGGCTCTTGGTGTCATCCATGCCTTACAAGATGCCGGACACCGTGTTCCAGAAGACTTCGAAGTCATCGGACACGATAATACACGTCTTGCGACGATGATTCGTCCGAAACTGACGACTGTCGTTCAGCCGATGTATGATATTGGAGCAGTCTCGATGCGTCTTTTGACGAAGATTTTGAACAAAGAAGAAATCGAAACGAACGATGTCACGTTACCACACCGAATCGAACAACGGGATTCGACACGCCCTTAATCGAAAAAGCGTCTCTTCTCTCAAGCAAGCTGCTTGAAAAAAGAGACGCTTTTTCATTTTGTGACGGTGATGAGTTCATCTTGGTGATGGTGGAGTTGATCATTTTCGACGTGCAGACGCACCGTCGTCTGACCGGGGGCGTTCAATGTGACTTTTCCGCTGTATGCATCACCTTTTTTAGTTAATGGAACATAATTATGTTTTTCAATACCGGTTTCAATGACTTCGACTTGAACGTTCGCCTTTAATGGTTTTCCATCGAGAAAAACGTGAAAGGAGACAGGGAGGTCAGCACCAGCCTTTACTTTCGTCGCACCCATATAATGGACAGACAGACCATCGACGGCTTCGTGTTCATGCGATGCTTCCTCTTTTTCATGTGAATGATCCATGACGACAAAAGAGATCTTATCCATGTGATGGAGTCCTTTTTTATCATTAATATGATAGAGACCTTCGTATTCACCTTCAGCAAGTTTGGCTTCTGCTTGATAGAAACCTGTCTTTTTCAAGGTTGCTTTGAATTTTTGATGTGCCCCATCTTGTTTTCCAGCTTTCCAAACTTCAAACGTCACGTCCTCAAGGTTGACGGGCTTTTTCTTTTCGACCGCGGATGCTTTAAAGACGACGGCATCTTCATCCATTGTCTTTGCTGGGATATCGACAGTGACGTCGACGGTCGGTTTTCCGGCCCCTTGCATGTTATCGTGATCCATTGCCTGCTTTTCATTCCCGCACCCTGCAAGTACGATCCCTGTCGACAGAATGAGACCGGAGTAAAGCCATGCCTTTTTCATGATGATTCCCCCAACTATTCGTTTACTAAGTAAAAATTCCATATTTAGTATAGCAACAAGATGTGAACTCCGAACGAAATAAATGTGAAGATAAAAAGTCAATTAATCAGCGGAATAGGGGGAAATCGCTGTCAGTTGTTTTTTACGTTCATCGTTTACGAATGGCCAAATCAATCGTTTGACGGTCTCCCAATTTTTTTCTTCAATTTCAGGACGTCTTGGAATTGCGGGATAAAGTGGTGACGGATCATGCCAGTGCGTGGGTGGCGCTATTTCCTGTCCGCCCCATCGTTCTTGCCATGCAATTGGAATTTCCCCGTGAAAAGGATCTTGTCCTGTCATGGCAGCAAAAACCTGACTCCACGCGCGAGGAACGACACGATACCAATCATAACCACCGCCGCCTAAAGCAACGATTTTTCCATCTGTATACTTTTCTGCCGCAGCCACAGCGATTTGAGGAATCTTTTCATAACTTTTCATCGTTAAGGATAGATGCGTCAATGGGTCAAGCACGTGCGCATCAGCGCCATTTTGTGTGATGATGAGATCCGGTTGAAACAACTCGCATGCTTCAAAGAGTGCCGTCTCATAAGCAAGTAAAAACGAATCGTCTTCCGTAAAAGCATCCAGTGGTACATTCCAGCTAAAACCGTATCCTTCTTCAGATCCTCTCTCCGTTACCATCCCCGTTCCTGGAAATAAGTAGCGCCCCGTTTCATGGAGAGATAGTGTCATGACATCATTTCGATTATAAAAGGCCCATTGCACACCATCCCCGTGGTGAGCATCCGTATCGACATAAAGGATTTTACAGTGATATTTTTCAATCATCGCCGCCATGGCGACAGCCGTATCGTTATAGACACAAAACCCTGAAGCACGTCCGCGGAACCCGTGATGTAATCCACCGCCGATATGAAAGGTGCGTTTATACTGACCAGATAAGACGAGGTCACATGCTTCAATCGTTCCGCCGACAAGGAGGGAAGCACCCGAATGCATGTCTTGAAACAAGGGAGTATCTTCCGTACCAAGACCGTACATCTGTGCCTTGAGTGGTGATAATACTCCGGTTCCGGCTGCTTTGACAGCAGCAATATAATCCTGATCATGAACGAGTGCCAATTCTTCATCGGTCGCATGACGTGGGGCGATACAAGGGATGTCATCTAATTGATGCATCGATTCAAGCAAGGAAACGGTTAATTCGAGACGGATTGGGTTAAATGGGTGGGTCTCGGAAAATCGATAGGTTGCTTCTTCAGGACTATACAGATAAGCAAAATCCTTCATCTGCTCACATCCGGTCCAAGTACATCGAATCCTTCTTTGCGTAACTTCTCGATGATCCGAATTGGATTCATCGTCTGAACACGAAACGCAACAATCCGGACATACGGATCGTCTGTTGGATACACGAGTACATTTAAAATATTAATATTCGTTTTAGCAAGCAGTGCGGAAATCTTCGCTAATGTACCTGCTGTATTCTCGACACGGATCTCGATTTGGGAACTTGGTTCGAGTGCACCCGTCAACTGAACGAATGTCCGTAACAGATCCGTTTCCGTGACGATACCGACAAGACGTCGACCGCGGACGATTGGCAAGCAGGATAAGCGATATTCATAAAACAGCACAGCCGCATCTTCTAGAAAATCGAGCGGATGGGCCGTGATAGGGCTTTCGATCATAATGCTTGAAACGGGATACTGTAGGTCTTGTTTTGCTGTGTCCGGATGAAAGATGCTACTCGCGCTTTGAATTTCCTTTAGTCCGACAAGACCGACGAGTTCATGACGGGCATTAACGACGAGAATATGACGAATCTGATGACGTTGCATGAGTTCAACCGCATGCGCGATGGAATTCGTCGGTTGCATCGTGATGCACGTCGTATTCATGATTTGTTCGATTAACATGACGATTCCTCCTCGAGCTCAGTCATACATGAAGCGTCTTCTCAAGCGTAGCGCATCAAAATGAGCGACGACTTCAGGTGAGACGTGTTTTCCGATACGTGCCATCAGGCAGTTAGCAGGGTGGGAGGCGATTTCCGGATCATCGGTCGGGAAAAAGACAAGACCCCCATGGTTCATCATCTTCTCCATGATCTTCCGGTAATCCCACACTGATAGTCCACTCCCTTTTAAGTCCCAATGCCAATAATATTCAGTCGTTAGAATTAAATAATGTTCCATGGCAGGATCTAGCATGGAGATTTCAAGCAATTTTTTACCAATCTGTTGTCCGCGGAACCGAGAGGAGACTTCAATCGCCCCGAGTTCCAAGATGTACGGATTGTTTCCCTCACTCCATGTTTCATAGGGATCAGGATATAAGTAAGTCACATAACCGATGATTTCCGTTCCTTGACGAGCGACGATGATCCGTCCTTCTTCAAGGTCCGCAATCTCAACGAGCGCTTGATGTTGTTCAGCGGGTGGACGAAAAGCCGTTAACCCTGAATCGAGTGTATACGTTGCTAGTGTTTGACTCGGTACGGGACCTTCGATGTCAACAGGACCGAGTGATGTTTCATGCGTCCGATGATTGAATTGTTTTTCAAACATGTAAGCGTCACCACCTTCCTATTCATTATAGACGAAAGCGCTTGAGTAAAGAGAGGGATTTTTTAACAAATTGACGGCAAATGGATTGAACTGACGGATAACTAGCTTATAATAAAGAGGAAAACATAGAAGGGGAGGAACGAGACATGAAAGTTTTGAAAGCGCTTCCGGGGAAGCATTGGTTAGCAGAGTATGATGAAACGAACACGTACGACTGGAAAGATGCTGAGCAGTACTTTTCATGGGCGACAACGGGGAAAGTCAACATGGCCTATGAAGCAATCGACCGCCACGCAGAAGGCGAGCGGGCGAACAAGGATGCGCTGATCTATTTCGATGGAATGACGGAACAACGATTCACCTATGCAGACATGAAACGATTGACGAATAAAGCGGCAAACGTATTAGTCGATGCAGGAGTCAAAACGGGTGACCGGATTTTCATCTTCATGCCACGCTCACCAGAACTGTACTTTGCCCTACTTGGTGCACTGAAAGTAGGAGCGATCATCGGTCCGTTGTTTGAAGCATTCATGGAACAAGCTGTTCGTGATCGTTTAGTTGATTCTGAAGCGAAACTACTCGTGACAACGAAAGCGTTGCTCCCGCGTGTTCCAGTTGGGGAACTGGAATCACTTGAAAAAGTAGTACTCGTTGATGAAGGCGTTGAAGAATCAGAAACATTACTTGATTTCCGAAAAGCGTTCAAGCAAGCATCCGATGTATTCGAACCGGTCTGGTTGGATCGTGAAGACGGATTGATCTTGCACTATACTTCAGGATCGACAGGGAAGCCAAAAGGTGTCCTCCATGTTCAAAATGCGATGATTCAGCATTTAATGACAGGACGTTGGGTACTCGATCTACAAGAAGACGATGTCTACTGGTGCACGGCTGATCCAGGGTGGGTCACAGGAACAAGTTACGGTATCTTCGCACCGTTCTTAAATGGGGCAACGAACGTAGTTGTCGGTGGACGTTTTAATCCAGATTTCTGGTATAGTGTTATCGAGAAGTATAACGTAACGGTCTGGTATAGCGCGCCAACTGCTTTCCGGATGTTAATGGGAGCGGGGGCGGACGTCGCGAATCACCATGATCTTTCAAGTCTTCGTCATGTGTTGTCTGTCGGAGAACCATTGAATCCAGAAGTTATTCGTTGGGGAAAAGAAGCATTTGACCAACGCATTCATGATACATGGTGGATGACAGAAACGGGCGCGATGATGATTTGTAACTACAAGTCGATGGACATTAAACCGGGATCGATGGGGAAACCAATTCCAGGAACCCAAGCTGCGATCATTGATGATCAAGGAAACGAGTTACCACCGTTCCGGATGGGTAACCTTGCCTTGAAAACACCGTGGCCATCGATGATGCGTCAAATTTGGAACAATCCACAAAAATATGAATCCTATTTCTTTAAAGGATGGTATGTGTCAGGCGATTCTGCCTATATGGACGATGAAGGCTATTTCTGGTTCCAGGGGCGTGTTGATGACGTCATCATGACGGCTGGAGAACGGGTCGGTCCGTTTGAAGTTGAAAGCCGTCTCGTTGAGCACCCAGCAGTCGCGGAAGCCGGAGTCATCGGGAAACC
Organism: Exiguobacterium sp. UBA7533; assembly: GCF_002479335.1. NCBI lineage: Bacteria > Bacillati > Bacillota > Bacilli > Caryophanales > Exiguobacterium > Exiguobacterium sp. UBA7533. Next base: position 471,779 of record NZ_DLMP01000001.1, on the reverse strand, counting down.
AGACCCGGTGCGAGGCGAAATCATTAAGGCATTCATTGCCTTACGTGATGGTTATGAGCCAACGGATGAATTAAAACAAGAAATCCAAGCATTCGTCAAGGAAGGTCTAGCTGCTCACGCTGCCCCAAGAGAAATTGATTTCCGAGATAAGTTGCCGAAGACACGAAGTGGTAAAATCATGCGCCGTGTCCTGAAAGCATGGGAGTTGAACTTGGAAACGGGCGATTTATCGACGATGGAGGATTGAACATGAAAAAAGGATGAATCACCGAAACAGGTGATTCATCCTTTTTGTTAGTTTTCAGAAGCAGCATCTTTTTTCTTTTCATCTTGTTTCTTTTGTTGCTCTTGCTGTTTCTTTTGTTGCTCTTGCTGTTTCTTCGCATCTGCCTCTTTTTTCTTAGCGTCCGCTTCAGCTTTCTTTTTTGCATCGGCTTCGGCTTTTGCTTTTGCGTC
>NZ_DLMP01000001.1:264157-471152 GCF_002479335.1 Exiguobacterium sp. UBA7533 | reverse complement strand
GCGTCGGCTTTTGCTTTTGCATCAGCTTCAGCTTTTGCATCGGCAGCACGTTTTGCGTCATCTGCTGCTTTTTTCTTTGCCTCAGCATCTGCTTTTTCTTTAGCTTGATCTTGTTGTTTTTGTTGATCTTCTTTCTTCTGTGCGTCTGCCTCTTTTTTCTTTTCTTCTACTTCTTTCTGTTTCTTCGCTTCGGCTTTTTTCTTTGCTTCTTCGGCTTTTTTCTTTGCTTCTTCGGCTTTTTTCTTCTTATCTTCTTCTTTGAAGCGACCACTGTTTTGGAAGTCATTTGCTGTTACAGAAGATGGTTGCGTGAAGCGGGCGCCAGATTTGAAGTAACTGCTGTTCGCACCATACGATGCATTCGCCATCTGTGACCAGAGCGTCTGCGTACGTTGGTAGTACGTTGACGGACCGATGAGTGAGTTGTTCTGGTCGTGTCCTGTCCAGACGGCAAGGGTTACACCAGGAGTAGAACCAACAAGATAAGAGTCTTTGACATCGTTGGTCGTACCCGTCTTACCGGCCCAATCTCCCGGTACGTTCAATCTAGCTTTAGCGAACGTCGCTGTACCTTTCGTGAAGACACCACGCATCATATCAAGTGTCAGGTAAGCTGTTCGTGGTTCATAGATCCGTTTTTTCTTCGGTTTTGCTTTATAGATATCTTTTCCGTCTTTCGTGATTTTCGAGATGATGTACGGTTGGACGAATTCACCATAGTTGGCAAGTGTCGCGTAAGCACCTGCGAGTTCGACAGGTGTGATTTCCATCGTTCCGAGTGCCGCAGAAGGGGCATAACGGATCGCATCAGGTACTTCAACTCCCATATCGACGAGTTTTTGAATCGAATTCGACATGTTCATCTTCTCGTAAATCTTAACGGCCGGTACGTTCAATGATAGTTCTAATGCCGTACGAACCGTTACATTACCACGGTAACGTCCACCTTCGTTCTTGATCGGACGGTCGCCAGGTTGACGTGGTACAGTCTGGTAGTAGTACTCTTCATCATTAACGGTAGACCCTGGTGTGATCAAGCGATTTTCAATCCCGTTCGAGTAAACGAGGATTGGTTTTGCCGTTGACCCGATTTGACGTTTGGCTTGGAATGCCCGGTTGAAATCGTCAGCTTTTCCATCCATATACCGTCCGCCGACGAATCCGAGGATACGTCCCGTTTCATTTTGAACCATGACTGCTGCTGTTTCTTCTGGATCCTGTTTCGAAACGCTTTTTTTCGTTTTTGGATCGACGACTTGTTTGTATTGCATGCTTCCTGGGAAGTTCGCACTGTTCTTCGCAGGTTGTTGCATCGCTTCATGAATTTTTTTATCAAGTGTCAAGTGAACTTTGTAGCCGCCTTGGCGCAGTGCAACAAGTGCTTGATCTTGATAGTTGGCACGCACTTCTGCCAGTTCAGACGGTTTCACTTCATCTTCTTTCACGCCATCTTGTTTCATCAGATACTTCGTCATGATTTTCGTCGCTTCACGTTCGGCTAAATCGTAGACATACGGATACGTATCACGAGAACGTTTTGATTGTTTCGCGAAATCTTTCGTAATATCATGCTTGATTGCTTTTTCGTACTGTTCCTTCGTGATGTTTTTCGCGACATACATCCGCTTCAATACTGTTTTCATCCGGTTGACGCTTGGCGTCAAGTCCTTTTTGACAACGCCACCTTGAAGGTAAGGGGTGTAGTAATAAGGGTTTTTAGGAATCCCAGCGAGAAAAGCTGCTTGTGGTAACGTCAGTTTTTTCGCGGATTTGTTGAAAACTCCTTGTGATGCAGCCTCGATCCCCGCAATATTACGACCGAGTGAATTGCGACCGAATGAGACGACATTCAAATACGCTTGTAAAATTTCATCTTTTGACATCGCGTTTTCAAGGCGCAATGCTAAAAGAATTTCTTTCGCTTTCCGTTCGAATGAGACTTCGTTCGTCAAGATTTGGTTTTTGATTAATTGTTGTGTTAGCGTACTTCCGCCTGTGCGCGACGCAGAATTCGTTAGTTCTTGTAGAACTGCTCGTAATGTCGCTTTTGGAACGACACCATCGTGTTGATAGAAGTCTACATCTTCCGTTGATAAAAGCGCATCGATCAAGTAAGGAGAAATCTTCTTGATATCGACAGGCTGACGTTCTTCATCTGTTGAGATGTTCGTCAGCTTTTCACCACTTCCCCAATAAATTTGGCTTGTGACGGCATAGCTATTGACTTGTTGTTTCATCTCAGTCAATGGTGGTGCTTTTGTGTCCTTGACGAGCGAAGCGAAATAGCCGCCCGCTGCACCAACAGAAAAACTACCGACGAGTAAGACAGCTATGATGAGGAACAAAATGATGTTCCATGAAACATCATATGTGATATTTGACCAGTGCCGAACGGCTTTCGTCCGGGGATGATTCCAAAACTTGAACCAGTTCTCGCGCATAAATGATCTCCTTTGCATCTTAAACTTAGGTGTAAATTAATATTAAATCACAGATAGACGTATTATACCATAAATCTACTAATGAAATCGGACTTGACAGCGGATTCGCCTTCGACGTAAGATGAAACCATCTTATTTTCGTATATTGCGTTAAACCATGATCGGAATATAGTAGTAAGTCACTCCCTGTGACAGAGACCTAGTGGTGCTGCGAACTAGGACACAGTGAACTTATGAATTACGCTTCCAGGAGTTTCTTGAGAAATCAAGCGGTCCGTCCCGTTATCGACGAACCAAGTGGTCCTTTTACACAAAAGGACAATTAGGGTGGTACCACGGAATATTCCGTCCCTTCGTTTTAGACGAAGGGACGGTTTTTTTGTTAATAGTGAACTTTAGGAGGAGAAACAATGACGTTATTAGAGGATTTAGAATTTCGCGGGTTAATTAACCAAATGACAGATGAAGAAGGGCTGAAAACATTACTCGAGAATCCGACGACGCTTTACACAGGCTTCGATCCAACAGCAGATTCACTTCACATCGGACACTTGTTGCCGATTTTAGTCTTAAAAAGATTCCAACAAGCGGGTCACCATGTCGTAGGTCTCGTTGGAGGGGCAACTGGGATGATTGGGGATCCGAGTGGTCGTGCAACGGAACGGTCATTGAACACATCGGATATCGTCGAAGAGTTCGCGAATCGGATTAAAGATCAACTGTCACGTTTCTTACCACTTGAAGGTGAAAATCCGGTCACGATCGCCAATAACTTAGACTGGACGAAAGATTTGACAATCATCGATTTCTTACGTGATATCGGAAAACACTTCCCGGTCAGCTACATGCTTGCGAAGGACTCTGTTGATTCACGTCTTCAAAACGGTATCTCATTCACTGAGTTCTCATACATGTTACTTCAATCGTTTGACTTCTTGAAACTTTACGAAGACAAAGGATGCCGTCTTCAAGTAGGAGGTAGTGATCAGTGGGGGAACATCACAGCAGGAATGGAGCTGATTCGTCGTGCTGGTCATGAAGAAAAAGCATTTGGATTGACAGTACCGCTCGTTACGAAAGCGGATGGTCAGAAATTCGGTAAGACAGCTGGCGGTGCGGTCTGGTTAGATGCTGATAAAACGTCACCGTACGAGTTCTACCAGTTCTGGTTCAATGTAGACGATCTCGACGTCATCAAGTTCTTGAAATACTTCACGTTCTTGACGCACGAAGAACTCGATGCACTTGCAGAAGAAGTCAAGGCAGCACCAGAGAAGCGCGTCGCACAACGTCGTCTTGCAGAAGAAATGACGGTTCTCGTCCACGGTGAAGAAGGTCTGACACAAGCACAACGTATTACGACGGCACTCTTTAGCGGAGATATTAAATCGTTGCAAGTCGAAGATATCGAAGATGCCTTCAAAGGCATGCCACGCTTTACACTCGGCGAATCAAACAACCTCGTCGACGTGCTCGTTGAGGCGAAGATTAGTCCGTCAAAACGTCAGGCACGTGAAGACGTCACGAACGGTGCGATCTACCTCAACGGAGAACGCGAGCAAGACTTAACGAAAGAAATCACTGAATCAGATGCAATCGGTCGCTTTACGATCGTACGTCGCGGAAAGAAAAAATACTTCGTCGTCGAGCATGCTTGATGATAAACGAAACGCTCCCTGCACATAGATGCAGAGAGCGTTTTTTAAGCTGTCCGGAATAAGCGAAGTGGCAACAAACGAACGGCGATCGTCGTGGCAATGACGGCTTTGATCGTATCCCATAAGACGAAAGGATAGTTGATCGCAAAAGCATCTTTGAACGACAGATCGAGTACAGCCATCAGACCGAATGTTCCGAGCAAGTAGACTAAACCAAGTCCGAAGACGATCATCCCGATGAAGAGGGGGACGAAACGACGTGTTTTTTCAGCGATGAGACCGATGAAGAATCCGGCAATCGGAAAGGCGATCAAATACCCAACAGTTGGTCCGACGAATGGAGCAAGTCCACCTTTTCCGCCGAGAACAGGGAGACCAGCAGCTGCGAGCAATAAGAAAATCAAGACAGCAAGTCCACCGCGTTTTCCACCGAGAATGGCACTGACCGTCATGATTGCGAGCATCTGAAGTGTGATCGGAACGGCGCCGACCAGTTGGATCTGCGGCAAAGAGCTAACGGCTGCGATGATGGCAGCACCAAGGGCGATGAACGTTAAATCTCTTGTTTTCATGAATAAAGTCCTCTTTTCTATTTGTGTTAACTATGTATGTTTATAGGTTAACACAAATAAATAATTGGCGTCACTCTTTTTTTAAGACCAGGTATACATTTTCATGATATGTACAAAAAAAGCACCCACCGAAGTGAGTGCTGGAACAATCGATTAACGTGAGTAGTACTCGACGACGAGTTGTTCTTGGATTTGATCGTTCAATTCAGAACGCTCAGGAAGACGGACGAACGTTCCTTCGAGCTTCTCAGCATCGAAAGTAACGAAGTCTTTAGTTGCTGGAGCAACTTCGAGTGCTTCTTTGATAACGACAAAGTTCTTCGATTTTTCGCGAACTGAGATCGTTTGACCTGGTTTCACGCGGAACGACGGGATGTCGACGCGAGCGCCATCAACTTGGATGTGACCGTGGTTGACGAGCTGACGAGCAGCACGACGTGTACGAGCCATACCCATACGGTAAACGACGTTATCAAGACGTGTTTCAAGTAAGAACATGAAGTTCTCACCGTGAATACCAGGCATTTTGCCAGCATCGTTGAACATACGGTTGAATTGGCGTTCGTTTACTCCGTACATGTGACGAAGCGTTTGCTTCGCTTGAAGTTGAAGACCGTACTCAGACATTTTACGACGGCTGTTACCGTGTTGTCCTGGAGCGTACGGACGTTTTGCGATTTCTTTTCCTGTTTCAGTAAGTGAGATACCGAGACGACGTGAAAGTTTCCAAGCTGGACCTGTATAGCGAGCCATAATAAGACTCCTCCTTAGTGTTCGTTATTATTTGCATAAAAATAATAACGCCATCAAACCCACGTTACGCCCATTTCATGATGTGGCACCCTCGCTTGATAGCAAAGTTACACGATGCCCCTCCGGTTATTCACCGAGTCATGAAATGTGATACGTAAGCGATTTGACCGCTATCGTTATCATTTCTGCACTTTTACAAGTATACGGTGTGGACAATCGACTGTCAATCAGAATTACAGATGACGAAGTAGTGTCGTACAGAATGCTTCTAAACCAGCTTGGTCGACTTCATCGAAACGGTTGAATTCTGGGCTGTCGATATCGAGGACGCCGATCGTTTGTCCGTCTTTGACGAGTGGAATGACGATTTCAGAATTCGATGCCGCGTCACATGCGATATGACCTGGGAATTGATGAACGTCTTCGATCCGTTGTGTCGTTTGTTCTGCTGCGGACGTTCCGCAAACACCACGACCGAATGGAATACGGACGCATGCTGGAAGTCCTTGGAATGGTCCGAGGACGAGTTGGTTTTGCTCGGTATCCGTCAAATAGAAGCCGACCCAGTTGATACGGTCGAGGAATTGGTTGAGTAACGCGCTCGCATTCGATAAGTTCGCGACTTGATTGTCTTCTCCCATTAATAACGCATCGAGTTGTTTTGACAGCATGTCATATTGTTTCGTCCGGTCACCTTCATATGTCTTTGTTTCGAACATAATAAAATTCCTCCCGTGAAAAGCGTATTTTTTTTAGTTTAACGAGTTTTCGTGTAGCTGACAAACAATTGATTTTTGGACAAAGGATTCAAAACAGCGGAAGAAATCAGGAAAAGCCTCTGTAAATCTATGCAAAACGGTTGCGCTATACTATTATAAGGATAAGATTATTGCGATTTAGAGAAAATCTAAAGTCGTACGACAGAGTGGAGGTCGTGACAAATGTGGGCATGGGTGATCGGAGTCATCGTCATCGTATTACTCGTCATGCTATTCAGCATGATCAGTCGAAAAAAATACTACACGAAAATCGATGAACTTGATATGCGCAAACAAGGCATCGTCAGTGCATCGATTCCAAAGGAGTTGCAGGACTTAAAGCAACTACCGATGGCGGGTGAGACGGAGACGAAGTTCAGCTCCTGGCATCAAGCGTGGGAAGAGTTGTTAACGGTCCACGTCGCCCAAATCGATGAAACCCTTTACCGAGCGGAAGAAGCGCTCGATAAATACCGGTTCATCGCCGTCAAGAATGACCTTGAAGTAACGGAACAATTGATTGCGGAACTCGAAGGATTGATCGATGAGATGCTCGTCGAGATGTCGACGTTCAAAACGAATCAATCGGTTCTAGCAGAGTTGAAAGCGCAAGGGGAAGCTGATTCTGGGCAAGTTCGGAAATCGTTATTGATCCAAGCGAATTCATTCGGTCCGGCACTCGGGCGTCTAGAAGAACGAAGTGAACAAATTGATGCGCATTGGAATGAAATGTGCCAATACGAAGCTTCGGGTGAAGTGACGAAGGCTTACGAAACAAGCTTGTTGCTTGAGCAAGAAGTAGCGACGACGCGTCAGCTTGTTGAACTCGTGCCGAAACAATGGAAGATTCTCGCACATGAATTGCGTCAACGGATTGATCAGCTCGGAGCGGGTTATAAGGAAATGTCGTTAGATGGGTATCCGCTTGAACCACTCGGTATTCAATCTGAGATCAAACGGTTCGAGGAACAACGTCTGAGCCTTTCTGAAAAAATCGAGATGCTTGAAGTCGATGGTTTAGAAGAAGCGATTCAACAGTTATCAGCCGACGTTGATCAAATGTACGATACGTTCCGTCGTGAAGTTGATGCACGTCATCAAGTGAAAAAAGAAAATCAATCCTTGAAACAAAAAGCATTACGGATGCGCGAACGGATTCATCAATTGGCGCAAGAGTTCAGTATCTTACGTGAAAAGTATGAAATCTCAGCAGATCTTGGAATTCACTACGAAACGATCCAGCGTGACGAAGAGCTACTATTTGAAGCGGCAAAAGATCTCGATGAGTCGATTGCTGGGAAAATCATTCCGTTCAGTATGCTCGAAGATCAAATGCGCGATGCGATTCGCTTAGAGGAACAGTTGATGATTCAGTACGAACGCTTTACGGTCGAACTTCAAGCGCTTCGAAAAGAAGAGACAGAAGTGCGCGAACGGATCGTCGAATGGCGTCATCAGCTCTCGCAAACACGTCTTCGTCTGAAACGACTTGGATTACCGAACTTACCAACGGAAGTTGAAGAAGCACTACGTAATGCGAATCGTTCGCTACAGACGCTTGAGACACGGCTCGAAGAGTTACCGTTTAATGTCCGATCGATCGTTGCACAAAGCCAAGACGTCCAAGAAACGTTTAAACATGTGCAAGAACGGTTAGATACATTAGTGTTCGAAGTCACGTACGCCGAACGGCTCGTCCAGTATGCGAACCGATACCGTCGCCACGACAATGAGATACATATGTCGCTGACGATCGCGGAAACGAAGTTCTTAGCGGGAGACTATGAACGTACGATCGTCTTAGCGGAACGTGTCCTAAATGAATACGATCCGGACGCGATCGAACGCATTAAACGATCGTGTGCACCAGAGGAAACGTTGCACGTTTAAATCAGGATCGACAATTCAGGGTGACCGTCATGGTCACCCTATTTTTGTAAAAAGAGGAGTGAGTAGAATGGGAACACTATACGTAAACGGATTGATTCGAACGATGGCACATGAAGAGGACGTCCATTCAGCGATGTTCGTCGAGAAGACGCGGATCATCGCAATGGGGGAGGAAGGAAAACTACGTCGACGTTTCGGTAGACGTATTGATCAGATTCAAGACTTGAACGGAAAAGCTGTTTATCCAGCCTTCACAGACGCACATATTCATCTGATTGGCTACGGGGAAGCGATCAACCGTGTCGATGCCTCGCGTTATACGACGCTTGAAGCATTAGGACAAGCTTTCCTCAAGGCAGAACCAATCAATGGGATTCACGTAGCGGAAGGATATGACGAAACGAAACTTGACCGTGCGCCGACAAAAGCATGGCTGAATCAGTTGTTCCCGGACGCTCCCGCCTTATTAAAACGGACAGACCGGCATACCGCACTTGTCAACGATGTTTTATTCCAACAGCTCGGCTATAAAGCATCGACTGTCATCGATGGTGGAAAGATCGGCTTATCGGATAACGGCGAAGCTGACGGATTTTTGTACGATGCGGCGCTTGAACCTTTGTATGCGTTACAAGCTGGAAACTTAGAGCGAAACAAATCGTCACTCCGATCAGCAATCAAGAGTTTGTATCAATACGGCATCATTGCGGCACACACAGAAGATTTATCGTATCACGGAGATGTCGCGGAAATCCTCCAAGCATATAAAGAAGTGACAGAAGAGACAGGCTTCCATACACATCTACTCGTTCATCATCTTGTCATCGATGAGTTCGTGCAACAGCAACCAATTTTGCCATCAACGATGTCAATTGGTGCGATGAAACTATTCGTCGACGGCGCACTCGGAGGACGGACAGCTCTTCTCGGTCGTGGTTATTCTGATGATCCGACGACACGTGGTATCGAAGTGCATACACCAGAACAACTCGAACAACTCGTCAAGCGTGCACGTAGTTACGGGTTTACAGTTGCGGCACATGTCATCGGTGATTTAGCGATTGAACGATTCGTACAGGTGCTCGAGAAATATCCAGCACCAAAAGGCAAGCGGGATCGGATCATTCATGCGACGGTCGTTCGACCAGAAACGCTTGCACGAATTCGGAAGTTACCGGTCTTGATTGACGTTCAACCGGTCTTTTTACTGGATGACGCAGACTTTATCGTCGATCGACTCGGATTGAACCGCTTAGACTGGAGTTATCGTTTACGTTCGTTAGCTGAGACCGGCGCATTATTATGCGGTGGAGCAGATGCGCCGATCTCTGACCCCGATGTCCGGCGTTCCCTGTATGCAGCGACGGAAGGAACAGCGGGACGTGTCAATAAGGCGAATGAGACGTTATCGATGTACGAAGCCTTGTTACTCTTTACGAAAAATCCACATCTAGCGACCGAGACACATGGACGCAAAGGATTACTCCTACCAGGATACGATGCCGATTTCGTCATCTTTGAAGAAGACTTCTATCGCTTGCGTGGTGAAGCCATCTTGAATAACCGTTTAGTGGAGACTGTCCAAGCTGGTAAAATCGTCTATCAGGCAGAAGCAGCCTTAGTTTGATGTTGCTTCTGCATAGTGCGAAATAGCTTCTGAATAAAAAGAAGATAGTCCAGGTGCATACGTATCGTAATAAGCGCGAAACCGTTCGTCGGACACGTACATCTGACCGAGTGACTCAAAAATAGATAACTCACATGGGTAATAGTACGTATCGATGAAGTCATGTTGTTCCTTGACGACCTGTTGAACGTCCGGGTCAGATGCCGCACGTCCGTTGCGGTAAAGGATCGTCAAGCGTTGATCGAGTTGTTTGTGCATGGCGCTAAGTCTTTCTTTCTCATTTGGGGTACGTTGTTTTTGTCTTTTTGTACTGATTCGATATGCGTCGGTGTCACCGTAGTGTTGTTGGACTTCATCTGCATGTTGTTTTTCGTGCATGACGATCTCTTCGTGACGTAAACCGCGGAATAATTGTTCATCTTTCATGGGGAGTCCTCCTATTAAAGTGAGTAATGTTTGTTCAGCGAGTTGAGCGAGCATCTGATAATGCGAAGCTTTTTCTTGAAGTAGTACAATTTGTTTTTTCAATATCGTGTGATGACTGGAGTCAGATTGTGTAAGTAATCTTTGGATTTCTGACAGCGGAAAATCAAGAGAGCGATAGAGAAGGATTTGTTGTAAACGTAAAAGATCCTCACTGCTATAATATCGGTGACCGGCATCGTTGCGCTTTGGCACAAGGAGACCGAACGTCTCATAATGATAAAGCGTTCGTTTTGTGACGCCGGTAAGTTTGGCGATTTCCTGAGTGGAATACATCATCTGTGTACCTCCTTTAATTGGAGTATAAGGGGTGACGTAACGGAAGATGCAATAAAAAAATCTGCCCCGAGGAGGCAGATTTTTTTATTGTCATAAGAATGAGCGTTGAATCTTATGCCAAAATGTATTGTTCGTCAATTTGACGGTTTTAAGTTCTTTTTCAGAGAGCTGGATATCGACTGAATCCGTTCGTGTCAGGCTGAGTGCTTCGTTATCCATCCCGATGATCGGATAATCGTTTCCGTCCTCAATGATGCGTAACGAGAGTTTCCGTCCGCGGTTCAATAGGAAAGCAGAACCGAGTGTCCGGTACCGGTTATTGTTAACGGAAGCGATCTCGCTGACTTGAAGACAGTGGATCAATGGATCGACGATCGCACCAGAAAGTGACTTGTTATAAGCCGTAGATCCCGTCGGTGTTGAGATGACCATTCCATCCCCGCGGAATGTCTCAAACAGGAAGTCATCGATATAGACTTCGATTGCGAGTGATTTGATGATGCTCGACTTTACGGAACATTCGTTCAGACAGAGCATCGGTGGTCCACCGTTGATGGATGCTTCAAGTAGTGGATAACGACGTACTTCGATTTCGCCATCCGAGACACGATTGCCCGTCTCTTTAAAGATTGCTTCGACCGCAGAAAGATCATTGATATCAAAGTCACAGTAGAACGAGTTTGGACCTTCAGCGAATCCGACATAGATTGCATCATCACGGAAACCTGTGAAGCGTGCCGCTTGCAAGAAAGCCCCATCTCCACCAATCGAGACGATGATGTTTGCTTGTCGATGATCTTGGACGACATTCAGTCCGTATCGTGTACCGACATCAATCAACTTTCGCACCTGCGTCTCGTGTCTTTGTGTATTTCGGTAGTACAGGTAGACATTATTTCGAGCCATGGTCAATTCCCCCTTGAAAGCGTTTCATGAACTCTTTTATTATACCTGTTTTTTAGAAAGACGGGTACTGAAGTCCATCAATTATGGCAGAATACTTGCCATCTTCGCAGATCATTCCTATAGTTAAATAGAAAATACAGTATATCCAATCAGGGGAAAAGGGGAATTCATATGGCAACGTTTAAAGGAAATCCAATCACACTTCAAGGTACAGCGGTTCAAGTCGGACAAACAGCACCGGACTTTCAAGTGTTAGCTAACGACTTATCGCCCGTAACACGTGATACATACCAAGGTGTTCGAATCATCAGTGTCGTCCCATCAATCGATACAGGGGTATGCGATGCGCAGACTCGTAAATTTAACGAAGAAGCAGCTAAAATCGAAGGTGTGACGGTCATGACGATCTCAAACGACCTTCCGTTCGCGCAACGTCGTTGGTGTGCGTCAAGTGGTCTTGATCAAGTCGTGACATTGTCTGATCACCGTGATCTTTCATTCGGTACACAGTACGGCGTGGCAATCGAAGAATTACGTCTGCTTGCTCGCTCTGTCTTCGTCTTAGATTCGAACAACGAAATCACGTATGTCGAATACCTCGAAGAATCAACGGATGAGGTAAATTTCGAAGCAGCACTCGCTGCAGCACGTGAAGCGAAGTAAGAATGGTTTACAAACGACGCTGAAGCGTTACAATGGAACTAATGATAGAAACGGCTCCCGCTCTACGGGGGGCCGTTTCGTTTTGGAGAGGATGACGTACATGGAGCCGTTAGAAAAGTTATATAAGGAATTAACACGTCAAACAAAACAAATCGAACGTGATCTTGATATGCCTTACCTAGAAGCGTTGACGACTGTGATTGACCGGTTGAACGATCGCCATACTGAAAATGTAGACAAAGAGGTCATTCGAAAGGCAGTATCGCTTGCTATTTTAGAAGGGATGAAACAAGCGCAACCGAACCATTTGCCGACGCCAGACAGCGTCGCTTTGTTTGCTGGTTATCTAATCGGGAAATTGGTAGGTAAGGAGGACATCCGACTACTTGAATTAGGAAGTGGAACAGGTGGTATGTTACACGCTGTCTTGAGTCAGCTTTCGACAGGCACATCTGCTGAAGCAGTTGAGGTAGATGAGACGTTAATTCGTTTATCGGCAGCGGTAACGGAATTACTCGACTATCCTGTTACGTATACGCATCAAGATGCGTTACGACCTTTGTTGCTAGATCCAGTTGATCTTGCGATGGCTGATCTCCCAGTCGGTTATTATCCGGATGAAGAGGCTGCTGCTTCTTACATCTTGAAACGAGATGAGGGTATGAGCTATAGTCATTTCTTATTGATCGAACAAGCGATGCAATACGTCAAACCAGGTGGGTTCGGTGTTTTTGTCATTCCGAACGGTTTGTTCCAGCATGATACGGAAGGCAAGTTGAAACAGTACTTTGAATCAAAAGCGCACGTCATCGGCATTTTACAATTGCCGTTAACCATGTTCAAACAAGAACAGGCAGCAAAAAGTTATTTGATCGTCCGTAATCATTTAGCCGGTATGAAGATGCCAAAACAAGCGTTACTTGCTGAACTACCATCTTTCACAGATGCCCGTGCGTTTGGTGGTATGGTGAAACAGATTGATGAATGGATTAACACAGAATTAAAATGAATTACGCAAAGTGATTGAAATCTGTCGTTAATTTGACTATTCTAGTTGTAGAACAGAAATAGAAGAAAACCTAAACAGATGTGAATGTTCATTGGATTCAAATGGAAAAGGGGAAAAATCATGGCAAAAATTATGGCGGTAAACGCAGGTAGTTCGTCTTTGAAGTTCCAATTGCTCGAAATGCCGAACGAAACGATGATTGCAGTCGGACTCGTTGAACGTGTCGGTAAAGACGATGCAATCTTTACGATTAAATATGGTGAAGGACAAAAGTATACAGATGTCCTCCCGCTTGCAACACATAAAGAAGCAGTCGAGTTATCCCTCGAAAAATTAATGGAGTTCGGAATCATCTCGTCTTACGATGAGATTAAAGGTGTCGGACATCGTGTTCTTCATGGTAAAGAAAAATATGCAGACTCTGTATTGATCACGGATGAAGTCATGCAAGATATCGAGTCGTATACAGAGCTCGGACCACTTCACATTCCACCAAACTTGATCGGAATCCGGGCATTCCAAGCATTGCTTCCGGAAGTGCCACAAGTGGCGGTCTTCGATACGGCGTTCCATCAAACGATGCCAGAAGAAAACTTCCTTTACAGCTTACCGTATGATTACTACACAGAATACGGTATCCGTAAATATGGTTTCCACGGTACGAGCCACAAATATGTTACGGAACGTGCATCTGAATTACTTGGTCGTCCATTAAAAGACCTTCGTTTGATCTCATGTCACTTAGGTAGCGGAGCATCAATCGCAGCAGTTTCGGGTGGCGAATCAATCGATACGACGATGGGCTTCACACCGCTTGAAGGAATCACGATGGGAACACGTTCTGGTTCACTTGACCCAGCTTTGATTCCATTCTTAATGGAGAAAACAGGGAAAACAGCGGAAGAAGTCTTGAACGTCATGAACAAAGAGTCTGGAATCTACGGACTCTCAGGTCTTTCAAGTGACTTGCGTGACGTCCAAACGGCTGCGAAGGAAGGAAACCACCGTTCAGAGATGGCACTCCGTATCTTCGCGAACCGTATCCACGGATACATCGGGCAATATGCTGCTGAGATGAATGGTGTTGACGCCATTATCTTCACAGCTGGTGTTGGGGAAAACTCAGATTCAATCCGTGAGCGTGTCCTACGTGGTCTCGAATTCATGGGCGTTTACTGGGATCCATCACTCAACAATGGAGCTCATGGAGAAGAACTCTTCATTAACTACCCACACTCACCAGTCAAAGTCATTATCATTCCAACGAATGAAGAATTGATGATCGCACGCGATACAGTTCGTGTTGGTGGATTGGTTGCTCAAAACGCATAATTTTTAAAAAGGACTGAATCGTTAATACGACGATTTAGTCCTTTTTTTGATGAAATCCCAGAAAAGTCATACGCGAACGTATGATCTATTGTTACGACGTTTGTCATATAACGAAAAAAGAAGCGTCATCATCGTAAAAATAAACCTAAAAAAGGGTCATTTCTTAAAAAAATGAGTCTTTTGTAACATAACGGTAATAGTACAGACATATTTTTGTGGTCTATATGTAACGGCACTACTTGCTTTTGTCATGTATATTAATCTCAGTTAACAAACACGAAACAATGATGGAGGAGAAAATACATGATGAAACGAATGCTCGCAAGTGTTTTAACGGTCGTGTTAGCACTCAGTTCGTTCGCAGGTCTTCAAGCAGAGGCTGCAACTAAGAAAAGCGTCAAGTCAACAGTCGATAGCCTAGTCATTCGTCAAAAAGCTACTACTTCTTCGAAGAAACTCGGTCTTCTATATAAGAACCAAACGTTATCGTACAAAGCAAAAACAGGGAACTGGTATAAAGTAAGCTACAAAGGTAAGACGGCTTATCTTAGCGCGAGCTACTCGAAGGTTGTGACGTCAAGCGGATCAAAAAAACAATCTACGGGCGGTTGGAAAACAGTCACGAACGTGAGTGCGACAGCTTATACACCGTATGATCCAGGAAGTGGCAACCTGACAGCAATCGGTTGGAACATCAAAAGCTCGAAAAAGAAAGTCGTAGCTGTTGATCCACGTGTCATTCCACTTCGTTCGACAGTCAAAGTGTATTACAAAGGGAAGTTGAAAGGGACATATACAGCTGCTGATACTGGCGGTGCCATCAAAGGTAAGAAGATGGATATCCTTTACTACTCTCGTTCAGAAGCATTCAACTGGGGTCGTCGTACCGTTACAGTAAAATACAAATGATTTCAAACCATCGGACATTGGTTCGATGGTTTTTTGTTTAAGCAGGTCGTCAAAAAGCCTCTCTTCCTTTGAGATGAAGGGAGAGAGGCTTTTGTTTGAAAGAAGAGTGGTTCATAAACGAACGATCAAGACGTCACATTTTGCGTAACGCGTAATGCTTTCAGAGACACTACCGATGAAGAAACGCTCAACAGCGTTTAAGCCGGTCGCGCCACAGATGATTAAATCAGCATCGTGATTAGGAGCAAGTTTTTTGGCAATCGTGACTTTTGGAGAACCGTATTCAATTGCAACTTCGACTTCCTGTACACCGCGATCTTGAGCGGTCTTAACATATTCGTCTAGCAATTCCTTCGCGTAAGATTCAGCACGTTCCGTGATGGTACGGTCATATGCTTCTACTGTTGCGAACGTCCGTGTATCAATGACGTGTGCGATGATCAATTTTGCATCATTTCGCAATGAAACATCGATTGCCGTCTCGAAGGCACGTTCTGCCTCTTTTGAGCCATCTACTGCTACAAGTACATTATGATAGACGATTGCCATGATGAATCCATCCCTTCGTAATCGATATGATGAGTACACCCTAATTATACCATTCTCTTACTGGAAGCGGACGAAACATTCAACGAGTTCTAAAAATTGTCCTACCTTTCCATTCCGTCGTAAGATGGAGTCAGTGAAAGGGGGCGATGCCAAGATGAGGCACGCGTTAATTACAGCAGGTACAAAAGGACTGGGAGAACGAGTAACACGCCAGTTATTGGAAGAAGGATGGAAAGTAACAGCGTTCCATCGTTCTGAACCCGAGTTTACACATCCGAATCTTGTGACGATTCAAGCAGACGTGACGAACCAAGAAGAAGTGGAACACGCAGCTCAACAAGCGATTAACGAGCAAGGTCGGATTGATGCGTTGATACTTAATGCAGGACCATATATATTCGAGCGGAAAGCATTAGTAGATTATAGCGATCAAGAATGGAATGAAGTCATTACCGGGAATCTGACCGCTAGTTTCTGGTTGTTACGTCAAGTATTACCCATCATGCGTAAGCAAGCCTATGGTCGAATCATCACGTATGGTTTTCCGGAAAGTGCGACAGCGCCAGGATGGGTGTGCCGGGCGGCGTTCGCTGCTGCTAAAAGCGGGATGGTGAGTTTGACGAAGAGTGTGGCGCTTGAAGAGGCAGAGCACGGCATTACGGTCAACATGGTCAATCCGGGGAACATCGTCGGTGATAACAAGACGAAACGGATTTCCGAAGCAGAGCAAGATGAAGAAACACCAGTCGGAAGAACGGGTGTCGGGGAAGATATCGCTCGCGCCATCTCCTTCTTACTCGCAGAAGAATCAAGTATGATCACAGGTGCGATTCTTGATGTGACAGGGGGCGTCAATGTCGTCCATCAATCCCGTAAGTAAATAAAAAACACCTAATCCATCGCTTGGATTAGGTGTTTTTACTGATTTAAGATGATGGAATCGATTGAAGGTGTTTTGGTGTGCGAGTTAACGCAACCGGACCTTCCGCAGTAAGATGGATATCATCTTCGATCCGGACGCCGCCGACTCCGGGAACATAGATACCTGGTTCGAGCGTGTAGACGATACCAGCTTCAGCCGTCAGTAAGTTGTTCGAAGCGAGGGACGGGAATTCGTGAACCTCGATTCCGAGTCCGTGACCAACGCGATGTGTGAAGTACTGACCGTAGCCAGCCTCTGTGATGACGTCGCGGGCTGCTTTATCCAACGAGCCGAGTGTCGTACCGATCTGACTCGCTTTTGTCGCGGCTTCAAGTGCTTGGCGGACCGTTTCATAGATTTTCGTCTGTTCTTCGCTTGCCTGACCATAAATGAAGGTCCGTGTAATGTCTGAACAGTAGCCTTTCCAAATGACACCGAGATCGAATAGGACGAAATCGCCTTCTTGGATGACGCGGTCACCTGGGACACCGTGTGGATCAGCACTGTTTGCACCAAATAGGACAAGCGTATCGAACGACATCTCGCGGACGCCTTTTTTCTTCATTTCATATTCGATTTCCGCAATGACTTCGATTTCCGTGATACCTGGACGGATCGCTTGTTTACCGATTTCGATCGCTTCATCCGCAAGTGCTGCTGCTTCTTGAAGGATAGCAATTTCTTCCGGTGTTTTCTTCAAGCGAAGCGCTTGTAAGGACTCACCAATATCAAGAATGGCTGCATTTTCAAGATGTGAGCTCAGTTCTTGATATCGACTAAACGTCATATGTTCACCTTCAATACCGATCCGATTGTTTGAATGTTCAAATGTCTTGAATAATTCAGCTAAACGATCGAATGGATTTTCATGATCCTCATACGTGACGACGTCTCCTTCCCAAGGACTCGCTGCAACGATACTTGCTTCGAGTGCCGGACAGAATAATACATGTTTGCCGGTTACATCAACGAGGACTGCCATGACACGTTCGTGTGGTTCTGCGTAGACTCCTGAAAAGTAAAAGACATTCGCCTTTGAAGTAATGACGGCTAAATCGATTCCTTGTTCTTTCAAGAAAGCACTAATGTAATTCGTACGTTCGCTCATATGTGACTCCACCTCTCTACTCATTTTCTACATAAGTATACCATCGTCCGATTCGAAAAACATTTATCGTAAATCAGACTAGTACACGTTTTCATCTTTGGAGTAGTACAGTATAATGACAGGAGAGTAGAAAAAAGGAAAAGAAGGGATACAGTATGCCTACGAAACACGAACAGATCATTCGACATATCGAAGATCTTGATGTCGGAACGAAGATTTCCGTCCGACAAATCGCGAAGGACTTGACCGTATCCGAAGGAACGGCCTATCGCGCCATCAAGGAAGCGGAGAATCTTGGGTTCGTCTCGACGATCGAACGAGTCGGAACGATTCGAATCAAAAAGAAACAAAAAGAAAATATTGAGAAGCTGACATTCGCGGAGGTCGTGAATATCGTCGATGGTCAAGTTCTCGGTGGAAGAAACGGATTACACAAGACATTGACGAAATTCGTCATTGGCGCAATGAAGCTTGAAGCGATGATGCGTTACATCGATGTCGACAGTCTCGTCATCATCGGGAACCGTGAAAAAGCACACGAACTCGTGCTTGAAGCAGGGGCCGCTGTATTGATCACTGGTGGATTTGATACAACGGAGGATGCAAAACGATTGGCGGATGAGATGGAGTTGCCCATCATTTCGACGTCATACGATACATTTACGGTCGCAACGATGATCAACCGAGCGATTTATGATCGATTGATCAAAAAAGAAATCTTACTCGTCTCGGATATCTTAATTCCTTTACATGATACGTTCTATTTACAGACGACGGATCCGATTTCACGTTGGCACGAGTTGAACGAACAGACGAAACACAATCGTTATCCTGTCATCGATGAACAAATGAAGGTCGTCGGTGTCGTGACGGCGAAGGACATCATTGACCGTCCACATGACTGGGCTGTTGAAAAAGTCATGACGCGGCATCCAATTACGGTCGGCATTCGAACGAGTGTCACGAATTCTGCGCATCAGATGGTATGGGAAGGAATCGAAATGTTACCGGTCATTGACCAGTATGGGCGATTGCTTGGGATCATTAGCCGTCAAGATGTCCTCAAGGCGTTGCAACTAGCGAATCGCCAGCCGCAGGTCGGGGAGACATTCGATGATCTGATCACAGGGCAGATTAAAGCGGCAGAGGACGAACGGGGACCGTACTTATCCCTTGAGGTTTCTCCACAAATGACGAATTTCATGGGGACTGCTTCAAGTGGTGTATTGACGACGCTTCTCGTCGAAGGGGCGACGCGAATGTTGCGTCACATGAAGAAAGGTGACCTTGTCATTGAAAACGTCAGCATCTATTTCATTAAACCTGTTCAGATCGAGAGCACGGTAACGATCCGGGCCAATGTCTTTGACGTTGGTCGGAAATTCGGGAAAGTCGATGTCGAAATGTATCAAGGTACACAAATCGTTGCGAAAGCACTCGTGACTTCGCAACTCATCGATCGTTAAGTGAATACAAAAAGAACCGAAGTCGATTGACTTCGGTTCCTCTGAATCTCGCTCAGGATTGCTCCATCTCACGGACGACATATGGATAAATCTTTTTGTAACGGATGAATCCAGCGATGAATGAAGCAACACCGACGACGATTAAAATAGAACAGACCACTTTTCCGACGAGTGTCGTTAATCCGTTCCCGGAAACGAACTGGTTGACGGCAAATAGGATGACGAACAGACTCAACCAAATGCTCGCTTGTGTATTGAACAAGTATTTTCGGTTCGTGCTTTTCGTATGGAACGCGCGGCGTTTTGCTAACAAATACCCACCAAGCGAGAAAACGATGAGGGCGATGAGGATGAATTGCATATTAAAAGGACCTCCTTTTTGTCTTCATCTAGTATCATATCAAGATTAGAGGAGCTGTGCACAGTGAAAGAGCAAATCAAACAAATGATTGAAGCTGCAAATACGATCATCATTCATCGTCATGAACGACCGGATCCCGATGCACTCGGTAGTCAGTTCGGCTTACAATTGACATTGCAACACCAGTTTCCTGAAAAAACAGTCTTGTCGGCAGGTGAGATGGCGACATCATTGTCATTTATGGGGAAGCTCGATCAGGTAGAAGACGAGTTATACAAAGAGGCGTTAGTCGTGATTTTGGATACGGCGAATCAAGCACGTATTGACGGGAAGGTCGCGATGACAGGAAAAGACGTCATTAAAATCGACCATCATCCCGATGAGGATCCATACGCGTCAGTGCAACTCGTCGATACGACGATGAGTTCGACATCGGAACTGCTCGTTCATCTATTGAATGAATGGGGATACGACATTCCGGCATCAGCTGCTATTCAATTCTATGCGGGAATCGTAGGTGACACGGGACGTTTTCAATTCCGTGGTACGACGAAACGAACGTTTGAAGTCGCGGCGCAATTGATTGATGCAGGGATTGATACAGATTGGTTGTATCGCAATATGTACCAAACAGAACTGGCGGCGCTTCATCTACAAGGATATGTTCTTCAACATCTCCAATTGACGGATCAAGGCGTCGGTTATGTCGTCTTGACACAGGATACATTGAAGCAATTTGGAGCAACGGTCGAACAAGCATCGTTACTCGTCAATAGTTTTGCCGGTTTACAAGGAATGAAGTGCTGGGCGCTGTTCCTCGAAACGGATATGGAAGTTCGCGTCCGAATTCGCTCGAAGGGTCCAGTCATCAATGAAGTAGCAAAAGAATTCAATGGCGGTGGACATCCAATGGCGTCTGGTGCGACGATTGAACAGTTAAGTGAAGTCGAACGTGTCGTTAATCGTCTGAATGAGGTCGCTGCGAACTTCCAGTTTTAAATGGAAAAAAGGCTGCTCGGTCTCATTCCTCTCATGAGGAAGCGGAGCGAACAGCCTTTTTATGCTTATTTCGTTTTTGTTTCTTCTTGCGGAATGAACCATACGCCACGATCGGTGTGGTCTTCAATGACATTCAGTTGAAGTTCAGCGACCGACTTGCGAATCTTCTCAGCGATTTCTTCCGTTTCAGTAAAAGCAGTAACACCTAACTTTAGTTGTTCAACCTTTTCACGTGCGATTTGACTACGATTCAAAATCATGAGAAATGCTCCTTCCGTACCCGTCATGATATTTCTATACTTATTGTAGCGAATAATAAATCAGATGGCGAGTACTTGAGTTAGTTAGATATGAATGTTCTGAAAACTTTTTAAGCTTTCATCAGAAGAGAGAGGAGAATAGAAGATGCACTTAAATGTCCGGACACAATATAGTCCCTTACAAAGTTTGATTCGAATCGAGACGTACCTCGATGAGCTTGTTCATCGTCAGCTTGGACGAGCGATCATCTGTGAAACGACATTAACCGGAGTTCCGGCATTCATCGAGGCGTGTCAGCGTCGACAGTTACAACCGGTCATTGGCTGGGAACAGCGAATCGAGGAAGAAGACTGTTGTATCTTGTGGTTTGCTTTTTCTTCTGATGGCTTACGGCAATTGTACCGATTAGCTAGTGAACAACCGGTTATTGAAGCCTCATCGCTCATTGCGGTGCTCGTTCCGCTTCGTCAGGCATCGGAAGATATGACACGTCTACGTCGTTCCGTCGTGCAGTGGATGGGACACGTTCAAGGGGCGCGTACATATATGGGAGTGACTTCGAGTCGCTCGACGGTCGAGCGAGAGAGTCGCATGCGTTATCGGGAAGTAGCCGCATCACTCGGTGTAGAGACAATCCCGGTCGATCCTGTCCGTTATCTTCATCGAGCTGAAGCCCCAGCTTATCAAGCAATACGTGCGATCCGTGAAGCAACGACGTTCCAAGATCAAAAAACAGATCGTCTGATGCATTTAAAGACTCGAGAAGAGTTACTCGAAGACTTTACGGAGCGAGAAATCACGATGGCTGAGCAATTTGCCGCGACATCTGAACGCTTAGAATTACCGTTCCAGCAACGTCCATTACCACGCGTCGCAGAAGATTCGAATGCGATGCTGCGGACGCATGCTGAAGAAGGATTACTGGCACACGGTCATGAAAGTAAAGAAGCGGAGGAACGGCTCGCCTATGAACTGTCCGTCATCGAACAAACCGGATTTGCTGATTATTTCTTGATCGTCGAGGAACTTATTCGACGAGCAAAGGCGAAAGGCATTCATGTTGGACCTGGTCGTGGGTCGGCAGCAGGCTCTCTCGTTAGTTATGCGCTTGGAATCACGACGGTTGATCCGTTGAAATATGGATTACTCTTTGAGCGGTTTTTGAATCCAGAGCGGATTTCGATGCCGGATATCGATATTGATATCGAAGATGAACGACGCGAAGAGGTATTAGAAGATCTTGTGATGCGTTACGGAAAAGACCATGTCGCCCAAATCGGGACCTTATCAACGCTTGGTGCCAAAGCCGCTCTGCGAGACGTCGGACGAACGCTGGAGTTTTCAAAAGATGAACTGGATGCTGCAGTCAAGCAGCTTGGAAAATCGACGACGTTACAAGGAATCGAACAAAATAAACAGACGTATCGCTGGTTCTCTGGAAGTGAAAAACGTCGACAACTCTTACAGCTAGCGCAAGCAGTCGAAGGTCTCCCGCGACAACGTTCGGTTCACGCAGCCGGCGTCGTCATCGGGTCAGAGAATCTCGTCGAGACGACACCCTTAGAGACAGGACCGAACGAGCGATACGTGACGCAGTTCCTGATGCAAGCATTAGAACGTCAAGGATTACTGAAGATTGACTTGCTGGGACTGCGCAATCTTAGTCGTTTGCGTCGGATGGAAGAATTGATTCGAAGAGAACACCCCTCTTTTACGCTATCGCAAATTCCAGAAGAAGATCGTGCGACGTTCCAAGTCTTTGCCCGCGCTGAGACGGATGATATCTTCCAATTCGAATCACCAGGCATGAAACAAACATTGCGAGAAGTGAAACCGAATCGATTTGAAGATTTGGTCGCCACGATGTCGCTCTATCGTCCAGGACCGATGAAATTCATTGATCTGTATGCAAAACGAAAAGCCGGTCAACCTTATCAGATGGTACATCCTGTATTAGAAGAGGTGCTGGCGTCGACATATGGCATCATCGTCTACCAAGAGCAAGTCATGGAAATCACACGCCGAGTGGCTGGTTTTACGCTTGCTCAAGCAGATATATTACGACGTGCGATTTCCAAGAAGAGTACGGATTCGCTCGAACAGGAACGTCTCCATTTTTTAGAAGGTGCACGAACGAATGGATTCGATGATACAGTAGCACATTCACTTTATGAACAAATCGAACGTTTTGCCGGATATGGATTTAACCGAAGTCATGCAGTCGCCTACTCAAAGATTAGTTATGCCCTTGGGTATATCAAAGCGCATTTCCCGCAAATTTTCTTTCTCGTTTCGGTGGAACAACCGGAACGCCTCGTCCGGTTGATGCGCGAACGACGTCTCCCTGTCCTATCACCGGACGTCTGGATTTCCGATTATCGTTCTTCACTAGAGGGAAAGGGGATTCGACTTGGAATCCATGTGATTAAAGGTATTTCCGAGCGAGAGTTCGAACGGTTAAAAGAAGCGTCGAAGCACACGGCGACGATCGCCGATCTATTGACTCATGTCGGATGGGGTAAAAAGGAACGAGCAAAAATTGAATTACTACTTTATAGTGGCGCATTAGACCGAGCGACGCACGGCGATCGTGGACTCGCTGAACAAGAGGTGCTCGAGTACTTCACGGAATCATCGAATACCTTATTACCGGACGAACTGGCAATCCTCGGGAAACGTCGGACACAGAAGTCATTGAAACGAAGCGATTCCGACTGGGCACGCCTGGAACGAGATGCACTCGGATTCTGGTTAACGTATTCTCCTTTGACGACAGCGATGAAAGCACCGGTCGAATCTGCTTATTTTCATGATCTTAGTGTCGGAGCAGACACGCATTATTTAATCTGCTATATTGATCAAATCCGAGAATTCAAGACGAAACGCGGTCAAGAGATGGCGGTCATTCAAGCGGTCGATGGGTATTCAAATGAAGAAGTCGTCGTATTCCCAAGTCAGTATGAGCGGTTCCATCGTTCTCTTTATTTAGGGAATGTCTTATTGATCGAGTTAAAGGTTCAAGATCGTGAAGGGGAGCGTCAATTCATTTTGGAACGGCTCCGGCCACTCGGACAAGATGTATTGTTCGTCAAGCTAACATCAAAAAATGAGCTAGCCACACTCGAACAATTGTTAGAAGCTGCGCCAGGCGATATTCCAGTCGTCGTTCGCTACGCTGATTCACGCGAGACGAAATCGTTACCGCCACTTTATGCGGTTCGGCATGATGAGGAATTATTAGCTCGTCTACGTATGCAGTTTGGTGAGGATCATGTTGTCCTGAAAAATGTGCCTCGCTCAAACTAGTAGTAGGTAATAAGATTTGTTATAATAAAGGGTAATTGGTCTGACCAATGCCACCGATTAAAGCAACCGACTGAAGGGTCAGAAAGGTGGTGCCGTATCGATATGGAGAAGAAACGAAATGCGTTTGAAGCCAATATCGCGGCGATTAAATTGATGATCGAACAAGATGGATTAGTTCCAGGAGACCGAATCCCATCGGAACGGGAACTGGCAGAACGACTATCCATCAGCCGACCGTCCGTACGAGAAGCATTACGGACGCTCGCTTATTTAGGCATCGTCGAGACACGGCACGGAGGCGGAAGCTTTCTGTTGAACCGTGACGATCATACCTATATTCAAATCATCGCTCAATTCTTAGTGACTGGCGATTCGAAGTTCGAAGACTTGGCAGGAACGCTCCGCTTGCTTGAGCAAGCAGCGCTCGCGCAGCTGGATGACCTTTCGGTGCTTGCACCAGTCGTTGCATCCGATGCAGCGTTTCGTGAGACGTTGATTCAGACGGTCGATAACGATCTGTTTGAACGAATCTGGCGACAAGTCAATGCCTTCCATAAAAGCTTCGGTCAAGGGGAACTCTATACGCAAGTGGAACGGGAACAACTCTTGAACCGCCCATAGATGACAAGGGGGAACTGAACGTGCAAGCATTTTTTCGAAAACCTAAAAAGTTCGTCACGTTGACTTCAAAGGAGCAACGTGTCGATGTGCCTGTTGGCTTAATGACAAAATGTCCGAAATGTAAATTGATCCAATATACGAAACAACTAGAAGCGAACCTACGCGTCTGTTCATGTGGATATCATCATCCATTGACTGCGCAAGAACGTTTTACGCAATTATTTGATGAAGGTTCGGTAACATATTTTGATCTGCCAGCAGTTCAAGCGGATCCCCTCGGATTTGAGGACTATCCGGAAAAATTAAAAGGAGATCAAGTCAGAACGGGTCTTAAGGAAGCGATCGTCTGTGGCGTCGGGAATGTGAATGGTCACCCACTCGTCGCTTGTGTCATGGATGCGCGATTCCGGATGGGCTCGATGGGAGCTGCCGTTGGTGCTGCAATTTCTGAAGCTGTTCGTTACGCGACGAAACATCGTCTACCTGTCACGATATTCTCTGCTTCAGGTGGGGCACGGATGCAAGAAGGAATGGTCAGTCTCATGCAGATGGCGAAATCGAGTCTCTTTTTAAAACAGCATTCAGATGCAGGGTTACTCTATATTTCTTGTATGACCCATCCGACAACCGGTGGTGTATCAGCAAGTTTTGCGATGCTCGGTGATTTCAACATTGCTGAACCGGGTGCGTTGATTGGATTTGCAGGTCGACGGATCATCGAACAGACGATTCGTGAAAAACTACCGGAAGATTTCCAAACAGCAGAATTCTTATTGCAAGCAGGTCAACTGGACGATGTCGTATCACGACACGATCTGAAGACGTACTATACGCGAATCTTAAAGCTACATGCGGAGGGAACGAACCATGCAACCATTTGACCAACCAGTCATCGCGTTACGCGAAAAAATTCTTGAGCTTCATGACATGGCGGAAACGCAAGGACTTGACTTCAAGGAAGAACTGCAACTTCTTGAAGAACGCCTTCATCGGTTAGAACTCGATATTTACGGGAATATGAAAGCGTGGAATCGTGTTCAGTTGGCACGTCATCCAGAACGTCCAACGACACTCGATTACATTGAATCGATTTGTGAAGATTTCATCGAACTGCATGGTGATCGTCATGGGTATGATGATGCAGCAATCGTCGGTGGAATCGGAACGCTGAATGGTCGTCCCGTGACGATCATCGGTCATCAACGCGGAAAAGATACAAAAGAGAACATTCGTCGTAACTTCGGGATGCCACATCCAGAAGGGTACCGGAAAGCACTGCGTCTCATGCAACAAGCGGAAAAATTCAACCGACCGATCATTACGTTCATTGACACGAAAGGAGCATATCCAGGACGTGCGGCAGAAGAACGCGGTCAAAGTGAAGCCATCGCGAAAAACTTGTTTGAGATGGCTGGGATGACTGTGCCAATCATCTCGATTGTCATTGGTGAAGGCGGTTCAGGTGGTGCTTTAGGAATCGGTGTTTGTGATCAACTCTTGATGCTTGAGAACTCGACGTATTCCGTTATCTCTCCTGAAGGTGCTGCAGCATTATTGTGGAAAGATGCGAGTCTTGCGGAAAAGGCTGCAGAATCGATGAAAATCACAGCACCTGATTTGTTACGCCTTGGAATCGCGGATGCTATCATTCCTGAAGTCATCGGAGGAGCACATCTTGATGTGTCATTACAGGCGGATAAACTAAAATCTGTCTTGGTACAGAAGCTCGAAACTTTGGTTCATCTGACCAAGGAAGAGCTCCTCGATCAACGGACCGAAAAATATCACCAAATTGGCACATAAGCACCATGTAATCGCTATCATGATTGATATTCCTCATTTCCGGAATTGATGATGAAAAAGATAGTGAAAGTTTATGCAATCTGCCCTGTTGTAAAACAAGAAAACAACGTGCTATTTTAGATTCAGATTAATGGAGAGGTGATTAACGTGAGTTTAAAACGGATTGCTGTCTTAACGAGTGGCGGCGATGCACCAGGTATGAACGCCGCGGTGCGTGCTGTCACGCGTAAAGCGATTTTTCATGGCTTAGAAGTATTCGGTGTCTACAACGGGTATCAAGGATTAATCAACGGGGACATCGTCCAGTTGAACCTTGGATCAGTCGGTGACATCATTCAACGAGGTGGAACGTTCCTACGTTCAGCACGTTGCCCTGAGTTCCGTACAGAAGAAGGACGAGCAAAAGCGGTCGTCAATCTTAAGAAATTTGAAATTGATGCACTCGTCGTCGTAGGCGGAGACGGGTCGTATCGTGGTGCCCAAAAATTGACTGGACTTGGCTTCCCGACAATCGGACTTCCAGGTACGATCGATAACGATATTCCTGGAACGGACTATACGATCGGTTTTGATACAGCGCTCAATACGGCGCTTGAAGCGATCGACAAAATCCGTGATACAGCATCGTCGCATGAGCGGACGTATGTCATTGAAGTCATGGGACGCGATGCGGGTGATATCGCATTATATGCAGGACTTGCTGGTGGAGCAGAATCGATTCTTGTTCCTGAACGTCCTGAAGATTTAAAAGAAGTCCTCGATCGCATTCAAAGTGGTGTCAACCGCGGTAAGAAACACTCGATCGTCATCGTCGCTGAAGGTGCAGGTCGTGCTCAGGACGTGGGAGACGCTATCGCAAAAGAAACAGGTCTCGATACACGCGTCACGGTTCTTGGTCACGTTCAACGTGGTGGAGCACCGACGGCAGCGGACCGTGTACTTGCAAGTCGGATGGGGGCACATGCCATCGAAATCCTACTTCAAGGAAAACAAGGACGTGTCGTAGGTGTACGTGGTGGCAAGATGATTGATCTCGATATCGATGAGGCACTCGACGCAAACAAACATGAGCTGGATCTTGAAATCCTTGAGCTTTCAAAACAGCTTTCAATTTAACGAACGTCGATAGGATTGGAATGGGCAAGAGAACTTGGCCAAACACCGTAGGAGGTTTATGGAATATGCGCAGAACTAAAATTGTATGTACGATCGGACCGGCGTCAGAAAAACGTCTCCCAGAAATGATCGAAGCAGGTATGAACGTCGCTCGTTTGAACTTCTCACACGGCGATTATGAAGAACACGGTGCACGAATCACAGATATCCGTCGTGCAGCAAAAGAAGCAAACAAAATCGTTACGATTCTTCTTGATACGAAAGGTCCAGAAATCCGGACGCATACGTTCGAAGATGGAAAAGCACTTCTCGTACGTGGACAAGAAGTCATCGTCGTCAGTGGTGACGCAAACGAAATCGTCGGAACAAAAGATAAGTTCTCTGTTACGTATGAAGGACTTTATGATGATGTCGAAGTTGGTTCGATGATCATGCTTGATGATGGTCTCATCGGTCTTCGTGTCGTTGAAAAACTTCCAAACCGTGAACTTCGTTGCTCTATCGAAAACGAAGGTGTCATCAAAACGAAAAAAGGTGTCAACTTGCCAAACGTGAAGGTTAACCTTCCTGCTTTGACAGATAAAGACGTAGCTGATATCGAATTCGGAATCAAGAGCGATGTCGACTTAATCGCACCATCATTCGTACGCCGTGCGTCTGACGTCGTTGCGATTCGCCAATTGCTTGAGAAAAACAATGCGACTCACATCAAAATCTTCCCGAAAATCGAGAACCAAGAAGGCGTCGATAACATCGAAGAAATTCTCGCGATTTCAGACGGTTTGATGGTAGCGCGTGGTGACCTCGGTATCGAGATCCCGACAGAGGACGTAACACCAACTCAAAAAGACTTGATCAAGCTTTGTAATGACTTTGGTAAACCGGTCATCACAGCAACACAAATGCTTGATTCAATGCAACGTTTCCCACGTCCAACACGTGCCGAAGCATCAGACGTCGCGAACGCGATTCTTGATGGTACGGATGCAATCATGCTTTCAGGTGAGACAGCAGCAGGGGACTACCCGATTGAATCTGTCAAAATGATGCACTCGATCGCAAAACGTACAGAAAAAATGCTCGACTACAAACTCTTGTTGAAAGATCGTCAAACTCGCAGTGAGCACACAGTAACGGATGCGATCGCTCAAGCCGTTACGCACACAGCAATCAACTTGGATGCAAAAGCAATCTTGACACCGACACAATCGGGCTACACAGCATCACGTATCTCGAAATACCGTCCGGAGCCGAACATCGTCGCTGTTACACCAAGCGCACGTGTCGCACGTCAGTTAAACATCGTATGGGGTGTGTATCCAATCGTCGTCGATCATCTCTCAGACAACACGGATGATATGTTGACACTTGCTGCAGATACAGCGAAAGATGCTGGTTTTGTTACAGACGGTGACCTCGTCGTCATCTCGGCTGGTATCCCTGCTTTGACTGCTGGTACAACGAACATGCTAAAAGTTCACATCGTTGGTAAAGAGATCGCAAACGGTCGCGGAATCGGCGAACGTGGTGTTGTTGGTGAAGTCGTCATCGCAAACAATGCTGAAGAAGCAAATGCGAAAGCGAAACCAGGCATGATCCTCGTTACGAACTCAACAGATCGTGACATGATGCCTGCAATCGAATTGGCTGCAGCAATGATCACAGTAGATGGTGGATTGACTAGCCATGCTGGTATCGTTGGACCATCACTCGGTAAACCGGTCATCGTTGGTGTTGAAAATGCATTGACAGTCTTCAAAGACGGTCAAATGATCTCAATCGATCCATTGACAGGTAAACTGTATAACGCATAATTCATTCATGACGGACGTGACTTAGGTCATGTCCGTCTTTTTTTCATGAGGAGGACGTATGGAAGCTTATCTATTTTTGATTGCCCTCGTCTTCATCGGGGTCATCGCACAAAATAAATCATTGATCATCGCTGCTGCTTTCCTGTTGATCGTCAAGGCGATCGGACTAGATGGTCGATTATTTCCATCCTTGCAGGCAAAAGGAATCACGTGGGGTGTCACATTGATTACGGCTGCGATTCTTGTACCGATCGCAGCAGGGGATATCGGATTTAAGGAACTTATTCAAAGTATTCGGGGGCATATCGGCATCATCTCATTTTTATCAGGAATCTTCGTTGCGATCGTCGCGGCACATGGTGTTGGTCTGATGAAAGAAGACCCACTTGTCACGACGGCATTGCTTGCCGGAACGATTCTCGCAGTTGGACTCTTTCGGGGAGTACCCGTTGGTCCGCTAATTGGTGCTGGGATCGCTGCGCTTGTCATCGGAATGTGGGATATCATCGCAAAAACGTTCACGGGATGAGCAGGATCAGCAAAGAATACGAATTAATTTTTTGATAATAGTATGCAAGTTCATTCACTTTTTGGGTAATTTTGTTTATACTAAGAACAGAAACAAGATGGTCTATTCAAGAGTACAGCGGTACAAGCATGGGGAACGACTCTTGAGTGGACGTCTTTTTTTCAATACGGAAATGAAAGCGTTTTAAATTTCTGGGGAAAAAAAGGGGGATTATTGTCATGACGCAAACTAAAGGTTTAGAAGGAATCGTCGCGACGACATCGAAAATCAGTTCGATCATCGATGGTCAATTGACGTACGGCGGTTATACAATTGATGATTTGGCGGAGCACGCCTCATTTGAGGAAGTCGTCTTCTTATTATGGAACGACCGTCTACCAAAAGAAGAGGAATTGAAGCAACTGTCGGAAGCACTCATTTCCGAAGCACCAGTTGCGACTGCCGTTCTCGAGACGATGAAGGCAGCACCAAAGTCGGCGAATGCGATGGCAATGATTCGAACAGCGCTCTCTCAACTCGCGCTTTACGATGAAACATCAGAAGATATGTCGACAGAGGCGAATTACGCTAAAGCCATCAAATTACAAGCGCAAATCGCAACACTTGTTACGGCTTACGCGCGTATCAAAAAAGGGCAAGAACCAATCGCACCTAAAACGGGTCTTTCTTACGCTGCAAACTTCCTGTTCATGTTGACAGGCGAAGAGCCGACAGAAGTGGCTGAAAAAGCGTTCAACCAAGCGCTTGTTCTTCATGCAGACCATGAGTTGAACGCTTCGACATTCACGGCACGTGTTTGCGTTGCGACACTCTCTGACGTCTACTCAGGTGTGACAGCAGCGATGGGTGCATTAAAAGGACCTCTTCACGGTGGAGCGAATGAAGCCGTCATGAAGATGCTGTTAGAAATTGATTCGGTTGAAAAGGTTGACGAGTATGTTCATAATAAACTTGAGAACAAGCAAAAAATCATGGGCTTCGGTCACCGTGTCTACAAGGACGGCGATCCACGTGCGAAGCACCTTCAGGAAATGAGTCGTCAGTTGACTGCTCAAATCGGGGAGCCGAAGTGGTACGAGATGTCAGTTAAGATTGACGAGATCGTCCAGTCGGAAAAAGGATTGAAACCAAACGTTGATTTCTATTCCGCTTCTACGTACCATGCACTTGGACTTGATACAGAACTTTTCACTCCAATCTTTGCGGTAAGTCGAATGTCAGGTTGGTTGGCGCACATTTTAGAGCAGTATAGCGATAACCGTCTGATTCGTCCACGTGCAGACTACACGGGTGAAACGCACCGGACATATGTGTCCATCGAAGAACGTTAAAAGGACGGAGAGGAGTAATCCTCTCCTGATTTTTGATGTAGATTACAATTACTTAAGGGGGATTTTTAGACATGGCTACACTTCAAGGCGAAAACATCACAGTAACGAACGGTACACTTCAAGTTCCAAATGCTCCAATCATTCCATTCATCATTGGTGACGGAACAGGACCTGACATCTGGAATGCTGCGGTACGCGTATTTGATGCAGCAGTTGAAAAAGCCTATAACGGTGAGAAGAAGATTGAATGGAAAGAAGTCTATGCTGGCGAAAAAGCATTCAACAAAACAGGTAACTGGTTACCAGAAGAGACACTCGATCTCATCCGTGAGCACATCATCGCAATCAAAGGACCACTTACGACACCAGTCGGCGGCGGTATTCGCTCATTGAACGTTGCATTACGTCAAGAGCTTGATTTGTACACATGCCTTCGCCCAGTTCGTTACTTCACAGGTGTTCCTTCACCGGTTAAACGCCCAGAAGATACAGATATGGTCATCTTCCGTGAAAATACTGAAGACATCTACGCAGGAATCGAATATGCAGAAGGTAGCGAAGGCGTTGCAAAACTGCTTGAATTTCTTCAAAACGAAATGGGTGTCAACAAAATTCGCTTCCCTGAGACATCTGGTCTTGGAATCAAACCGATTTCAAAAGAGGGAACAGAACGCCTCGTTCGTGCAGCAATCGAATACGCACTTGAGCACAAGCGCGCTTCGTTGACACTCGTTCACAAAGGAAACATCATGAAGTTCACTGAAGGAGCTTTCAAAAACTGGGGTTATGAGCTTGCTGAGCGTGAATACGCAGAGCACGTATTCACTTGGAACCAGTACGATCGTATCAAAGAAGAAGAGGGAACTGAGGCTGCGAACAAAGCACAAGCAGACGCTGAAGCTGCTGGTAAGTTAATCGTAAAAGACTCAATCGCTGATATCTTCTTACAACAAATCTTGACTCGTCCAAAAGAGTTCGATGTCGTTGCGACAATGAACTTGAACGGTGACTACATCTCGGATGCACTTGCTGCACAAGTGGGTGGTATCGGAATCGCACCTGGAGCAAACATCAACTACATGACTGGTCACGCGATTTTTGAAGCAACTCACGGTACAGCACCAAAATACGCTGGACTTGATAAAGTAAACCCATCATCTGTCATCTTGTCAGGCGAAATGATGTTCCGTCACCTCGGTTGGAACGAAGCAGCAGATCTCATCATCAAATCGATGGAAACATCGATCGAAGCAAAAGTCGTCACATACGACTTCGCACGTCTCATGGATGGTGCGACTGAAGTGAAGTGTTCTGAATTCGCGGACGAACTCATCAAAAACATGTAATCCGATCAGGAGGAATGAGTCGATGAACAGACGGAAGAAGATCGCAGTCATAGGAAGTGGCTTTACGGGCGCGACGACGGCACTTTACCTTGCCCAGCAAGAGTTAGGTGATATCGTCCTCGTCGACCGACCAGAGCAAGAGAATCCGACGAAAGGAAAGGCGCTCGATATGCAAGAAGCAGCGCCGATCCTCGGATTTGATGCTTCGGTAAAAGGGACATCGGATTATGCGGACATCAACGGTGCGGATATCGTCGTCATCACTGCCGGTATCGCGCGAAAGCCGGGTATGAGCCGTGAAGACCTTGTGAGTACGAATGCTGCCGTCATGACAGCTGTGACGAAGGAAGTCGTCGCGCATGCGCCGGAATCAATCATCATCGTTTTGACGAACCCTGTCGATGCGATGACGTATACGGTCTATCAAGCATCTGGTTTTCCGAAAGAGCGTGTCATTGGTCAATCCGGCGTCCTCGACACAGCACGTTTCCGGACATTTCTAGCAGAAGAACTCAATGTTTCTGTGAAGGACGTATCAGGGTTCGTGCTCGGTGGACACGGAGATGATATGGTACCGCTACTGCGCTATTCTCAGGCAGGAGGAATTCCGATTGAGAAGCTCATATCGAAAGAACGACTCGATGCGATCGTTGACCGGACCCGTAAAGGGGGCGGTGAAATCGTTCAGTTACTTGGAAACGGTTCTGCTTATTATGCGCCAGCAGCGGCGATCGCTGAGATGGTCGAAGCGATTTTGAAGGATCAGCGACGTATTCTACCTGCCATTGCTTATCTCGAAGGCGAATATGGATATGACGATATGTACTTTGGTGTACCGGTCATTCTTGGTGGGAACGGTGTCGAGCACGTCTACGAACTCGAGCTGACTGCCGATGAACAAGAAGCGCTGAACCGCTCTGCGTCTACCGTCCGTTCGGTACTCGACTTATTAAAATCCTGAATCTAAAAAAGACGAATCTGTCACTTTCGACAGGTTCGTCTTTTTCGCCTTTTCATAATCGATAAGGCGAGGCATGGTGTGATAATTTAGCATACCAAGGACAGACCAGTATGAGCAGAAATGTGAACCATGGAACCAAATAACCGATTCGAAGGAAGTAACCTTGGTGTTCCATATGGAGGTGCTGTTGGTTCTGACAATACGGGCAAGGTAGTCCGTGAGCAGACCATATCAAACGATAAATCGTTCGAGCAGACCAAGATTGACGACAAACAGTACAGCGTGCCACAAAATAGGCTCCTTTCATATATGAGCGTGTAATATAAATTGCTTATTTCACATCATACGATCCATGTAGGATAAAAGTTCCAATTTTAAAAAACATGTAGAATAAATGCTTGTATTAGGGTAAGGACAAAGGTACGTCATTTTATTCCACTAAGGGGGATTTTACATGCGCGCCGTAACGTACCAAGGAACAAAAGATGTTCAAGTCAAACAAGTACAGGATCCATCGATTGATAAAAACGATGACATCATCGTAAAGATCACCTCGACTGCAATTTGTGGTTCGGATCTACACATTTATCAAGGGAATATGCCGGCTCACAAAGACTATGTCATTGGTCATGAACCGATGGGCATCGTTGAAGAAGTTGGACCAGGAGTGACGAAGGTCAAACGGGGAGACCGCGTCGTGTTACCGTTTAACGTTGCTTGCGGTCACTGTTTCTTTTGCGAACATGATATGGAAAGTCAATGTGATAACTCAAACGGAAATCCGCATGTCGATACAGGTGGATATTTTGGTTTTACAGAAGAGTTTGGTGGACATCCCGGTGGTCAGGCGGAATATTTAAAAGTACCATTTGGAAATTTCATGCCGCTCGTAATTCCTGAATCGTGTGAACTAGAAGATGAAGCGTTGTTGTTCTTATCTGACGTTTTACCTACAGCATATTGGAGTGTCCTGCATGCTGGTGTGAAAAAAGGGGACACGGTCGTCGTACTCGGATCGGGACCTGTCGGACTGATGACACAAAAATTCGCATGGATGCAAGGTGCGAAACGGGTCATTGCGGTGGATGATCAAGTCTATCGATTAAATCACGCCAAAGTGACGAATAAAGTCGAGACAGTGAACTTCTCGGACCACGCCGAAAGTGGTGCCTACATCAAAGAATTGACACAGGGTGGGGCAGACGTCGTCATTGATTGCGTCGGTTTTGACGGAAAGATGTCCGCCGTAGAAAAAATTGAACAAAAGATTGGTCTGCAAGGGGGAACGTTGAGCGCCATTGATATTGCGAAGGATGCTGTCCGGAAGTTTGGTACCGTACAGTTGACGGGTGTCTATGCAAAAAAATATAATCAATTTCCACTCGGCGACTTTTTCACTCGGAATATCACACTGAAAATGGGACAAGCACCCGTCGTCCATTTGATGCCGGAACTGTTCCAGAAAATCATCAATAAGGAATTTGATCCGACGGACATCGTGACGCATCGAGTGGCACTCGATGATGCTGCTGCAGCCTATCAAACCTTCAATGATCGAACAGATGGATGCATCAAGGTCGTTCTAAAACCATAAGTCACTTCACATGCAAACAACCCATCCAAAATCGGATGGGTTGTTTGCATTAAAAGAAGAAAACTGGCCACAAGATACCTACAGCTAAACCGAGTAAGAGACCAACGAATACTTGAAACTCAGTGTGACCGACGAGTTCATTCAGAAGAGGGGTCTCATGACGAATTCCCTTAAAATAATCATTGAGTAATTTTGCCTGAACACCAACAGCTTGTCTGACACCCGTCGCGTCATACATGATGATTGTGGCAAATATGGCAGCTAGTGCGAAGAGCGAAGATGAGAAGCCTTCCTGAAAACCGATGACCACGGCTAACGCGACGACAGTCGAGCTATGTGAACTAGGCATACCACCGGAAGCAAACATGATCTCCAGGTCGAACTTTCGGGTCCGTACCAAACTCGTAACAAGCTTCGCTGCTTGAGCGATGAACCATGCCGTGATGGCTGCAAAAAGGGGATGATTCCATTCCATACATTTTACCTCCTACGATTGACGATATGTATTGATTCCCCATTTTTATCGCTTTTACACGAATGATCAAGAGGGATTCATCGTCTCCTTTAAAGATTATGTAAAGAAACAGCAGAAAGATTTGTGATTTTCCAGTAAAAGTCGGTAAGATGAAGACAGACGAAGCGGATTCCACGGAATTCCTCATTCGAAAGAACGAAACTTGAGGGGGATGCAAGGTTTGAAAGATAAAATTATCGTGGTAGATGATGAATTGTCGATTGCAACACTATTGAAGTTTAATTTAGAGCAGGCTGGTTTTGTCGTCGAAACGGCACATGATGGAATGTCAGGTTTGAAATTAGCGGAAAAACAAGATGCCGCACTGATCGTACTGGATCTTATGTTGCCGGAACTCGATGGTCTGGAAGTATGTAAACGACTACGTCAACAGAAAATCAATACACCGATCTTGATGCTGACGGCAAAGGATGATGAGTTTGATAAGGTGCTCGGTCTAGAACTCGGTGCGGACGATTACCTGACAAAACCGTTTAGCCCACGCGAAGTCGTTGCCCGTGTAAAAGCGATTTTACGACGGATGAGTCATCAGACAGCATCCCCGGATGAGGTCACGGACGGAACGATTCTGATTGGTGACGTCAAAATCGTTCCGGATAACTACGAAGCTTTCAAAGCAGAAGAACGTCTTGAACTTACTCCTAAGGAATTCGAATTGCTCGTATATCTCGCTAAAAATAAAGGACGTGTCTTGACACGAGATCAACTGTTATCCGCGATTTGGAATTACGATTTCGTCGGCGATACGCGTATCGTGGATGTGCATATCAGTCACGTCCGTGAAAAAATCGAACCGAATACGAAAAAACCGATTTATATCAAAACGATTCGCGGTCTCGGGTATAAGATGGAGGAGCCGAAACCAGAATGAGTAAGTATCGGAAACGGTTCATCTTTAAAATGATTTCTTTCATTAGTTTGGTGCTTGTTGCACTCGGTTTTCTACTTGGACAATCATTTAAGGAATTCTATGTTCAAAATGAAAAAGAAAAACTGATGGATGAAACCTCGCTTGTCGAGACGATCCTACAAGGGCGCGAAGTTTCTGATATGGCACAGTACGTGAATCAATTGTATGCCGAATCCAACTTTGACATGATCTTATTTAACGGACGTGGGGAAATCATCGCAGGTACCCCTGTTGATGTCACGAAACTGAAAGTAGCAACGCTCAATTTCTCAGCGATTCCCAAAGATGGCACGTTTGAATCGAAGACGGATGACAGTGTCGTCCAGTTCACGAAGCCTGTTCCAACAGCAGATGGTGGAGAAGTGTACGTCAGTTTCATTCGTTATGCTAAAGATTTGAATATTATCTATTCACGGATTTGGACGGTCATTTTCTTCTCACTCCTTGCTTCGCTCGTAATCATCTTTTTGACAATCTATCGATCAACGAAACGGTTCCTACGACCAATCGCGGAGGCGACCGATGTGTTGCACGAACTGTCACATGGGAATTACAAGTCACGCGTCTACGAGTTAGCGGCGCCAGATGAATCACGTGATTTAGGACGCTCGATCAATCTCCTCGCACGAAATCTAGAGAATGCATCATCCGGTGAAGCGATGCAACGGGCACGACTCGAATCCTTGATCGAATATATGGGAGCCGGTCTCATGCTGATTGATGAAAAGGGTTATGTACTACTTGTTAACCGTACCTATCGGGAGATGTTCCATATTCACGAACCATCTAGTGGAAAATTATATTACCGTGTGCTTCCGAACGAAAAGATGAGTCAGGTGATTGAAGATGTCTATCTGACAGAAAAACCGAATCGCAAACAATCGAGTGTCCGTTTCGGCATCAACAGCCGGACGTTTATGGTCAGTGCCGCACCGATTTTTGATAAGAACGGTCGCGTGCAAGGAACGACCGTTGTCTTCAACGATATTACGGAAATTAAAAAGCTGGAACAGATGCGCAAAGACTTCGTTGCGAATGTCAGCCACGAATTAAAAACACCACTGACGTCCATCAAGGGGTTTGCAGAAACGTTACTCGATGGTGCGCAAGATGTTCCGGAAATCCGGGAACAATTTTTGCGGATCATTCATGATGAATCAGAACGAATGCAGTCATTGGTCGAAGACTTGCTCGAACTATCGCGACTGGAACAAGACAACTATCAGCTTGAGACAGCAATCGTTGATGTGACGAGTCTCGTTCGCGAAACCGCAGAGCTGTTGCATCGACGAGCAGCGGAAAAAGAGATGATGATTCATATCGAAACGGAAGAGGAAGTCTTCATCCGGGCAGATTTGAATCGGTTGAAACAAGTCGTAGTCAACTTAGTTGCGAATGCGTTAAACTACACGCCGAACGGTGGTAACGTCTGGATTCAACTCGAGGATGGAGAAGAGTCTGTCCAACTCATCATCAAAGATGATGGGATTGGTATTCATCCGAAGGAGACGCAGCGTATCTTCGAACGGTTCTATCGTGTCGATAAGGCGCGAAGCCGTAATTCAGGTGGAACGGGTCTCGGGCTGGCCATTGTTAAACACATCGTTGATCTTCACCATGGAGAAATTGATGTCGAATCGGCGGAGCAACAAGGAACGACGTTTACGATTCGTTTACCAAAACATGGCTGAATTTCACAGTGGATTCACAATTCCTTAATAGGTGTATCTTATGATGAAAGTACCTTCTTCATCATCTGTATGGCGACTGGATCAGCTCCCATGTCGTCATGCCCTTGGCGGTTGACTCTCCGTGAGTCAATCGTCTTTTTTTGGTCATTTTTAGCGAACAAATGTGTGCAGAGTGATACAATAGGGACAGAAAATCGATTAAAGGGGCGTAGATGATGGAAAATAAATTGTTATTGATTGATGGGAACTCATTGACTTATCGGGCGTTTTTCGCTTTACCACCAATGACGGACGCGCAAGGACGAAATACGAACGCAGCCTATGGCTTTACGATGATGTTATTGAAGTTGCTTGAAGAAGAACAACCGACACATATGCTCGTTGCCTTTGATGCTTCGAGTGAAACGTTCCGTCACGATGTCTATCAGGAGTATAAAGGAAGTCGAGAAAAGACACCGTCCGAACTACGGGAACAATTCCCGATCGTCCGAGACATCTGTGAAGCACTCGGTATTCAAATGATGGAACTCCATCGCTATGAGGCAGATGATTTGATTGGTACGCTCGCACGGACGATGCCAACGGATCGGACGCGGATTGTCACAGGAGACAAAGATTTACTTCAACTTGTCACGGATAAGGTCGAAGTCTTGATCACGAAGCGTGGGATCACGGACGTCCAGTGCATGACAGAGGAACTGTTTGCTGAGACGTATGGTGGTCTAAAGCCGATTCAAATGATTGATTTGAAGGGGTTGATGGGTGATAAATCGGATAATATTCCAGGGATTCCTGGGATTGGTGAAAAGACGGCTGTTAAATTGATTTCGGCATATGGTTCTGTTGAAGGACTGTACGAACATGTCGAGGATTTAAAAGGGAAGCAGAAAGAAAAAGTCATCGCGAACGAAGAGCTCGCACGACTGTCGAAAGAACTCGCGACAATCAAGGTGGATGTCCCGCTTGAGACGACGCTAGATGATTTGCAAATTCGCAATGTCGATACCCAAGTTCCTTATTCGTTGTTCCAGTCACTTGGCTTCAAGTCATTGACGAATCGATTCGCCCCTGTCGTCAAAGAAGAGGATAAAGAACAATTAAACGTCGTGACGATCACTTCACTTCCTAAAGACGTCACGGATGCCGTATTGATTGCAGAACAGCTTCGAGAAGATTACATGGAAGAAGACATCATTGGATTTGCGATAGCAACGCCTGACACGATCTATGTTGCTGCTCCGACGCTCGTCGAGGATCCAGCATTCCGTCAATGGATCGAGTCGGAACATCAAAAGATTTGTCTCGATGCGAAACAAGTCGCATTTGCATTGCGTAAACACGGCTTGACATTGAACGGGTACGAAGATCTGTTATTAGCAGGCTATTTGTTAAACTTAAGTGGCGGTACAACACTCGCTTCGATCGCTGGTCATTATGCATTAATGGCGCCGAATGAGGAAGCAGTACTCGGTAAGGGGGCGAAACGTCTCGCGCCAGAAGATGAAGCTCTTCATCCTTATTTAGCTGAGAAAGCACGGATGGTTGAATTGCTGTTCCCAAAAGTCCGAGAAGAACTGAAGGCGAATCAACAATACGAGTTATATGAAACGTTAGAGCGTCCACTATCAGGTGTCCTCGCTGAGATGGAATGGACTGGGATTCGCGTAGACGTCGCGACGCTCCAAGAGATGCAAGCGGATCTTGCTGGGCGTTTAACAGAACTTGAGACATTGGTCTTTGAAGCAGCAGGTGAGTCGTTCAATATTAATTCTCCGAAACAACTCGGTGTAATTTTGTTTGAAAAACTCGAACTCCCTGCCTTTAAGAAAACAAAGACGGGCTACTCGACTGCCGCAGATGTCCTTGAAAAACTGCGCCCGCTGCACCCAGTCATCGATCACATCATGCTTTATCGAGAACTGCAAAAGTTGCAGTCGACGTATGTTGAAGGATTGCAAAAAGTCATCAAGGAAGATGGAAAAATCCATACTCGTTTTGCTCAGACAATCGCTCAAACAGGTCGTTTAAGTTCGGTCAATCCGAACCTTCAGAATATCCCGATCCGGATTGAAGAAGGACGGAAGATTCGAAAAGCCTTCGTTCCGAGTCAAACAGGCTGGTCATTGTACGCTGCTGATTATTCACAAATTGAATTACGTGTCATGGCCGATATGTCGCAGGATCAGACGCTTGTCGATGCGTTCCTCCATGATGAGGATATTCATACTCAAACGGCAAGTAGTGTCTTCGGTGTCGAACCGGAAGATGTCACAGGAAACATGCGGCGTCAGGCGAAAGCCGTCAACTTTGGAATCATTTACGGAATCAGCGATTATGGATTGTCTCAAAACTTGAAC
The DNA here is from genome assembly GCF_002479335.1 of Exiguobacterium sp. UBA7533. Lineage (NCBI taxonomy): Bacteria > Bacillati > Bacillota > Bacilli > Caryophanales > Exiguobacterium > Exiguobacterium sp. UBA7533. The sequence continues at coordinate 430,292 of NZ_DLMP01000001.1, read as the reverse complement.
ATCACACGCAAAGAAGCGCAATCATTCATCGATCGTTATTTCGAGTTGTTCCCGCAAATCAAACAGTTCATGGATACAGCGATCGAGACGGCACGAGCAAATGGATTCGTCGAAACGTTGATGAACCGTCGCCGCAATATTCCGGATATCAATTCGAAAAACTTTAACTTACGCGGTTTTGCTGAACGTACTGCGATCAATACACCGATTCAAGGTTCGGCTGCAGATATCATTAAAAAAGCAATGCTTGATGTTCATGCTGCTTTGAAAGCATCTAATCTTAAGGCACGCTTGTTATTACAAGTACACGATGAATTAATTTTTGAAGCACCAGACGAAGAACTCGACGCTTTACAAGCACTTGTCAAACAAGCGATGGAGCAGACCGTCGAACTATCCGTACCGCTACGCGTCGATGGGGGCGCAGGGCATACGTGGTACGAAACGAAGTAAGCAAGGAGGAATAGATGTGCCTGAATTACCTGAAGTCGAGACCGTTCGCCGCAGTTTAGAACGTTCGGTCTCTGGAAAGACAGTCTCTTCCGTCAAAGTCTACCATCCGAAAATGATTCGGGGGATGGAAGTGGCGCCATTTGCAGATGCCTTACATCAAGAAAGGATTGAACGCGTCGAACGTCGCGGAAAGTTCCTGCTCTTTGATTTTGATCGTTTTTATCTCGTCAGCCATTTGCGGATGGAAGGAAAGTACTTCCCGTATCCACAACCGGTTGAACGGGATAAACATACGCATGTCGTCTTCCGTTTCACGGATGGTTCGGAACTTCACTATAATGATGTTCGGAAGTTCGGAACAATGGAATTACGTGATAAGGAAACAGCGATGCAGACTGCTCCACTGGCACAACTGGAGCGTGAACCATTTGATCCGGAATTTACAGCAGAAGTGTTAGCGGAGAATTTAATTCGTAAAAAGAGAAGTCCAATCAAAACGGCACTGCTCGACCAGTCCATCTTCCTTGGTCTCGGTAACATCTATGTCGATGAGACCCTTCATGCTGCACGCGTCCACCCGTTGACGAAAGCCGGCGCCTTGACACTCGACGATATCTCACGCATTCATCAAGCCGGTGTCAACGTTTTACGACAAGCGGTGGAAGCAGGGGGAAGTACGATCCGGAGTTATGTCTCGCCGTCAGGAAAAGGTGAATTCCAGCTTCAACTTGCGGTATATGGTCAAAAAGGGGAACCGTGTCCTCGTTGTGGTACAGCCATCGAAAAAATCAAAGTCGGTGGACGGGGAACACATTTCTGTCCGACGTGCCAACAGGTTGCCTTATGAGAGTCGGTCTGACAGGGAGTATCGCAACCGGTAAAAGTACGGTTTCTAGCTATTTAAAACAAAAAGGAATAGCGGTCATCGATGCGGATCTCATTGCGCGAGAAGTCGTTGAGCCGGGAGGGCGAGCATATGACGCAGTCCAACTGGCATTCCCAGAGGCGTTTGAAAAAGGACTTCTTGTCCGTCCAAAGCTCGGACAAATCATTTTTCAAGATAGTGAAAAACGACAACAATTGAATCAGTTGATGCACCCGAGTATTCGACAACAGATGCTCGAAGCAGCAGATGCCTATGAACGTTCAGGACATTCTCTTGTCGTATTTGATATTCCGTTACTGCTAGAAGGGGATTGGCGAAACCTGTTCGAACGCGTCGTTGTCGTCTATTGCCCAGAAGATATTCAGTTAAGAAGATTGATGCAACGTAATGATTTATCAGAAGCAGAAGCGTATGCACGTATCCATGCGCAACTCGGCATCGAACAGAAAAAAGAGCTTGCAGATGATGTATTCTTCAATGACGGTAGTATTGATTCGTTATACCAACAAATCGATGAGTGGTTAAGTCGGTATGGTGATTGATGCAAATGATGACAAGTTATGAAAAACATGAAGTGAGAGAAGTTTCCATCTTCTCTCACTTTTTTTAGAGAACATAATGAAATCGCTTACATTTCATGATATAGTTCTATCTGTAAACGGAGCTACATCCGTCACATTGAAGGGGGATCCGCACATGGGAGTCAAGGTGGCAGTCAATGGTTTTGGTCGAATTGGTCGAATGGTCTTTCGACGTCTGATCGCTGAGGGGAAAAGCGAAGTCGTAGCAATTAATGCGAGTTATCCAGTCGAAACACTCGCGCATTTAATCAAGTATGATACGGTACACGGAAAATTCAATTATCCGGTCGACATCATCGATGGGGCGTTGATAGTTGACGGAAAAGAGATTCAAATCGTCAGTGAACGCAATCCTGAGCTATTGCCGTGGGGGGAACTCGGCATCGATATCGTCGTCGAAGCAACAGGGAAGTTCAATTCGGATACGGGCGCTGCGAAGCATTTAGTGGCAGGAGCAAAAAAGGTCGTCATCACGGCACCTGCTAAAGGGGATGTTCGGACGATCGTCATGGGTGTCAATGATGACATGTATGATCATGAAACGGATGATATCGTTTCGAACGCATCGTGTACGACGAACTGTCTCGCACCTGTCGTACAAGTCATCGACCGTGCATTCGGAATCGAATCCGGTCTCGTCACGACGGTTCATGCGTTTACGAACGATCAAAATAACATTGATAACCCGCATAAGGATTTACGGCGCGCCCGGGCATGCGGCTCATCGATCATTCCGACGTCGACAGGCGCGGCAAAGGCGATTGCGCTCGTCTTGCCACATTTGGAAGGGAAATTAAATGGACTCGCGCTTCGTGTTCCGACACCGAACGTATCACTCGTCGATCTCGTCGTCGAAGTCAGTCGGGATACGACGGTTGCTGAAGTGAACGAAGCCTTCACGAAAGCAGCGGACGGTGCGCTTGAGGGCATTCTCGGAATGACGATGGAACCGCTCGTCTCAATCGACTTTAACGGAGAAGAACGTTCGACGGTCGTCGATGGGCTCTCGACGATGGTCATGGGTGGTCGTCAGGTGAAGGTCCTCGCTTGGTACGATAATGAGTGGGGTTACTCATGCCGCGTCGTCGATCTCGTACACCTCGTCTCGGCACACTTAGAGGCGATGGGAACCGTTGAAAAAGAACTTGAATTGAATTAATTATAACGGGCAGATCCCAGCAATGACGGGGGCTGTCCCGTTTTTTTTCTTAAAATATATTAATTTTTGAAATTTATCCTTGTGTATCTTTTTGATACTCGCTATAATTCAAATCGTGAACTTCAATCGGTCTGGCAATCGCAGCTTAAAGGGTTAGGACCTCTCTGGACTAACTTTCCCCCGTGGGTGCGAACGACTCAGGCGCAAAGTAAGTGATCAACTACTTTGAAGACCATTGAATGTAGGGGGGATCCACAAATGGATACTATGGGAAGACACATTATTGCAGAACTTTGGGATTGTAATCCTGAAAAATTGAACGACATGGAATTCGTTGAACGACTTTTCGTTGACGCAGCACTTCAAGCAGGTGCAGAAGTACGAGAAGTAGCATTCCACAAGTTTGCACCACACGGCGTCAGTGGCGTCGTCATTATCTCTGAATCGCACTTAACGATTCACAGTTTCCCAGAGCACGGGTATGCATCGGTTGATGTCTTTACTTGTGGGGATCGGATCGATCCAGCCATCGCAGCGAACTACATTGCTGAAAAGCTCGATGCGAAAATCCGTGAAAATGTCGAAATTCCACGTGGTATGGGACCTGTTCAAGTTCCAGCGGCTACTGTCCAGCACGTCAACTGACAATACACACGAATTCGTCAAGCCCTCGTCGTTCAGACGAGGGCTTTTTAATATGTCTGACGTCTGTTATTCTTAATAGTAGAAGAAACAAAGAAAAGAGGATGACCATGGGACTGAAGGAACGTTTGCAAAAACAGCTAGAGACATCCGATACACATAAAAACGAAAACCTACGCACACACTACTACGCAGCAACTGTGGAGATGTTATTTGCTGGTTTAAAAAATATCTTAAAGCAAGATGGCGGAACGGTTCGTCGTGTTGACGCGGAACGTGGAGAACTCGCTTTTACCTTAAAAGAAGTCGATGGACTTGCGACAGTCATCATGGTGGCAGGCGGACGTACTGCCGTCGATCTCTTCTTACACCGTGAAAGTCTTCTCGGACCTGATCTCGAGAAACAAATTGAGCGAATCTATGCATCACTTGATGCAGGGTATCGATTAAAGATGATTGGAACAAAAGAAATCACGTGAACGGAGGTACGGCATGCGCTGTCCAGCCTGTAATTTTAACGGAACAAAAGTACTGGATTCAAGACCAGTCCAGGATTTCGGTTCGATTCGAAGAAGACGTGAATGTGAGTCTTGTGGCTATCGTTTTACGACATTCGAAATGGTCGAGCAGACCCCTTTAATCATCGTAAAGAAAGACGGAACACGTGACGAGTTCAATCGCGAGAAAATTCTACGTGGATTAGTGCGTGCCTGTGAAAAACGACCGATTTCGATTGAACAGCTAGAAACAGTCGTCAGTCGGGTCGAAAAGGCATTACGAGCGACAGCTCAGCATGAGATTCCAAGTGAGCAGGTCGGACGTCTCGTATTAAATGAACTAGCATCCGTTGACGAAGTGGCATATGTCCGCTTTGCGAGTGTTTATAAACAATTTAAGGACATCAATGTCTTTTTCCAAGAGCTCTCTGAACTGATGGAGCGACATCAGGAAAATGACCGTGAGAATTGAACGTGATATAAGAGAGGTCGTCTGTCCGGTCAGCGCACCTCTCTTTTTCTCCCTAAGGAAAGGACGAGTCAGATGGTAGAACGTGAACTTTCCGGTACCGACCTTTGCTTAGTGATGAGCAATGGTGTCGTCGACCGTGAAGCTTATCAATCTTTATATTATTTATACCAGCCGATTATCGGTGTTAAAGCGCTTGGGCTCTATCAAACGTTTTGGAGTGAGATGATCCCAGGGAAAACGAAATCCCAGTATATTTCCCATGCGGAACTCGGAACACTACTCGGGTTTTCCGTCGATGAGTTCAAGGAAGAGTTATTTAAGCTAGAAGGGATCGGGTTGATTCGAACGTTCGAAGCGCGCCAAGCCGCTTATCGTTACATTTATCAAATCCGGGTTCCGCTCGCGCCGAACACCTTCTTGAATGACGGGGTGTTATCGAGTCTGCTGTTCTATCGCGTCGGTGAAATCCGGTTCCGGTCGTTACAGCATCGTTTTCGGACGGAGCCGCTTCCGAAGAACATTGTTGATCGGACGGTTCGATTTGATCAAGTGTTCGACGTAAAAGCTGGTCTTGCTTCCGCTCATCAGCCGAAAGCTTATGCGAAACAGGAACGTGCGGTATATGAATTCGACTATTCGTTTGATCTAGAAGAGATGAAGCGACAGACCGATCGTTTCCTGCCACGAACATTTTACTCAAAGGCAATCGATCATCTGCTCGTGAAGCTTGCTTACGTCACGCAGTCGAATGAAGCATTGATGGCGGAACTGTTGAATGCCCGTTTCCGTCACGAAGCGTATTTGCCGATGACCGATGCTGAGAAGCAAGAACGCTGCAAACAGATGATGTTGTCAGCGAAACAAAAACTCAGCCGGGAGAAAAAAGCGAAGGTCGCCTCACTAGACACGATCGAGGTCGGAGACATCGAAGCGACGGAGACGATGGAAAGCACCCATCCGAAGCATTATGTAGCGAAGTTGCGAAAGGTCAAAGCGTTGTCTGAACGGGATGAAGAATTGATCCAACAATTGATCATCGATTATGAGATGTCGTCTGGGATCGTCAATGCTGCGTACTACTATGCGCTCGTCATCAAAAAAGATAATCGCTTCAGCAAGAACTTCCTCTTATCGATCGTTGATGATTGGAAACAGAAGGGATACGTGACGGCATCCGAGGCACTAGCGAAGACGCAGGAGCAGGATGAGTTGATTTCAAAAAAGCAGGAGCAAAAACAAGAACGTGCGCGTCAAACTGTTGGTGGTCGCCGGGGACGGACAAGCAACACGAATGGCGGTCCGAATCCGAAGTGGTTGCAAGAAGAGAAAGCAAAACAGCAGCAGTACGAAGCCTCTAAAAAAGCGAGTTTCGAAGCAGATGTTCCAGATGATGAAGAAATGGAACGGATCTTACGAGAACTGAAGGGGAACTAAAGGAGTCGAGACATGGAACATATCCAATCATCTATCGAAAAAATATTAAGTCGACCGGACGTCGCAGAATCGGTTCGAGCGATTCAACAACGAGTGTTGTCTCATCCAGGTGTCATCATGTTCTTGCGGACACATCCGGAGATCGATCAACGGATGATCGAGCGGGGCATGCTCAAATTGAATGAATACGCGGAACAGATGGACGGAAATCGACTGATCGAAAGTAAGGCAGTCATCGAAGGGTACCAGCCGATCCTGCACGTCGAAAAAGGACAGATCGTCGTCTCGTATGAGAAGTCGCAAGCGTTAAAAGACCGAGAGGATGAACGCGCGCTTGAGAAGAAATTTAAGAGCCTGTTCCTGCCGGATGAAGTCCGCGATGCGAACTTCAGTGATTTTGACTTGTCGACGACGGACCGTAAGCTTGCCTTACGTGCGGCGTCTCAGTTCCTCAATCATCTCCGTTCGAAGGAGACGGTCAAGGGATTATACCTTCATGGTAGCTTTGGTGTCGGGAAAACATACCTTTTGGCTGCGATCGGGAATGCTTTGAAAAAAGAACGGATTGCAACGATTCTTGTCCATGCCCCGGGGTTTGTCGCTGAAGCGAAACGGCGGATTCGATCTGACTCATTCGATACATTCCTCGAAGGATTTCAAACGATTCCAGTCTTGTTGATTGACGATATCGGTGCTGAATCGATCAGTCCGTGGGTACGAGATGAATTGTTCGGGATCATTTTACAGTATCGCATGATGCATCGTCTGCCGACATTATTCAGCTCGAACTTATCTTATGATGAACTCGAGCTCCATTTCGGGATCACGAACGATCAAGGCGATAAATTAAAGGCTGCACGACTGATGGAACGGATCCGGACGACGACGCAACCAATCGAGTTCCTTGGTGAAAATCGACGTCGCTACTAATTTTCCTTGTCAAGGAAGCAACGGATTCGTTATACTAATGACACGTCAATAAACGATGCAACGATTGAGGATATGGAGTATGAAATGAACCAAACTAGCGAGAGAAGAACGGTGGAAGCTTCTCATGGCATCATTCATGTCTTTACTCCCTCATAGCACGAACGGGGCTAATCCGTTTGCGTCTCACGCCCGTTAACGCGTGTTCGAGCCGAACCAGTACATGGTCCGGGAACGAGGGTGGTACCACGAGATTAAGACTCGTCCCTTTTTAGGGATGAGTCTTTTTTATTTTGTAAAAGGGGGAAACAGTCATGTCAAACATCGCACTTACATTTCCAGACGGCGCCGTAAAGGAATTTGCAGCCGGCACGACAGCTGAAGAAGTGGCAGCTTCGATCAGCCCAGGTCTTCGTAAAAAAGCCTTTGCTGCTAAACTGAACGGGCACGCCATCGATTACCGTCGTCCAATCGAAGAGGACGGTACAATTGAATTGATCATGCCGGATTCAGAAGAAGGGCTCGACTTGATTCGTCACTCTTCAGCTCATTTGATGGCACAAGCCATCAAACGTCTGTATCCGGATGAAACGATTCATCTTGGAATTGGACCGACAATCGAGAATGGTTTTTACTATGACATCGATATGGAACGTCGTCTGACAGAAGAGGACCTTACAGAAATCGAGAAGATGATGAATAAAATCGCCGGTGAAAACTTGCCGATCGAACGAGAAGTCGTCTCGCGTGACGAGGCACTCGCCATCTATAAAGAACTCAATGATCCGTTGAAGATTGAATTGATCGAGTCGATTCCTGCTGATCAGGATTTGACGATTTACCGTCAAGGCGAATTCTTCGATCTCTGCCGTGGACCACACGTTCCAGCGACAGCGAAGCTACAAGTCTTCAAATTGATGAGCATTGCTGGTGCTTACTGGCGTGGTGATTCGAAAAACAAGATGTTACAACGGATTTACGGTACAGCATGGGCAACAAAAGATCAGTTGAAACAACACCTCCACTTCCTCGCTGAAGCAAAAGAACGGGATCACCGGAAACTCGGGAAGGAACTTGGTTTATTCTTCACTTCTCAAGAAGTCGGTCAAGGACTTCCGATGTGGTTACCAAAAGGAGCAGCCATCCGTCGGACAGTCGAGCGTTATATCGTCGATAAAGAACTCGAACTTGGGTATGAGCACGTCTATACACCGGTCCTCGGTTCAGTCGATCTATACAAGACATCGGGGCACTGGGATCACTATCAAGATGACATGTTCCCGAAAATGGAGATGGACAATGAAGAACTTGTTCTTCGCCCGATGAACTGTCCACACCATATGATGGTCTATAAGAACGAACCACGTTCGTACCGTGATTTACCACTTCGTGTCGCGGAGCTTGGTGGCATGCACCGTTACGAAATGTCTGGTGCCTTGACTGGTCTTCAACGCGTTCGTTACATGGTTCTTAACGATGGACATACGTTCGTCCGTCCTGACCAAATGAAAGATGAGTTTAAAGCCATCGTTCATCTCATTCAAGAAGTCTATGCTGATTTCGGGATCACAGATTACAAGTTCCGTCTTTCATACCGTGACCCAGCGGACAAAGAGAAGTACTTCGACAACGATGCGATCTGGGAAATGGCGCAACGTGAGTTGAAAGAAACAATGGATGAACTCGAACTCGAATACTTCGAAGCAGAAGGCGAAGCCGCATTCTACGGACCAAAGCTTGACGTTCAAGTTCGGACAGCGCTTGGTAAAGATGAGACGCTCTCAACAGTCCAACTCGACTTCCTCTTACCAGAGCGATTCGAATTGACATACAAAGGGAACGACGGACAAGATCACCGTCCAGTCGTCTTACACCGAGGTGTCGTATCAACGATGGAACGATTCGTTGCTTACTTGATCGAAGAATACAAAGGCGCATTCCCAACATGGCTCGCACCCGTTCAGGTGAAATTGATTCCGGTTTCCGGTGTTCATGAAGACTATGCCCGTGAAATCAAAGCGATCCTGTTGAAAAAGGGAATCCGCGTCGAAACAGATTTCCGTGACGAGAAACTCGGTTATCGTATTCGTGAAGCACAAGTCAATAAAGTACCGGTCATGCTCGTTTTAGGTGACAAAGAAGTTGAATCACGCGAAGTCAACATTCGTCGTTACGGTTCAAAAGACTCGAGTAATGCATCACTCGAACAATTCGTTGCAGATTTAGAGCAAGAAATCGCAAATCGTTCAAAATAATTCATGTATACAAAAACAATCCGCCCTGCTGATGTAGGGCGGATTGTTTTTGTGATGGGATGCTTGAAAGAAACCAATTTCATACCGATGAAACAGGTAGAACATCCAACTGAATCTATCTAAAATGACCAAATGTCATTTTTCCTTTAATTGGATAAATGCTATAATAGACCTTCAGTGGATGAAATGTTTTGAAGAATGGGAAGGAAGTTACAGATTGAAGAAAACAACCCTCGCTGTATTCATCGCTTCTTCACTTTTAATCGGTATTCATCCGAGCGAAGCGAAGGCGACAACGATTAAAAAAACATACCGGATTACACCGAAAACAGAAGCGATTGACCCAGCAATCCGTAAATATACGACCTATAATGCAAAGACACGCAATCATTATACGATGCGTTCTTATTTGGAACGACTTGAAAAAGAAGGGGGAGGCACCCTCGTTCTAACAAAGGGAACGTATCTGTCCCCGTTACGTGTTGGTATCCCGTCCAATACGACGGTGATCCTAGAGGATGGTGTCATCATCAAAAAGACGACAGAGACAGGGACGACAAAGATTAGTTCGACGACGAGTGTCTTTGATTTCGTTGCGCCATCGGTTTTGCGTCTGAATAAAAAAGTTGGCAAATATAACGGTTCACAGAACGTTAAACTCATCGGTAAGGGGAATGCACAGATCGACTTGAATCGATATGCGCGTGGTTCGGCTTTCGCTATTGCCCATAATCAAAACTTATATATCGGCGGCATCACAGTACGGAATCAAAAGGGTTCACATGCGATGGAACTTGATGCGACGAAGAAGGCAGTCATCGAAAACATGAAATTCGTCGATGCCGTCATGATACCGAATACAGGTCCGAATGAATCGATTAATCTCGATACCCCAGATCCAATCACGAAGGGCTTCAACTGGAAGTGGTCGAATCAAGATGGCACTCCAAATGAAGACATCACGATTCGTAATAACTTGTTCCGTAACATCAATGTGGCAATCGGCACACATCAATACACGGAAAACAAATTACACACGAATGTCCGGATTGAAAAAAACACGATTGACGGAACGAAGGATTATGCGATTTCGATGATGAACTGGGAGAATCCAACGGTCCGCTACAATACGATCCGAAACGTGCATCGAGCAGATGGAAAAGCGATGACGATTCTCGGTAGAGGAGTTGTCGGAGGGACAATTCGCTACAATCGATTGGAAGACGCGGATCGCGCGATTCAAATGCAACCGTTCCAAAGTAACGGCTATGCTCCAATCTATAATACGTTTACAGCAGATCAAAAACGGTACATGCAACAAAATACGGTCAAGCAGGTTGGACTCGACCAAATCGTCTTATTCAAAAAACTGAACGAGTTCACGTATAAAACGGCAGAGCGTTACGATTTTATTCCATACTAAGACACAAACAAGCACCCAAGACTAGTGTCGAGGGTGCTCGTTTTGCGTTATGAACGCATTTGTTGCAGGAACGGTTCGATATTGACTTGAAGCGCTTCTGATAGCTTCTGACCGAGTGATGCATCAGCACGATAGAAGTTACAGATTGCGAGCAGGACCGTATTTTCATGACGGACTTGCTGAAGGTCATTGACGAGGTTCTTCAAGAGAGCTGCTTGCTCTTCTTCTGTCAGGCGACGGTATACTTCTCCGGCTTGACCAAAGTTATTCGTCTTCTCGATTTCGAGACGACCGTGTTTATCATCAAGCAACGGTTGATTTTCTTCCGTATACTCGGGTGTTTCTTTTGGTTCTTCTTGATAACGGTTCGGTTCGTAGTTGACCGGACTCGTTTGCTGACCGACCGGCATTGCACCGTCACGTTGGTAGTTGTTCACTTGTGCAAACGGACAGTTGATTGGAAGTTGTTGATAATTCGTGCCAATACGGTAGCGTTGTGTATCTGAGTAAGAGAACAAGCGACCTTGTAGTAACTTATCTTCAGATGGCAACATCCCTGGAATCAAGACACCTGGGTTAAAACCAACCGATTCTGTTTCAGCAAAGTAGTTGTCGACATTTTTGTTCAATGTCATTGTACCAACGTGTTGGAACGGAATGACATCCTCAAACCAATCTTTTGTCGCGTCGAGCGGATCGAAATCGAACTGATCGACGTCAGCCGGATCAAGTACCTGTACGAACAGATCCCATTCCGGGTAATCGCCATCTTCAATCGCTTGGAACGTATCGTTTGAAGCATGGTTGAAATCTTTTCCTTGAATCTCTGTTGCTTCTTCAGCTGAGAGATTATGAACACCAGCTTTTGGTACCCAGCGTAGTTTCACATAAACCGTATTACCGTGTGCATTCACCCATTTGAACGAGTGAACGGAAGAACCACGCATTTTACGGTAGCTTGCAGGAATACCCTCATCCGTGAAAAGGTGCATGAGCATGTTCGTCGATTCCGGACGAAGTGTCATGAAGTCCCAGTAACGGTCAGGATCTTGAATATTCGTGCGTGGATCTGGTTTGAGAGAATGGACCATATCCGGGAATTTCATGGCGTCACGAATGAAGAAGACAGGAAGGTTGTTCCCGACGAAATCCCAGTTTCCTTCTTCTGTATAGAACTTGACAGAGAATCCACGTGGATCGCGGAGCGTCTCTGGAGAATGCGTGCCGTGAATAACAGTCGAGAAGCGGGCGAAAACAGGAACTTCTGTCCCTTCTTCTTGTAAAAACGCAGCTTTCGTGTACTTTTTCATCGAATTTTTGACAGTGAAGACACCGTGAGCACCAAAGCCACGAGCATGTACGACGCGCTCAGGTACACGTTCCCGATCGAAATGGGCCATCTTTTCAATTAATTGATAGTCTTCTAATAAAGTTGGTCCGCGACGTCCAGCCGTACGTGAATTCTGGTTGTCTCCGATTGGTACACCTTGATTGGTCGTTAATCGTTTTTCAGTCATCTGTTATTCTCCCCTTTATGTAAGATTAAATTAATTATAAAACAATAATCATTCTAAATAAACAGTTTTGCTTGCGAATGTTCTGAATCTTTTTTCATGTTATGAATGTACCCGTGAAAAACAGGTTAGAAACTTCTTGCTTATCCGTAAAAGGATTGCTATTATAATCAAGTATGTGAGCAACGTTCTGTAAGAACATAGAAAGCGGCTTGACATCACGGGAAAACAAGTGCTATGATAGCAAAGTGAAATGACAACAAAGCAGAAGCATCCCGCTTCTCACCATGTATGATAACTCGTACTGGTTCATCATGAAGATACGCAATGTATAGCAAATGCTGTGCCTTGGCGTTCCTTATGAGTGTGGGCGGGAAAAACTGCCGACGCTTTTTTTATAGCGTTTTCTATCATTCATTTTTCGTGCAATGCACGATGGAGGTGCTAACCATTAGCAAAGATCTGTTAATCAATGAAAGCATCCGTGCCCGGGAAGTTCGTCTTATCGGAGCGGATGGTGCTCAACTAGGTGTCCAATCACGCAACGAAGCGCTACGTCTCGCAGAGGAAGCGGAACTTGACCTCGTCATGGTCGCTCCACAAGCGACACCGCCAGTTTGTAAGATCATGGACTATGGTAAATACCGTTTCGAGATGCAAAAGAAGGACAAAGAAACTCGGAAGAATCAGAAAGTGATTCAGATGAAAGAAGTTCGTCTTAGCCCGACGATCGAGGAGAACGACTTCCAAACGAAATTCCGTAATGCGAAGAAATTCTTGGAGAATGGTAACAAAGTGAAAGCGAGTATTCGTTTCCGCGGTCGTGCCATCACTCACTCGGAAATCGGTAGACGCGTTCTCGAACGCCTCGCAACGGATTTAAGTGAGTTCGGTGTTGTGGAACAGAGACCGAAGATGGAAGGACGCAGCATGTTCCTCGTGCTTGCTCCTAAGAAAGAAGACTAATCGAATCGAAGTAGGAGGGAATCTCTCATGCCTAAAATGAAATCGCACCGCGGTGCTTCTAAACGTTTCAAACGTACTGCTTCTGGCAAATTGAAACGTGGTCGTGCTTACACAAGCCACTTGTTCGGTAACAAATCAACAAAAGCGAAACGTAAATTACGTAAAGCTAGCATGGTATCTACGGGTGACTTCAAACGCATCCGTCACATGATCGCGAAGTAATTTATCCAATCGTATACAGATTTAGGAGGGAATTTATATGCCACGCGTAAAAGGCGGATATACGACTCGTCAACGTCGTAAAAAACAACTCAAATTAGCTAAGGGCTACTACGGCTCGAAACATACACTCTTCAAGGTTGCGAAACAGCAAGTCATGAAATCTCTCATGTACGCTTACCGTGACCGTCGTCAAAAGAAACGTGACTTCCGTCGCCTCTGGATCACTCGGATCAATGCGGCAGCACGTATCAACGGTCTTTCTTACAGCCGCATGATGCATGGTCTTAAATTAGCAGGTATCGACGTTAACCGTAAGATGCTCGCTGACCTCGCAGTTACAGATGCAACTGCATTTGCTTCACTTGCTGACACAGCAAAAGCAAAATTGAACGCTTAAGTTCTACAATTCGTCGGGGAATTTAATTCTCCGACGTTTTTTTCGATTTAATGATAAAATAAGAAGGCACGTCGATGAGACGGTCATATGATTTTTTTAGATAGAAGGAGAATTAAAGATGGATTGGTTGACACTTTTTGAGATGCAAGAACAGTTGGATAAACGGATTCAGTCAGAACATCAATTAACAGGCAATCAATTCGACGAGCGTCTGCTTGCCTTATTGGTCGAACTCGGTGAACTTGCGAACGAGACACGTTGCTTTAAGTTCTGGTCGAACAAGGGACCATCCGCTCAAGTCACAATTCTTGAGGAATATGTCGATGGCGTCCATTTTCTACTCTCACTAGGTCTAGCGCTTGAGTACAAGAAGAGTCATTTTACAGAAGGTGACTTCTATTTGACAGCAACAGATGCTTTTTTAGACGTCTATAACAAAACGAACGTCTTTGCGATTTCGCGGACGGAACAAAGTTATGATGTTCTGATTGGTGCATACCTTGCATTAGGTGCTACACTAGGCTTTACACAGGATATGATTTTCAAGGCTTACATTTCTAAAAATGAAGCAAACCATGTGCGACAAGACAACGGTTACTAAGGAGGAAATCAGATGAACGAACAATTACATATGCTAAAACGTCTCACGGACGCAACAGGTGTACCGGGAAACGAAAAAGAAGTCCGGAGCCTCATGCGTGAATATTTAGAACCTCATGCAGAAGCATTCCACCAGGATGGTCTCGGTAGTCTGTTTGCTGAACATAAAGGCGCAGGCGAAGATGCACCACGTGTATTGATTGCTGGTCACATGGATGAAGTCGGATTCATGGTCACGAAGATCGATGAAAAAGGATTCCTTCGTTTCCAACCACTCGGCGGTTGGTGGGGTCAAGTCCTCTTGGCACAGCGTATGAACATTGTAACGTCATCTGGTGAAGTCATTCCAGGTGTAATCGGTGCAAAACCACCTCATGTTTTACCACCGGAAGCGCGCAATAAGCCGGTCGACATTAAAGATATGTTCATCGATATCGGTGCTTCATCAAAAGAAGAAGTCGACGGTTGGGGAATTCGTCCGGGTGATACGGTCGTTCCACATTGCGAATTTACTGTGATGAAAAATGAGAACTTCTTGATGGCAAAAGCGTGGGACAACCGGATTGGTTGTGCCATCGCAATCGAAGCAATCAAACGCTTAAAAGCAGACGGTCATCCGAACACGATTTTCGCAGGAGCGACTGTTCAGGAAGAAGTCGGGTTACGTGGGGCTCAAACCGTCGCACACCTGCTGAAACCATCAATCGCCTTTGCAGTCGATACAGGTATCCCAGGTGATACGCCAGGAATGACCGATCGTGAAGCATTGTCTAAATTAGGTGAAGGCGTTCAAGTCATCATGTTCGATGCAACGATGATCGCACATCGTGGATTGATCGATTTCGTGACGAAAGTCGCAACAGAAGAAAATATCAAGTATCAACTGGACTTAACGCCAGGTGGCGGAACGGATGCAGCAAAATTCCATTTGTCTAATACAGGTGTTCCATCACTTGCATTGACTGTACCGATCCGTTACTTGCACACGAACGTCTCAATCATGCATAAAGCCGATTTCGAGGCAGCCGTCGATTTAGTCGTTGCTGTCACAAAACGTCTTGATGCGGAGACCGTCCAAGCGATCTACGAGGGGTAATAAAATAATGAAGCACATCGCATCAGCAAAGAACGAAATCGTTAAACAATGGAAAAAACTCTTAACGAAAAAAGGACGTCTGCAGACGAACCGTTTCTTGATCGAAGGAGAACACTTGATTGAAGAGGCGGTTCGCGCTGGAATCGTCAAGGAATTGATCGTGCGTGAATCGTACCAAGTACCAGGTTCTTGGAAAAGAAATGCCGATGTCTTTACGATCGATGAAGCCGTCATCAAAGTACTGGCTGAGACGGAAACGTCGCAAGGCATCTTCGCTGTCTGTGAGATGAAACAAGCTTCGGCACAATTAGAACGAGGACGCTATTTGTTGCTCGATCGTCTACAAGATCCAGGGAACGTCGGGACGATGATTCGGACAGCTGACGCAGCTGGATTCGATGGTGTCGTCGTCGGACCGGGAACAGTTGACGTCTATAACGGAAAAGTCATCCGTGCGACCCAAGGATCGCTGTTCCACCTACCTGTCATCTCCATGCCGCTCGAAGAGGCAGTCAATGCACTGCACGAGCAAGGAATTGCGGTAATCGGCACGGCGTTAGAAGGAGCAACGTCTTATCAAACGATCGCACCGATGGATGCACTCGGTTTGATCATCGGGAACGAAGCACAAGGCGTTGCGCCAGAATTGCTCTCTTACTGTGATGAGCGTGCCTACATCCCGATCCGCGGTAAAGCGGAGTCATTGAATGCGGCAGTAGCGGCTGGCATTTTGCTCTATCATTTTGCAAGCGTGGATTGAAACCGACAAGCGTTCATGCTAAAGTGAACATCAGGAATACATCATGGACGTTGATGGAACAGAGTACGTTAGGGAATGATTCAATCAGGGAGAAGCGGTCGTAGACTGAAAACTGCTTCGTGAATCTGCTAACCGAATTCACTCCGGAGTCGCACGAGAGATCGTGACGGGATGCGCCCGTTATCGCGCAACTGGAGGACTTTTCGATTGAAAAGTCAAACAAGGGTGGTACCACGGTGTTTACATCGTCCCTTCGGCATTTGCCGGAGGGACGTTTTTTTATATCTTCAACTAAAGGAGTGGGAAAGATGCGCGAGCAATTAGAAGCATTACGCGATGAAGCGTTGACATTAGTCGATCAGGCAAGAACACAAAAAGATCTTAATGACGTCCGAGTCAAGTATCTCGGGAAAAAGGGACCAATTACGGAAGTATTACGAGGAATGGGAAAGTTATCAGCGGAAGAACGACCAGTCGTCGGTGAGATCGCTAATACGGTCCGTCAAGCGATCCAAGAGCAACTCGAACAACGTCTGACAGCTGTCAAACAACAAGAAATGGATGCGAAACTGGCAGCGGAAGCAATTGACGTCACTTTACCAGGTCGTCCGAAAAAGGTCGGTCATGCGCACCTCTTGCAACAAGTGACGGATGAGATCGAAGACATCTTTGTCGGACTCGGTTATACGATTGCTGAAGGACCAGAAGTCGAGCAAGATCTTTTCAACTTCGAGATGTTGAATCTGCCGAAGGATCACCCAGCACGTGATATGCAAGATTCATTCTACATCACGGAAGAAATCTTGATGCGAACGCATACGTCGCCGGTCCAAGCACGGACGATGCTCGCTTCTAAAGGTGAACCGATCCGCATTCTTTGCCCAGGTAAAGTCTATCGTCGAGACGAAGATGATGCGACGCACTCGCATCAATTCATGCAAGTCGAAGGACTAGTCGTCGGAGAATCGATTTCGATGGCAGACTTAAAAGGAACGCTTGAAGCCTTCGCGAAGCAGATGTTCGGTGAAGCACGTGAAGTCCGCTTACGTCCAAGTTTCTTCCCGTTCACGGAGCCGTCCGTCGAAGTCGACGTTTCGTGTTTCAAATGTGGCGGTAAAGGATGCAACATCTGTAAACAGACGGGTTGGATTGAAATTCTAGGTGCTGGAATGGTTCATCCTCACGTTCTCGAAATGGCCGAATATGATAGCACGAAAATGTCAGGTTTTGCATTCGGAATGGGCATCGAACGGATTGCCATGTTGAAATACGGTGTCGATGATATTCGCCACTTCTATACGAATGACGTTCGCTTCAGCGAACAGTTTTAAGGAGGAACGCAGATGTTAGTCTCAAAACAATGGTTGAACGAATATGTGGATGTCAGTCATACATCAGGACAAGACCTGGCTGATTTGATTACTAAGAGTGGAATCGAAGTCGAAGGCGTCGATGTCCGGGATGAAGCGTTAAACAACATCGTCGTCGGACGTGTGTTAACGAAAGAAAAACATCCAGAAGCAGATAAATTGAACGTCACGACGGTCGACATCGGACAAGACGAACCGGTCCAAATCGTATGTGGTGCACCGAACGTCGAAGCCGGACAAGATGTCATCGTCGCACGCGTTGGAGCTCGCTTACCGGGTATTAAGATTAAACGTGCCAAATTGCGCGGTGTCGTCTCGGAAGGGATGATCTGTTCACTTGAAGAACTCGGATTCGAAAAGAAATATATCCGAGAAGATGAGCAAGATGGTATCCATACGTTCCGTGAACCGGTCACACCAGGACAAGACGTCTTGGAATTACTCGGTCTTCGCGACGAAATCCTCGAACTTGGCTTAACACCGAACCGTTCGGACTGTCTCAGCATGTATGGTGTCGCACACGAAGTGGCCGCGCTTTATGACACGACACCGACTTTCCCGGTCGTTGAAGTCAACGAAGCAGAGCCAGCGACGACAGTAGAAGTGACGCTTGATTCAGAAGACTGCTCGTTCTACGCGGCACGAGAAATCCAAGGGGTGACGATTCAAGAATCACCGACTTGGTTAAAAAACCGCTTGATCGCGAACGGCATTCGTCCGATCAACAACGTCGTCGACGTCACGAACTTCGTTTTACTTGAAACAGGTCAGCCGCTTCATTCATTCGATGCCGAAAAACTCGGGAAACAAATCGTCGTGCGTCAAGCACGTGCAGGGGAGTCATTCACGACGCTCGACGAAGTCGAGCGGACACTTGATTCTTCGATGCTCGTCATCACAGACGGTGAACGCCCGGTCGCGCTTGCTGGAGTCATGGGTGGAGCAAATACCGAAGTGGACGGTAATACGACATCGATCATTTTAGAGTCTGCTTATTTCGCACCGATTTCTGTCCGGAAGACGAGCCGTGTTCTTGGACTCCGTTCTGACTCGAGTGCGCGTTTTGAAAAAGGTGTCGACCCACGTCGTGTCTTGTTAGCACTCGATCGTGCTGCAGCTTTGATTGCTGAACTCTCGGGTGGAACGGTTCAAGCCGGTGTCGCTCAAGCCGGAACGCTCGAGCTTGACGATCATTTGATTGAAGCGAGTGTCTCGTACATCAATCATCGTCTTGGTATGGAAATTGAAGGAACGGTCATGCAAACGTTACTCGAACGTCTTGGTCTCGGTGTTGAATTATCGGGGGATGCCTTGACGGTCAGCGTACCGACTCGCCGCCAAGATTTGAAAATTCCGGCTGATTTAGCGGAAGAGGTCGCACGTCTCTATGGATATGATGCACTGACTTCAAGCTTACCGTCTGAAGCGAGCCGTGGTTTCTTACCAAAACGGAACATCCATCGTCGTCATTTACGTCGGACATTGCAGGGAGCGGGTCTCTCACAAGCGATCACGTATTCATTGACGAGCGAGCAACGCGCGATGCAATTCAATGAACGGGAAGATCTGCATCCAGTCAAACTGGCGATGCCAATCAGTGAAGCACGTTCGACATTGCGGACATCACTCATTCCGGGACTCCTTGAAGTCGCACAACATAACGTCGCTCGACAGCATGCAGATGTCGCATTCTATGAACTCGGTAGTGTTTATCTACAACGAGATGCTTCACTTGAGACACTTCCAATCGAACAAGAAATGATTGGTGGCGTCGCAGTTGGTGTATCAGAACAACACCGTGCTCATGGCACACTTGTTAAAACAGATTTCTTCGTCATGAAAGGAATCGTCGAGACACTCGCATCTGCGTCTGGTATCACGTTGACGTTTGAGGCAGCGAGCATTCCATCGATGCACCCAGGGCGGACGGCACGTATTCTGTTTGATGGAGAAGCAATCGGATTCGTCGGTCAAGTGCATCCTGGTCTGTCAAAAGAACAGTATGGTCTAAAAGAAGTGTACGTCTTCGAGTTAGAGGCAATGGTATTGCGTTCGAAGGAAGAACAGGTCTACTCGGAAATCTCACGTTTCCCATCGATGACACGTGACTTAGCAATCGTCGTTGAGCGATCAGTGACGGCACAATCAATCGTCGATGTCATGACGGAGGCGGCCGGTCCACTTCTACAGGCAATCGAATTATTCGATGTCTATACGGGAGAGAACGTTGGAGAACATGAAAAATCGTTCGCCTTCTCTCTTCGTTACCAAAACAAAGAACGGACGCTCGTCGACGAAGAGATTACGACAGCGCAACAGCGAGTCGTTGATGCAGTGAAAGAAACTTTCAATGCGGAACTTCGTGCATAATCAGTTCGTGCATAATCAGAATGAAAAAAACAGCCGCTTTCCTCTTAGAGGAAGGTGGCTGTTTTCGTTTGACGAGATAGATTTAAGAAGCTAGTTCTTCTGCTTCAGATGATGTAGCTTGTCGTTTCGTAAAGATAAAGTACAGTAGACCACTTACGAGAACGATTAGACTACAGGATAAGAACATATTCGAATAGCCGATACCGCTTGCGACTGTGGCGAGAATCAAGGCACCGATTCCGAAGCCCGTGTCGTAAGCAAGGAAAAAGGTCGAGATGGCTTTCCCTTTCTGTGCGGGAGGTGCGAAATTCAAGAGGACGGTTTGAAGACCCGGGAAGATAGACGCCGAACCGACACCAATGATGACGGCAGCAGTCAATAAACCGGCAAAAGAAGGATACATGCCGAGAATGACAAAGCCAATCATATAAAGAACAAACGATGGCAATAACACGAATGCGGCACCCCGCTGGTCGAACAGTTTTCCGGCAATTGGTCGAATCCCGACCATTCCAAGAGCAACTAACGCATAAAAATAAGAAGCATATGCCACATGTCCGATCGAGTCCGTATACAGTGAAATGAACGCTGAAGTACTAGAAATTGCAACGCCTGCCAAAAGGGTCGCTACTAACAAAAGTGGACGCGATAAAAAGAGAGACTGGCTTAAACGAAATGCGGATGTGCTTGGAATATGTTGGCTTGTTAGTGGCAAACGCATCATTAACAATAAGGCGATGATGGCTAGGGCAGCAACCGTGACGAAATAAAGAGCAAAGGCTTTTTCTTGAATAAAGGTTAGACCGATGACAGGACCAAGAACGGATGCCAAGTTCATCGATAGTACAAAATATCCCATACCTTCGCCTTGACGTGTTTTTGGGATCAATGTCGTGACAGCGAGACTGATTGAAGAAGACAACATCCCAAAACTAAAACCATGAATGATACGGATGATGATCAAATAGAAGAATGATTCCAGTGGTAGGACGAGCAGGTAACAAATGCTCATCATTGTAAAGAGAGTCGCAGAGATCATCAAGACGCGCTTCAAATCGTAACGATCCAACCAGTGACCAATCAATGGACGAGAACAGACCGTTGCCAGGATGAAGCTAGTCACAATCCATCCGAGTGCTGAAGCAGAGACTGGAAACTGCTTAGCAGCCAGTAAAGGCAGTGAGGCATTGAGTAGGTAAAACGTGATGAAGAGCAATAGATTGATGACCAACGTCATGACGTAATGACGTGAAAATAATCGAGTGGTCATGAGGATTCCTCCTGTCGATGTAGAGTGAGTAAGTGTGTCATCCATTCACCGAGTTGTTGCTGATCGGCAAGGGGGAAGGTGGCAAGTAATCGTTGATGTGTCTCTTGGACAGCAGCGTCGATTTGGTCGAACCGTTCGATGGCTAAAGGTGTCAACGAGACGAAGTGTGTTCGTCCTTCTTTCGTTCGAGTGATGAATCCGAGTGTCTCAAGACGTGAAACGGTTTTTGTCACAGCTGGTTTTTCGATGATCAAATAATGTGCCAATTGAACTTGTGAAACAGGTTGGAATAACGCAACTGCTTTCAATAGCGCCCATTGACCCGTATGTAAGGAATATGGAGCTAAGGTAGCATCAACTTCTCGTTTGACGAGACGTGATACTTTGGATAATTGTCCGAGGACATCTTCTTGGGTATAAAGCATTTTTATTTCTCCTTTAGTTAACTAGTTAACCTTAAGAGTGTATCAAAGCTGGGTGAGAGGTGCAAGATGAAAAAACTTCGTGCATGTATTAACAGGAATGAGGTTCTTAAATGAAAAAGATTAAGCAATGCTCGAACGGGGTATGTTCCGTAAAAGGGTATTTGTTCAACTTAAAACATCGAGTGCTTACTCTTACGATAAGTTGACTGTACTATTTGGACATAGAGAGAAGAAAGGAAGAGTACATCATGAATCGACTAGCGAAGCTTCTGACTGAATTATTGCCAATTCCTATAAATGAAGCAATCAATCCATTGATCACGAATATCGCCACCGATTCACGTCAAATCAAACCGAATGGACTGTTTATTTGTATCAACGGTTACACCGTTGATGGTCATGATTATATCAATCAAGCAATCGAAAATGGAGCTGTGGCAATTTTGGCTGAACGGCCGTTTCCCGACTGTCCAGTTCCTATCATCATCGTATCGGATACAAAACGACTTGCGGGTCAAGTCGCGAATCGCTTTTATAATCAACCGAGTCAAAAAATGCGTGTTTATGGTGTAACAGGAACGAACGGAAAAACGACGACAACGAAATTAGCGTACGATCTCTTTCGGGCGACTGGTGTGAAAGCCGGCATGATCAGCACGGTCGGTGCACGGATCGATGAAGAACTCATCGAGACGCCAAATACGACGCCCGAAGCGATCATTCTGCATCGATTATTGTTCGAGATGGTTGAACAAGGCGTGACGGATTGTATTATTGAAGTGTCTTCTCATGCGCTCGCTGAAGGGAGAGTCGAGGGAGTTTCCTTCCATTCGGCAGCCTTTACGAATTTATCGCATGATCATCTTGATTATCATCATTCGATGGAAGAGTACGCCAAGACGAAAGCTTTGTTGTTTCAACAAGTTGCTGCGTCAAACGGACAGACCATCGTCTTAAATCGAGAAGACGGTTGGAGTCGTGTCATGCGAGATGCCGCACCTTTGCAACCAGTTATTTGGTATACGACGCAACCACACCGGACGTCACAAATCGCAGTCGAATGGCTGACCGACACCATCAATGTCCGGATCGATGAGACGACGACACGTGTACCGACAGCTTTACTTGGTGAATTCAATGCGGCGAATTTAGCGGCAGCAATGGGATTATTGCGGGCAGGCAATGCCAATCTGTATGCACTGATTCGTCATATTCCAGAACTGGAGTTACCGAAAGGACGACTTGAACGACTGGAATGGACTTCTTGCGAAATCTATCTCGATTATGCGCATACCCCAGATGGTCTAGAAAAATGTTTACAGGCACTTACTTATATAGGCGAGTCGCTATCGATTGTCTTGAGTGCAGCTGGAGAGCGTGACCGATCAAAACGAGCGGAGATGGGACGAATCGCAAGTAAATATTGCGAACATATCATAGCAACTGTTCATGATGCGAGATCAGAGGCTCCGAATCAGATCATCGATGAGTTAATTGTTGATGTTCCGAAAGAGCGGTTAATTGGGTGTCACACGTCTCGTCATGAAGCACTCGTACAAGCCGCGCATCTCGCGCATCGAGGGCAACGCGTCGTCATTGTCGGAAAAGGGCATGATGAGGTGGAACGAATCGGAACTAAAACGATTCCTTTTAATGAAAAACATATACTGCTTGCGGAACTAGAACGGCTGTCTGAAGGAGAATCCGTCATTTAAAAACCGACCATTCCGCAAGGGTCATGGTCGGTTTCGTTTCGTAGCTAATTGTTGTGCCTTTTTTGTATTCGCAAAATGAGCTTTCGTCCAGTCACGCAGTTTGTCAGAGCCATAACGTAAAATCAGTGAAGCCGCGACTTGGTCAACCTTGGCGCCAGCACCTTTAGGAATGACGACACCTGTTGACTCACTTAACTTGTCCATTTCCTTGAGAAAAATCGCACGAGCGATGATGGATGAAGCAGCGACGGCGACATGAAGTTGTTCCGCTTTAGTCGAGAAGTAGACATTTTCTCGAACAGGATTCACGACACCAGCTAGGTATTTATAATAGACACTTTTTTCGGCGAACTGATCAATTAAAATCGCTTCTGGTTTCGTCTCCAGTTGGTCAAGAAGCCGCTCGATTACATCATTATGCATCAGGGCAGTCATCTTTCCTTGAGTCATCGACCGTTGCATCTGATTGTATTCTGGATTATGTAGAATACGATATGTGTACGGAATAACAGCATGGAGATCGCGAGCAATTCGACGAATCTCGATATCGTTCAAATGTTTGGAGTCTCGGACACCGAGTTCGTGAAGAAGTGCAATCTGCTTTCGATCAACAAAGGAAGCGGCGACGACGAGTGGACCGAAGAAATCGCCTTTCCCGACTTCGTCACTACCAACGACGGACCATTCCGAAAAACCATTCGGTAACGTTGAAACAAGTGGTTCTTTCGACTTAGTCGGCGAAGCCGTACCGAAACGTGTAGCGATAGCTTCGGCTTGCGGTCCTTGAAACATCACTTTTCCAGAATTATAAATCGTGATGACACAACCAGGAATCTTAGCAGCAAAACGGGCATACGGAGGAGACTTCGTCTCGTTCTGTTTGAAGTTCTGTATGACTAAGTCCTGTTTTTCTTTAGATAAGCGTAAAACGGTCGTTCCCATAGGCTAACCTCCCTTTCCGGGATTAAGCATACCATCCTTAAGACCGATGGGGGACTTCTTTTCCTAAAACGAAAATGATGGTACTATATGAAAGAAGCAAAGTATGAGGAGGACAGAAAAATGGCTGATTCAGAAGGGTTGAACCGGACGACGATTCATATCGCAGGCAATGATTATACGATTGTCGGAACGGAGTCGCCAGAACACGTACGCGAAGTGGGTCTCCTCGTAGATACGAAGATTCGAGAAATCCGAGAACAAGCACCACAACTCGACGTTCGTCAAATCGCCGTCCTAGCGGCGCTTAATATTGGTAGTGATTATGTAAAAATTAAAAAGAATTTGGGTGAACTATAAACTATGATTTCTCTCGTTATCTTATTACTTCTCGCCTTAGGTGTCATGACAGGGGTCCGAAGGGGAGTTGTGTTGCAGGCCGGTCATTTGCTCAGCCTGATCATTTCCTTCATCGTTGCACTGTCGTTCTATGAGGAACTGGCTACGAAATTCCGATTGTGGGTACCATATCCGTCTACACTGGATGATGCGGGAATCGATTTGACGATGTTCGCGATTCCAAGTTCAGCACGACTCGATGAGGTGTTCTACAAAGCCTTTTGGTTCGTCGTCCTGTTCTTCGGTACAAAAATCATCTTATCGATCTTATTGTCGATGTTTGATTCGTTGACGAATGTCCCGATTCTAAAACAAGTCAAAGGGTTGTTAGGTGGCGTCTTTGGTTTCATCGAGATGTACATCTTCATCTTCCTGCTCTTGTTCTTAGCGGCATTCGTTCCAATCCAATCGATACAGGATGCGATCGCGGACTCGAGTTTAGCAAGCTTCATTATCCAGCACACCCCGCTTCTTGCGAACTGGCTGATGGATCAAGTTGGATTGATAAAATAAACAGGCTCCCACGATTGGGAGCTTTTTTTGAGGGGAGAACTGCACATGCGTACGATTCAAGATGCGATGCGTCATTTGGAACGGATATCGGTCTACCTAGAGGTCAAAGGGGAAAATCCATTTAAGATTAATGCTTTTCGGAAAGCAGCAAGTATTCTCGAAGCATCCGATGCTGACTTCATGGCGATCGAGGATTTCACGGCGATGAAGGGGATCGGGAAAGGAACGGCTGCTGTTCTAGAGGAATATCGGGAAACGGGAACGAGCACGGCACTGACAGAACTCGAACAAGAAGTGCCAGAAGGATTGATCGCCTTATTGAAGATTCCGGGTCTTGGTGGGAAAAAGCTCGCTAAACTGCATGAAGTCGGCGTCATTGATGCAGATTCCTTTGCAGAGAAATTAGTAGATGGTACAGTCGAAGCGATGCCTGGATTCGGCAAGAAGACGGTCGAGAAGTACGTTAAAGCACTTGAAACGTTTGAAACACGACCGGAGCGATTACCATACGGTGTCATGCGAAAGATCGTCGCTGAATTGAATCAGACACTTGCATCATTTGAGGCAATCATTCGTTTTGAAGTTGGAGGAAGTTTCCGTCGAGCAGAAGAGACGTGTAAGGACCTTGATTTCATTCTCTCAACGGATGAACCGGAACGAATCAAGGAGCAGCTCCTAGAACTGTCGCTCATCGATGAAGTCATCGCAGCTGGCAGCACGAAAGTATCGCTCATCTTAAAACGAGACGTTCATTATATCGCGGTTGATTTCCGAATCGTGGATGATGCGGCGTATGCATCCACATTACATCACTTTACGGGTTCGAAGGATCACAACGTCCGGATGCGCCAACTCGCAAAAGAGCGAGGAGAGAGTATTTCTGAATATGGTGTCGAGACCGAGCAAGGATTAGTGCAACCGAACACAGAAGAAGAATTGTTTGCGCGATATGATTTACCGTTCATCGCGCCTGAATTACGAGCGGGACGTCATGAATTCGAGCAAGATTTATCACGTCTCTTGACGGAACAAGATATTCAAGCCGATGTTCATATGCATACGACATGGTCAGATGGTACGTTGTCTGTTGAAGAACTAGTCGATGCCTGTGCTGCACGCGGATATACATGGATGGCGATCACGGATCATAGTAAATATATGAAATTCGTCAATGGATTAACGGAAGAACGTCTGCGTGCACAACGTATTGAAATCGAAGCGGCACGCGAGAAACATCCCGATATGACAATTTTATGTGGTGTCGAGATGGATATCTTGCCCGATGGATCACTTGATTATGAAGATGAGTTCTTAAAAGAAATGGACTATGTCATCGCCTCGATCCACTCGAAGTTCGATCAGACGGAAGAAGAGATCATGCAGCGGCTCGAGAATGCTTGTCGTAATCCTTATGTTTCCTTGATTGCTCATCCGACGGGACGAATCATTGGAAGACGAGAAGGATACGCCGTCAATGTCGATCGATTGATCGAACTAGCAGCGGAGACAGGAACAGCGCTTGAGATGAACGCGAATCCAGCACGTTTTGATTTAACGGCAAGTTCGCTTGCGAAAGCGAAGGCTGCCGGCGTGAAGATTTTAATTAATACGGATACACACCGACCAGAAATGTTAGAAGATATGAAACTTGGAGTCCTCCATGCTCGTAAAGCTTATTTGGAGGCGTCTGATGTCATCAATACGTGGTCTGCTGAAGAAGCACTCGAATTCTTCGGTCGAAAACGTTTAGGAGTGGATTAAATGAATGCCAACGCATTACGCGTTTTAGAATATGAGAAGTTAAAAGAAAACATGCTCGCCTTCACGGCTAGTTCACTCGGAGCACAGTTCGTCCGGGCAATGCGTCCGGCGGAAGACTTCGAGCAGGTCAAGGAACTGTTAGCTGTCACGACGGAAGCAACGACGGTCTACCGGTTGCGTGACCGTTATCCGTTTGGTGGATTGACGGACGTCCGAAGTGAAGTCAAACGGGCAGAGATTGGCTCTGTCCTCTCGACGAGTGAACTTCTAGCCGTCGCAGACGTCGTCTACTCGGGACGTCAAGTGAAGGCGTTCCAAGAACGGCTACACGAAGACCATGCGGATCTACGATTACCGCGTCTTGATAGTCGAATCGAGCAAATCACGAAGCTCGTCGAGATCGAACAGGGGATTCGCCATGCCATCGACGATCAAGGGACTGTCCAAGACTCAGCGAGTGATAAATTACGAGCGTTACGCAGTCAGTTACGCTCGCTCGAAGGACAAGTTCGTTCAAAAATCGATAACGTCTTACGTAGTAAAGCAAAGATGCTGTCTGACGCCATCGTGACGATGCGAAACGATCGTTATTGTGTACCGGTCAAACAAGAATATCGTCAAGCGTTCGGCGGAATCGTCCATGATCAGTCCGCTTCTGGAGCAACGTTGTTCATCGAACCGCAAGCTGTCGTCTCTGCGAACAACGAAATTCAAGAAGCACGTTTGAAAGAACGGGCGGAAATCGAACGAATTCTTGCACAACTATCGGCACTTGTCGGTAGCGTTGGTGATTCGCTACGCATCAATCTGGATGTACTAGCAGAACTTGATTTCATCATGGCGAAAGCATTATACGGTCATCAGATTGGAGCGGTCGAACCACGCTTGAACGAAAACCGCCATATCATTCTGAAGGAAGCACGGCATCCGTTCATCCCGAAAGAGGAAGTCGTACCAATTACCGTGTCACTGGGTGGGGATTTTACGTCACTCGTCATCACCGGTCCGAACACCGGCGGTAAAACAGTTACCTTAAAGACGATCGGTCTTTTGCAATTGATGGTGCAATCGGGACTATACGTGCCAGCTGCAGATGAGACGGAGCTCAGTGTCTTTGATGCGATTTATGCCGATATCGGGGATGAACAGTCGATTGAACAAAACTTATCGACGTTTAGTTCACACATGACGAACATCGTCTCAATGATGGAAAAAATCGATTTTATGAGTCTAGTACTGTTCGATGAGTTAGGTGCGGGAACGGATCCGACAGAAGGGGCTGCCCTAGCAATCGCGATTCTTGATGAAGTGAAGCGACGCGGAGCACGTGTGGCAGCGACGACGCACTATTCAGAATTAAAAGCGTACGGCTATAACCGAGAAGGGGTCGTCAATGCGTCGATGGAATTCGATGTCGAATCACTCAGTCCGACCTATCGCTTACTGATTGGTGTACCTGGACGCTCGAATGCGTTCGAGATTTCAAAACGTCTTGGACTCGAAGACCGGATCATCGACGCGGCACGTGGTCAGATCGGTAGCGACGCACAGTCTGTCGAGACGATGATCGAACGATTAGAAGAAGCGAAACAGCGGGCTGAAACGTTAGAGGCACAGTTGTTAGAAGAGAAAAAACGACTTGTCGAAGAGAGAGAGCAGTTCGAGCAAGAACAAGCTGAGATCCAGGAAGAGAAAAACGAAATTCTGGCAAAAGCGGAAGAAAAAGCAACACGTGCGGTCGAACGCGCTCAAAAAGAAGCAGAAGGCGTCATCAAACGTCTGAAGGAATTACGAGACGCTGGTGCCGTCAAAGAGCATGAACTGATCGAGGCGCGGAAGCGACTCGAAGACGCGAAGCCGAGTCTGCAAGAGAAGCGGATAGCTAAAGTAAAAGCAAAATACAACCAAACGCCGCGATTTGATAAAGGCGAAGAAGTTAAAGTCACGACCTTCAATCAAAAAGGCTACATTATCAACCAACAGGCGAACGGCGAGTATACCGTCCAAGTCGGCATCATGAAGGTGAACGTCAAACCGGAAGATCTCGCGAAGATTGGCAGTACACCAAAACGTCCACAAACGAAAGGGCGCTCTGGTGGAACGAGTGTGACGAAACAATCGACACCTTCGGCTGAACTGGATTTACGTGGCGTGCGTGTCGAAGAAGGGTTGTCGAAGCTCGAACGCTTCATGGACCAAGCCTTGTTATCGAACTACGACCACATCCGTGTCATTCATGGCTTGGGTACGGGAGCGATGCGACAAGGTGTCCAAGAATTCTTGAAAGGTCATCGTCATGTCAAAGGTCACCGGTTAGGTGGTCAAGGTGAAGGCGGACACGGTGTGACGATCATCGAACTGAAATGAGGAAAGCAAGATGAACATTTTTGAGAACGTCTATGTCTATACGACAGCGCTCTATTCGGTCGCGGGATTACTGATCATTTTGGGGCTTGCACTTTTTGAGTTGACAACCCGGTATAAAAACTGGGAACATATCAAGAGTGGCAACATCGCCGTTGCGTTAGCAACAGGTGGAAAAATCATCGGACTCGCCAATATCGTTCATTTCGCTGTTCAAGGGGAAGAACGAGTCGGGTCGATATTTCTTGAAAGTGCCTTTGGCTTCTTATTGTTGATATCGACATATTGGATCTTTGAATTCCTGACACCGAATTTGCCGGTAGACCGTGAAATCGAGAATGGCAACATTGCTGTCGGTATCATTTCATGCGCTTTATCGATCGGCATGTCCTACGTCATCGGATCAGCGTTAGTGGGGTGAATCCGTGTTAGAACGTTTAGCGAAAATCATGTTCGGGGTTTCGATCGCCTTTTTGGTTGTCGGTATCCTCTGGATTGTATTTAATTAAAAGAACCGGTCTTACCGTGTGATCATTCCGTACTGACATCGTTTCAGTACGGAATTTTTATTGAGCCACGCCTAATCAAAAAAGGAGGAACGCATATGAACGTACGAAAAACATCAACAACGACAGAAACGAGACGCCGTGCTTTTGAGGCGATGCAATTGATTTCTTGGAAGGACATCTTCTGGGTTATCATCGGGTCGTCGATTCTCGCATTTGGAATCAACTACTTTACGATTCCAAATGATCTCTCAGAAGGTGGATTGATTGGGATCACGGTCATTTTCTACTATCTTTACGGTTGGGATACGGGACTTGTCTCCTTGCTTGCGAACGCTTTGCTGTTCGTTGTCGGTTATCGATTCCTTAGCCGGAAGACGATGCTTTACTCAGTCATCTCAGTCGCCGTCACATCGTTTGTCCTCTCTTCGACAGCAAACCTTGCGACATCATCGGATAGCCGTTTGATTGGTACGGTCTATGCGGGTATTTTGATTGGTGTCGGAATCGGACTCGTCATTCGTGCGGGAGGAACGACGGGCGGTGGTGTCATTATCGCTCGACTGATGAATAAATACTTGAATCTCAGTATCGCAGTCTCGATGTTCATCATCGATGTCGCCGTTGTCGGTGCGTCAGGTTTTCTATTTGGAGAAGAGACGATGCTGTACACGTTAATTGCGATTATCATCGGTTCGTATTTGATTGATCTCGTCAGTGAAGGATTGAATGTCCGCGAAGCGGTCACGATCATTAGCCATCGCCAAGAAGAAATCGCGACGATTCTGACGGAGACGCTCGGACGTAGCGCAACTGTCATCCACAGTCATGGTCATTTCACGAAACAAAAGAATGACATGTTGTATATGATCGTCGATAAACGACAACTGGCACCGTTGAAACAAATCGTCGAAGCAGCGGATCCCCGCGCCTTCGTCGTCATTCATAAAGTGCGAGAAGTCATCGGGGAAGGATTCACATATCCCTCCCGGTAATATGGATTCAAAAGTAGCACCTCTCTTTTTCGGAAATCGAGAAAGGGAGGTGCTGCTTTTTTAGTATTAAAATTTTGATTGAAATAACCAAAAAAACAAGCAGATTCAATTTCTTTTTTTGGATTTTACTGGCATGTCGAATTCAAATCAACGTATAATGAAAATGAATAGTAATTCATTATCAGGGAGGGAAACGTATGGAATCCGTTTGGTTATCTGATTATCCAAAGCAAGTACCCGTATCGATTGATTACCGAGAAATACCTCTTTATCAGGCACTTGATGAGGCAGCGACTGATTTTCCAGAACAACGTGCCTTAAGTTTCTTAGGGAAACGTATGACGTTTCGTGAAGTGTGCGACGAAGCACATGCACTCGGAAGTTTACTTCAAGAGCATGGCCTCAAAAAAGGAGATCGTGTCGGACTGATGTTACCGAACTGTCCCCAGTATATGATCAGTTATTATGCTGTCCTCTATGCTGGTGGAATCGTCGTGCAGGTGAATCCGCTCTATACGGACCGTGAACTCGAACAGATCCTCATCGATTCAGGTGCACATCTGCTCGTGACCCTCGACCTACTTTATCCGAAAGCATCTCGCGTCAAAGCGGCGACGGCACTCAAAACGGTCGTGACAACAAGCATCGCGGATTATCTTCCCTTCCCTAAAAATAAACTGTATCCCATTAAAGCACGGAAAGATAACAACATCGTCATCGATACGACGGGTTCGATTCCATTTTTATCGCTACGTGGTTATGAACCGATTACACCGGTTGCGATTCAACCGAAAGAAGATGTCGCGGTTCTTCAATATACGGGTGGAACGACAGGTGCTCCAAAAGGTGTCATGCTGACGCACTATAACCTGAGTGCGAATGTCGAGCAAATCGACAAATGGTTTTATAAATATGAGCGGGGAGATGGACGAAAACTGTTAGCTGTCGTTCCGTATTTCCATGTCTATGGCATGACATGTAACCTCAATTTCGGTATTTTTAATGCCTATGAGCAAATCATCGTTCCAAAATTCGACATCGAACAAGTATTGAAAATGATTCATAAGGAAAAACCAAATCTGTTCCCTGGTGCACCGACGATGTATGTCGGTCTGTTGAACCATCCGAAGCTAAAGAAATATGATCTGTCTTCAATCGAAGCTTGTATTTCAGGTTCAGCTCCACTGCCGGTCGAAGTCCAGGAAAAATTCGAAGCATTAACGGGCGGACGAATCGTTGAAGGATATGGTTTGTCTGAGACGAGTCCGGTGACTCATACGAACTGTATCTGGGATCGCCGGATTCCTGGAACGGTTGGTATTCCGGTACCCGATACGCAAGCGAAAATCGTCCAAGCGGATGGAGAGACACCCGCAACTCCTGGTGAGATCGGTGAGATCATCGTCACAGGTCCGCAAGTCATGAAAGGATACTGGAAACGACCAGAAGAGACGCAAGCTGTTCTTCGAAACGGTTGGTTGCACACGGGAGACCTTGGCTATATCGGCGAAGATCATTACTTCCGGATCGTTGATCGGAAAAAGGATTTAATCATTGCTTCCGGATTTAATATTTATCCACGTGAAGTCGAAGAAATCTTGTACGAGCATCCGGCCGTCAAGGAAGCCGTCGTCATCGGTGTTCCGGATGCCTATCGTGGAGAGACCGTCAAGGCGTTCATCGTCGTCAAGGATGAGATGACGGTCACAGAAGAAGAGCTTGATCAATTCTGTCGTAAACAGTTAGCGTCATTTAAAGTGCCAAAGCAGTACGAATTCCGACAAGAGTTACCGAAGACGTTCGTCGGGAAGATTCTCCGTCGTGTTCTTGTTGAAGAAGAACGTGCCAAACAACTCGAAGAAAGCAGTTGACAGGACAAAATGGCATGATAGAATAAATATGAATGAACCATCATTCATTTTATGCGTTAGGAGATAGTGGAATGAAACGAACAATGTCAAAGAGTGACCGCATCATTGATGCCGCCGTAAAAGTCATCGCTAAAAACGGCTACCATGGAGCGAAGGTGACCGCCATCGCAAAGGAAGCCGGTGTTGCGGATGGAACGATCTATCTGTACTTCAAGAATAAAGAACACCTGCTGATTTCGCTATTCCAAGCGAAAATGGGAAGCTTCATCGAATATTCCGAAGGACAAATCGCGAATCACACGTCAGCGACAGAACAATTGGCCGCATTGATCGAGGCACATCTTGAGCAATTATCCGTTGATTATGATTTGGCTGTCGTCACGCAAATCGAGCTACGTCAATCCAATCAAGACATGCGCCAAAACATTGCCGCCGTCTTGAAACCGTACCTGCATCTGATTGACCGTGTCATCAAGCACGGGATGACGACAGGCGAGTTTTCAAACGAACTCGATTATCGATTAGCGCGTCAGATGATCTTCGGAACAATCGATGAGGTCGTGACGAGCTGGATGGCAAGTGGATTCAAATATGAGTTGCTTGAGACACGCGACGGGATCCATCGGATGTTGATCAAAGGGCTGAGTTAAGCCCTTTTCATGACAACAATTATGTAAGCGGATACAAAGAATGATGGTGAATAGACGATAAGGGGGAGCATGAGATGGAAATCTATGTACTGTTGAAACGCACATTCGATACGGAAGAAGCAATCCAACTCGAAAATGGTCAAATCGATGAGGATGGGGCTGAGTTCATCATTAACCCATATGATGAATATGCGGTAGAAGAGGCGATTCGTGTCCGTGATGCACAAGGGGGAACGGTGACGATCGTGACGGTCGGTCCGGAAGACGCGGACAAGGAATTACGAACAGCACTCGCAATGGGAGCGGATCAAGCAGTACGCATCTCGATTGAGGATGACATCGAAGAGGCGGATCATTTCACGATTTCTGAAGTACTTGCTGGTTATTTAAAAGAACAGACAGTCGATCTTATCATCGCTGGAAACGTCGCAGTTGATGGCGGAAGTGGTCAAGTGGCACCACGCGTCGCAGAATTGCTCGATATTCCTTACGTGACGACGATCACGAAACTCGAACTTGACGGCACGAAGGCTGTCGTGACACGTGACGCTGAAGGGGATACAGAAACGATTGAAACAACACTTCCGTTACTCGTGACTGCGCAGCAAGGACTGAATGAGCCGCGCTATCCAAGTCTTCCGGGGATCATGAAAGCAAAAAAGAAGCCGCTTGAAGAACTCGAACTCGATGATCTCGAACTCGATGAAGATGAACTCGCACCACGTCTAGAGACGATTGAACGTTTCTTACCACCGAACAAAGCAGCCGGTAAGATTCTCGAAGGTGAACTAAACGAGCAAGTCGCACAGCTTGCATCATTATTACGCAACGAAGCAAAAGTGGTCTAAGGGGGAGAAACGAATGACAAAAGCATTAGTACTCGCAGAATCACGGGATGGCAGTTTACGGAATGTGTCGTTTGAGGCTATCGCAGCAGCGCGACGTGTCGCAGATGAAGTCATCGCAGTCCTGATTGGACACGATGTCGCTAAGGATGCCGACGTACTAGCGTCACGCGGAGCGGATCAAGTCCTCGTCGTCGAGGATGAGCGTCTTCTACACTACACGCCAGACGGTTATGGACAAGTCTTCCTTGAGTTGATGAACCGGACGTCACCTGACGTGCTCGTCTTCGGTCATACGTCGCTCGGCAAGGATTTATCACCGAAGATCGCGGCAAAACTGCAAGCCGGTCTAATCAGTGATGTGACGGCGATTGAAGGGGAAGGCACGGAAGCAACTTTCATTCGACCGATCTATTCAGGGAAAGCATTCGAGAAAGTCAAAGTCGCAGAAGGCAAGACACTCTTTACGGTCCGTCCGAATAACATCGATCCGCTCGAAACGGGGAGTTCACAAGGAACGGTCGAGTCGGTTACGGTTGAACTGAAGGATTTACGGACGATCGTCGCAGACGTTGTACGTAAAGCAACAGGTGGTGTTGATTTATCAGAGGCAAAAGTCATCGTTGCGGGTGGGCGCGGTGTCAAGAGTTCAGACGGCTTCGCACCGTTACAAGAACTAGCGGATGTCCTTGGAGGAGCAGTGGGTGCTTCGCGTGGTGCTTGTGATGCAGATTACTGCGACTATGCGCTTCAAATCGGTCAGACGGGGAAAGTCGTTACACCAGACTTGTATATCGCGTGCGGGATTTCGGGTGCGATTCAACACTTAGCGGGGATGTCGAATGCCAAAGTGATCGTTGCGATCAATAAGGATCCAGAAGCGAATATCTTCTCTGTCGCGGACTATGGCATCGTCGGAGATTTGTTTGACGTCGTGCCGTTATTGACAGCTGAATTCAAAAAAATGCTTGTTCACGGATGAGTGAGTGTACCGGTACCATGTAGATGGTACCGGTTATTTTTTACGAATTCTTCACGTGAGCAGTTTCGTTTGTTGGAAGAGACTGCTATGATATACTCGAATCAATAAAGAGATCACCCATTTTTTTAACGGGTTGATCTACTCATTAGGAGGTTATGATCAATGGCAATCGTACACGCAACTAGCCAATCATTTAAAGAAGAAACACAAGAAGGACTCGTCCTTGTTGATTTTTGGGCAACATGGTGTGGACCATGTCGTATGCTCGCACCAGTTCTTGAAGAACTCGATGCTGACATGCAAGATGTAAAAATCGTTAAAGTTGACGTAGATGCAAACCCAGAAGTAGCTGGAGCATTCCAAGTTCAAAGTATCCCGACACTCGTTCTCTTCAAGGATGGACAACCTGTCAACAAAACAATGGGCTTCATGCCAAAAGACGCACTTAAAGAATTCGTTGAAACATCTAACTAATTCTTTCCTGCATATCAAAACAGACCGTTCTGCACAGGCAGAACGGTCTGTTTTTTTTAGATTACATTGGCGTACAAAGTTCAATCAAGTGACCATCCGGATCAAGCACGTACGCAACGACTTGCCCCCATGGTTTTTCAACAGGCGTGAGTACGGTCTTGTATCCGGCAGCTTCCACCTTTTGAAAAAGCGTAGGGACGTCATCCGTGACGAAACCAATCTCTAACGTCTGCTGCGCTTTTCCGCTTGGGATCGTGTAATCCGGAATCAACTGTTGCACGTCTTCACGAGTATTGAAGGCAAGTGTTGTCTGACCGGTCTCGAACTCAATGTAGCTTCCGTGCTCCGCTTTGACGGATAAGCCAAGAACGTCTCGATAGAATGTCAGCGTCCGTGCAGTGTCTTCAACGTATAAAATCGTATAGCCGTATTGAATCATCAAAAAGTCTCCTATCAATCCTCGAATAACGAAGCAATGTCTGAAGCAGGTGTCGGGTAAGCAAATCCAGTCTGTTGCATCGAAGTACTAGGGATCCGGTGTTGCATCGCAAACGAGAAATAGTTTGCGAGTTCCGCCGCATTGACACCAATGAAGTGTGCGCCTAGTACTTGATCATCTTCCCCAACGAGCACTTTCGCCCGAGCAAAATTATCCTTGATGCGTGCGTTCGTTTGCCAAGAGGACGTATCAATCAAGCGACCACGGTACGGAATACCTGCTTTTTTTAAGGAAACTTCCGTTTCACCGACGAGGGCAAGGTTCGGCGCAGTGAATACGACGCTAGGTACAGGGAGCAGTTCCAGTTTCCGGTTATTCCCTTCGAGCATGTTATCGGCAGCGAGTCGTCCTTCGGTTCCAGCAAACGGCGTCAACGCGGGATTCCCGCTGACAGCGACATCTCCTGCGGCATAGATATGTTCGACAGAAGACTGCAGGTACGCATTGACATGGATTCCTTTTTCATTATGGGAAACACCGATTTCTTCGAGTCCGAGTTGGTCGATACTTGCGACACGTCCAGTCGCATTCAAAACGACGTCCGTCTTCAACACGTCACCGTTCGATAAACGAAGTGATTCCTCTTCGTAAGCGACGACCTCTGCTTCTTTGATGATCGAGATGCCAAGTGCTTGCGTAGCATCGAGTAAGACATCGACGAGTTCACTCTCGAATTGTTTTAAGGGGTTAGAACGTAAAACAATCGTGACGTCTGCACCAGCAATCCGAGCAAGATGCGCGAACTCGAACGAGATGTACCCGCCACCAATACAGACGAGTCGACGTGGGAGGTCTTTTAGTTCCAAAAACTCATTACTCGTTATAAAACGTTCACTACCGGGTACAGATAACTCGCGAGGGCGTAAACCAGTTGCGATCAGGAATTGTTTCCCTTCGATTTCTTCTTCACCAATTTGGAGACGGTGTGAAGAGACGAAGCGGGGTTCGCCGTGGAAATAGTCGATGTCCGTTTCCTCGTATCGTTTTCGTGTTTGTTCCGGAATGGCGCGCGTGTATTCATTCTTGCGCTCCATCAACTGGCGCCAATCGATTGAAATTAATCCCTTTACGCCATATCCGAGCAAGCGCTCGACCGCATCCTTCGTCTCACTACCCGTCAGCAGAATTTTTTTAGCGTCACACCCACGTTGGGCACATGTGCCCCCTGGCGTGAAATTTTCAACGATAGCAACACGTAGTCCTTTTTCAGCAAATTTATAAGCCGCTTGATTTCCAGCGGAACCTGTTCCAATCACAATGCAATCATATGTACGCATTTTTCATCCTCCGTATGTCATAATCAATGTATGGTATTTACCCGAACGAATAAAACTAAAAACGGTGAAAGGAGACATTTATTTGGGACATCAAGAACATATCAAAGCGAAATTATCCCTTTTGCCTGATGAGCCGGGATGTTATCTACACAAAAATGAATTTGGTGAAGTCATTTATGTCGGAAAAGCAAAAAATCTCAAGAACCGTGTCCGTTCCTATTTCACAGGAGCACATGATATCAAGACGGAACGCCTCGTTGCGGAAGTTCGTGATTTTGAATACATTATTACAGCGAGTGAACTAGAAGCGTTGTTGCTTGAGATGACGCTTATTAAGAAACATGATCCGAAGTACAATATCATGTTGAAGGATGACAAATCCTATCCTTACCTGAAGATTACGAATGAGACATATCCGCGCTTGATTACGACGCGTAAGTTGAAAAAGGATGGCGGACATTATTTTGGTCCTTACCCGAATGCATATGCAGCGAACGAAACGAAACGTCTGTTAGATCGTTTATATCCGCTACGCAAATGCCAGCCGATGCCGAAGAAGCTCTGTCTGTATTACCATATCGGTCAGTGTCTCGGTCCATGCGAAATCCCGAATCTCGAGTCGGAACAAAAAGCGCTCGTTTCAGAAATTCGACGTTTTTTGTCCGGAGACACGAAGGAACTCGTCGAAAGCTTGAAGCACAAGATGGCGGAAGCAGCTGAGACGATGGAATTCGAGCGTGCCGGAGAATTACGGGATCAGGTCCGAGCCATTGAGTCGATCATGAACAAGCAAAACATGATTACAGCAGATT
The DNA here is from genome assembly GCF_002479335.1 of Exiguobacterium sp. UBA7533. Lineage (NCBI taxonomy): Bacteria > Bacillati > Bacillota > Bacilli > Caryophanales > Exiguobacterium > Exiguobacterium sp. UBA7533. Next base: position 391,971 of record NZ_DLMP01000001.1, on the reverse strand, counting down.
TGACATCACGCGATGTATTCGGGATCCACGTTGATAAAGGCTGGATGTGTGTCCAAGTCTTCTTCCTCCGCGGCGGAAAGATGATTGAACGCGATGTCTCGCTTTTCCCGATCTACGGGACACCAGCAGAGGAACTCGAGAGTTTCATCGTCCAGTTCTATGAGAAGAACATCAAACCAAGTGAACTGTATGTACCACCACTCGTTAACCAACTTCTGCTCAAAGAGGCGCTCTCGATCAAAATTCATGTTCCGGTCCGAGGATCAAAACGGAAATTACTTGATTTAGCAACGAAAAATGCTGAAAACGCGATTTCGGAACGTTTCGAACTACTCGCGCGGGATGAGAAACGGACCGTTCAGGCAGTAGAAGAACTCGCTGATGCGATCGATGTTCATCCATTGTCCCGAATCGAGATCATCGATAATGCGAACATCCAAGGAGCGGATGCCGTTTCGGCGCTCGTCGTCTTTGAAGACGGTAAACCACTGAAAAAAGAATACCGGAAGTTCAAGATTCGGACGGTTCAAGGACCGGATGACTATGAATCGATGCGGGAAATCGTTCGTCGGCGTTATCGACGCTTGTTACTTGAGGGAGCGCGCCTTCCGGACCTCGTCCTGATTGACGGAGGAGTCGGACAGTTGAATGCTGCTTTAGAAGTCATTCAAGATGAACTCGGCCTATCCCTGCCGGTCGGCTCATTAAAAAAAGATGACAAACACCGGACGAGTCAGTTGTTGTTTGGAGAAGATGCGCGATTGATCGAACTCAGCCCTCGCTCAAGTGCATTTTATTTACTTCAGCGTATGCAAGATGAGGTCCACCGATTCGCGATCACATTCCACCGCTCGCTTCGTTCGAAAGGGATGACCCGTTCCTTGCTCGATGAGATACCAGGAGTCGGACCAAAACGACGCCAACAGCTGATCCGTCATTTCGGGTCGATGCGTAGTCTAAGACGTGCGACGATCGAACAGTTGGCTGAGGCAGGATTGCCTGTGAAATTAGCGGAAACCGTTGCTGAGTATTTAAGCCAAGCGAATGAAGAATGAAAAAAGGCCGTCCTCGTGAAGAGAGCGGCTTTTTTTATGGCATTAGTTGTTGATGTACTTCTCGTAGTACGAACCGAAATCACGCTGGTTCCACTGATGGTAGTGACCTTGAAGCCACTCGAAGGATTGTTCAGACAACTCCTTGAATGTTTGCGGAACATTCATGTCGCCTTGGCGAAGACCACCGAGAATCGTGACCGAATGATTTAATGAGCTATTCGCGAACTCGAGCATCTTTTGTCCTTCGTATTGTTTTTCAGCGATGGCAAGTAATGTCTTATACAGATCCTTTACATGCTCCAGTTGTTTTTTATCAACGTCGATCGAATAATGTTTGCCACCGATTTCGAACTTGATCTCGACATCGAGGTCGACTGTTCCGGCCGTTTCGAACATGACGTGGCGAATTGGATAATGTGCATATGGATAGCGGTAGAGTACACGTTTTGAACTGACAGCACTTTCTCCATCAAGGTGAATCAAGGCTAAGTTCGTAAAGCAATACTCGTCAGATTTGGACTTGATCAAGAAATAGATTTTTTCGCCGTCTTCATGTAAAACATAATCGTCAGCGGCTGCCTTGTCGAAATCATCAGGATGAATGACTTGTCCGATATCACTGAATCCCGTTAAATCTGCTGCTAGTTTTTTGAACATGTAAAGTTCCTCCTCGCAATTTGTGTACGCATGATTTTACGATCACTTGCTACAAAAAGTTTCATGAATCTATTTCGATGTTGAAAATAAAGATTCCTGTCACATTCTATGTAAAGTTCAACCGATTGGTTCGAGTGGATCTTTTGGATCAATTTGGACCGTGATTTGAACAAACTCTTTACTCGTCTCAGCATATCCTTCCGCAACACATCCGTTAAAACGAGAAAACTGTTCAGCGAGGAAACCGGCTTCGAGTTGAAAGTAGCCTTGTGGCCGTTCATCTCTCGTCGTATCAGGAGGAGACAGTACGAACGAGATGACCGTTCCTTTACGTTTCTTGATTTCGAGCATTCCCCAACCGGCTTGTTCAAAGAATGAGGCCAATTCAGATTCATCCACGACAGGGAATTGACGCGCGAGACGTTTACCTGCCCAGTAGATGACTTGCCGATAATCCGATCCTAGAAGATCGGTTAACACATAATCCCGGATCAGTTCGATTCCGAAAAGTGGTGTTTGGTTTGGTGTAACATCCATCATGATTCACTCCTATCTGCCAACCATTATACCGAGATGATTCTAGCAGGTCATTGTTTTCCTGAAAAAATTTGCAGTTAAATGCAACGGCTCGGGTTGTCTTCTAAAAAGGACAGGAGTAGAATAAGTGATGAAAAGACGAATTTCCTTATGAAAGCGCTTTTCTACCAAAATGCGCCAACGGTTGATTGGCAAACAAAAGGGGGGATTTGGATGGCGAATCATCGTGATTTCGTGAGTCGTAAAATACACTCACTGCTCGGCGTCATTCCAATCGGGTTATTTTTACTTTCGCACTTAACGACGAACTACTTCATCGTACGTGGTGAGGAAGACTTCAATAAGGCCGCGGAATTTGTGGGGAGCGTTCCGTATCGATTGTTCTTAGAGATCTTTGTCATCTTCATTCCAATCATCTTGCATGGTGTCTACGGTGTTTACATCGCATTCACGGGTTCTGCGAACACAGGACGATATACATATTTCCGGAACTGGATGTATGTCTTGCAACGGTTTAGCGGAGTGTTCCTCGTCGTGTTCATCACATGGCACGTTTGGGAGACTCGGATTGCCGCTGCGATGGGAACAGAAGTTGATGCGAGCATGATGCAGAACATCGTCGATAACGGATTCATGTTAGCGTTCTATATCGTCGGGATCTTGGCAACGACATTCCACCTCGCGAACGGACTATGGACGTTCTGTATTACTTGGGGAATCACGCAGTCACCAGCATCTCAACGGGCGATGTCTTACGTGGCAGCACTCGTATTCATCGGTTTATCGTTTGTAGGCGTACGCTCGATCTTAACGTTTGCAGGCGTGTTGTAAGGAAAGGGGAACTGACAACATGGCGAACAAGAATCTTGTCATCATCGGCGGAGGGCTTGCCGGTCTGATGGCTACGATAAAAGCAGCAGAGCAAGGCGTACCAGTTAAGTTATTCTCACTCGTACCCGTCAAACGCTCACACTCTGTTTGTGCACAAGGTGGCATCAACGGAGCAGTCAATACGAAAGGGGAAGGGGATTCACCATATCAGCATTTCGATGACACGGTATACGGTGGAGACTTCCTCGCAAATCAACCACCTGTTCAAAAAATGGCGGAAGCAGCACCGAAGATCATCCATATGTTCGACCGCATGGGTGTCATGTTCAACCGGACACCGGAAGGGTTACTCGACTTCCGACGCTTCGGAGGAACGTTGCATCACCGGACGGCATACGCTGGAGCGACGACGGGGCAACAGTTATTGTACGCATTAGATGAACAGGTTCGTAAGTTCGAAGCGCAAGGTTTGGTAGAAAAATATGAAGGATGGGAATTCCTTCGTGCCATCATCGATGACAATGGCATCTGTCGTGGAGCGGTTTGTCAAAACCTCCGGACGATGGAAATCGAGGCATTTGCCGCGGATTCTGTCATCCTCGCGACAGGTGGTCCTGGGGTCATCTTCGGAAAATCGACGAACTCGGTTATCAACACAGGACAAGCGGCAGCAGCTGTCTATCGTCAAGGTGCGATCTATGCGAACGGTGAGTTCATCCAGATTCACCCGACAGCGATTCCTGGGGATGATAAATTACGTCTCATGAGTGAATCAGCACGTGGTGAGGGCGGTCGCGTCTGGACGTATAAAGACGGTAAACCTTGGTACTTCCTTGAAGAGAAATATCCGGCATACGGAAACCTTGTCCCACGAGATATCGCGACACGCGAGATTTTTGACGTCTGTGTCAATCAAAAACTCGGCGTCAATGGGGAGAACATGGTTTATCTTGATCTATCACATAAAGACGCAAAAGAACTCGACGTCAAACTCGGTGGAATCCTTGAAATCTACGAAAAGTTCGTCGGTGATGATCCACGAAAAGTACCGATGAAAATTTTCCCGGCTGTTCACTATTCAATGGGTGGACTATGGGTCGACTACGATCAGATGACGAATATTCCTGGACTATTTGCAGCAGGCGAATGTGATTATTCGATGCACGGAGGAAACCGTCTCGGAGCGAATTCACTTCTTTCTGCGGTATATGGCGGAATGGTCGCCGGACCGTCAGCGATCGCGTATATGAATGAACTTGAGACATCGGTTCATGAGATGAGCGAAGACGTCGTCGAAGCGCATAAGATCGAAGAAATCAATCGTTTTAACGATATCTTATCGATGGAAGGTACAGAAAACGCGTATCAGATCCACCGTGAACTTGGAGAAATCATGACGGATAATGTCACGGTCGTCCGTTATAACGATAAGCTCGAAGAGACACTCACGAAAATCAAGGAACTTCGTGATCGGTTCACGCGCATTTCGGCAACGGACACAGCGCGTTGGAGTAACCAAGGAGCGTCGTTCATCCGTCAGCTCGATCACATGCTCGACCTAGCCGAAGCAATTACGCTCGGTGCCTTAAAACGTGACGAGAGTCGCGGGGCGCACTACAAACCGGACTTCCCGGAACGTAATGATGAACAGTTCTTGAAGACAACGATGGCTCGTTATACGAATGGTCATCCAGAAATCTTCTATGAAGATGTCGACACGTCGTTGATTCCACCGCGGAAACGCGACTACAGTAAGAAGTCGAAGAAAGAGGTGAAAGCATAATGGCGACACCACTCGAATCATCTACTACGCAAAAATCGGTTCAATTCATCGTTCAACGTCAAGATGGACCTGATGGTAAACCGTATGATGAAGCGTTTGAAATTCCGTACCGTCCGAACATGAACGTCATCTCTGCTTTAATGGAGATTCGTCGTAATCCTGTGAATGCAGCCGGTGAAAAAACGACACCGATCAACTGGGATATGGGTTGTCTAGAAGAAGTATGTGGCGCTTGTTCCATGGTCATCAACGGTACACCACGTCAATCGTGTACGGCACTCGTCGATAAACTCGAACAACCGATCCGCCTTCAACCGATGCAGACATTCCCAATCGTTCGTGACCTTCAAGTCGACCGTCAGCGCATGTTTGATGCGTTGAAAAAGGTTAAAGCATGGGTCCCGATCGATGGAACGTACGACTTAGGTCCAGGACCACGGATGCCAGAGAACAAACGTCAATGGGCATATGAGTTATCGAAATGTATGACATGTGGCGTGTGTCTCGAAGCATGTCCGAACGTCAACGATCGTTCGACGTTCATCGGGCCAGCATCGATCTCACAAGTTCGTCTATTCAACTCGCATCCAACAGGTGCCTTCCATAAGGAAGAACGTCTTGAAGCGTTGATGGAAGATGGCGGGATCATGCAGTGTGGTAATGCTCAAAACTGTGTCGAGGTTTGTCCGAAAGGCATTCCGCTGACGACTTCGATCGCAGCGATGAACCGTCAGACGACACTTCACTCATTCAAGAAGTTCTTCGGTAGTGACGAAGGACGGACAGGTGAAGCGGTTAGTTCATAAGTTATTAAAGAAGGAGCTTGCTCCTTCTTTTTTCATTCAGACAGGAGGAACCGATTGTGCGCGTACCAGCTTATATTCCAGAACTCGAATCATGGCTTGAACAAATGAAACATGGAACACGACTCGACGTCGCTGTTCGTTTTGCAGAGACGGATGCCTATGGTCATATGAATAACCGGGTACCGTTCGTCTATTTCGAGGACGTTCGGACATTGATGTTAGAGGAGACCGGATACTCGCTTGCAGAAGACGGGATCATCGTCGTTGCGGATGCCCAGTGTAATTACATTCGCCAAGTGTATCCACGGACACGTCTCGCCGTCTATGCGTACCCAGTACATGTCGGAAGTGCATCGTGTGACGTCCATTATGCGGCATTTGATGAGCAGGGTGAACTGATGTTCACAGGACGGACATCGATGGTACAAATCAATCGTGCCGGGAAAGCATTCCCATGGAGTGAGACATATAAAAATTCCTTGCAGAATCGATTCGAATCCGTTATCATTTGATAATGAGTTCACATATTCGAAAACGACTCACTAGTACGTTATTAGTGAAGGGAGATTTCTTAATCATGGAAAAAACATTCAAAGTCATCGCGGATTCAGGCATTCACGCTCGTCCCGCTACTCAGCTCGTCAACACAGCATCTAAATTCCAATCAGACATCAACTTGGAATACAACGGAAAGACTGTCAACTTGAAGTCAATCATGGGTGTTCTTTCACTCGGAATCGCGAAAGATTCAGATATCAAAATCGTTGCAAACGGTGACGATGCTTCTGAAGCAATCACGACTCTTTCAGATATGCTGACTAGCGAAGGTCTTGCTCAGTAATCCTGTAATCGTACATTCTCGGACGCCGGTCTTGCACCGTCGTCCTTTTTTGTTACCATAAGATTGAGAGAAAGAGGTGGAGAAGAGTGAATCGAGCGATTGGAGTACTGGATTCCGGAGTCGGTGGATTGACGGTCGCACGTGAATTGATGCGACAGTTGCCCCATGAGCGAATCATCTATGTCGGGGATACACTACGTTGTCCGTATGGTCCGCGTCCAGAAGAAGAGATTCGTGAGTTTACGTGGGAGATGATTGATTATCTCGTACAACAAGATGTGAAATTGATCGTGATCGCCTGTAATACAGCTACGGCTGTCGTCTTAAAAGAAGCGCGAGAACGTTTAAATATACCTGTCATCGGTGTCATCGATCCGGGTGCCCGTGCAGCAGTCAAGGTGACACGTACGAAACGAATCGGTGTCATCGGAACGAAAATGACGATTACAAGTAATTCCTACGAGAAGGCGTTACGACATGTCGAAGGACAAGTTGTCGTTGAATCGTTAGCGTGCCCGCCATTCGTTCCGCTCGTCGAGTCGATGCAAACGGATGGCGCATACGTCGAACGTGTCGTTGCGAATACGCTACGACCTTTAATGAATTACGATATGGATACACTAATACTCGGGTGCACCCATTATCCGCTCTTAGCAGATGTCATTGGACGGGTCATCGGACCAGGCGTTCAACTCATCTCTTCAGGGGATGAAACCGCACTCGAAGTAGCAGCACTACTTGACTACAACACGATTTCAGCAGATGTGACACAAACACCAGAACATCGTTATTACGCGACAGGCGATATCCGCTCATTCGACCAAATTGCAACGGACTGGCTCGATCAGCCCATTCATGCGGAGCGCATCGTCCTTGGAACGGAGGAAGATTAAATGCGGACAGACCAACGAACGGCGGACGATCTCCGTCCAGTACAGTTATCAGTTGACATCAATAAACACGCGGAAGGTTCGATTTTGATTGAACTGGGTGATACGAAAGTCCTCTGCACGGCGACCGTCGAGGAAAGGGTACCACCATTTCTACGTGGAAAACGCCAAGGCTGGATCAATGCGGAATATTCGATGTTACCGCGGGCAACCGCTCAGCGGACTGCACGAGAAGCCGTTCGCGGCAAACAAACGGGACGGACGATGGAAATCCAACGTCTCATTAGCCGATCGCTTCGAGCGGTCGTCGATTTAGAAAAACTTGGTGAACGGACGATCTGGATCGATTGTGACGTCATTCAAGCTGATGGCGGAACACGAACAGCATCGATCACCGGTGGATTTTTAGCACTCGTTCGAGCTATCGATCAACTGATTCAAGCGGGAAAACTGACCGATACACCAATCAAAGAGGGCATCGCCGCCATCTCAGTTGGAATTGTCGAATCGAATGCCTTACTTGATTTATGCTACGAAGAGGATGCTGCAGCTGAAGTCGACTTCAATCTCGTCATGACCTCATCCGGTAAAATCGTCGAGATGCAAGCAACAGGAGAAGAGTCGACCTTTTCCCGTCAAGAGATGCTCGAAATGCTCGAACTTGGGGAAAAAGGTATTAAGGAACTGATTGAAGCCGGTCGCGAGGCACTCGGTGTTTCGTGGTGGTATGTAGGAGAAGAAGTGGGGGAACATAAATGAAAGTCATCGTCGCAACACATAACGCTGGTAAAGTGAAGGAACTCGAAAGCATGCTTGGGCGTCTCGGCTATACAGTCGAGTCGTTACTCGATCATTCGGATGCTAAAGAAACGGATGAGACAGGTGAAACATTCGAGGAGAATGCACTCTTAAAAGCAACAGAAGCAGCAGCCTACTTTGGTCACGCAGTACTTGCTGACGATTCAGGTCTTGAAGTCGATGCTTTAGATGGCGCTCCAGGTGTCTACTCGGCACGCTTCGCGGGTCTTGAAAAGTCGGATGCAGCGAACAACGCTCTACTACTTGAAAAGTTAGAAGGTGTTCCGGAAGAGGAGCGGACGGCACGCTTCGTTTGTGTACTCGCGCTAGCAAAACCAACAGGCGAAACATTGACGGTACGAGGAACAATGGAAGGGCGAATCGGTTTTGAAGCAACGGGATCGAACGGTTTCGGTTATGACCCATTGTTCGTCACGGCAAGTGGACAAACGGCTGCTGAGTTGACGAAAGAAGAAAAAGCGATGATCAGTCATCGTGGCAATGCATTGCGCAAGCTCGAACAGGACTTAACTACTTTCCTAGGAGTGTGATGAAAATGAGAGCGTTGATCGTTAGTGATAGCCATGGACTAGAACAAGAACTGCTTACGATATTCGAACGGCATCAGGACGTGGATTTGGCTTTTCATTGTGGAGACTCTCAATTGACACGCGACATTGAATCGTTATATCCATATCGTGTTGTACGGGGGAACTGTGATTATGGACACGATTTCCCGGAAGAAGTCACGTCGGAAATGGACGAGCATAAGGTCCTCTGTGTCCACGGACATCGTCAGGACGTCAAATATAGCCTAGATGTCTTGCAACATCATGCGAACGAAAAGCAAGCTGATATCGTTTTGTATGGTCATTCTCATGTTGCGAAGGCGGAGTATCGGGATGGTGTGTTATTCATCAATCCAGGATCGATTCGGATGCCACGCCATCGCCCAGACAAGACGTATGCGATTCTTGAAGTAGAACAAGACCGCTATTCTGTCGATTTTCTTGACATGAACGGGGATCGCGTCAATGCACTTCACCTCGACGGAACATTTTTGTAATAAAATAAATGCAATCTTTGTAATGTGATTGACACGAAAGAATTGTTCTAGTATAGTTTATTCGTGTTGACACGTCCCAATAGCTCAGCAGGATAGAGCAACGGCCTTCTAAGCCGTCGGTCGGGGGTTCGAATCCCTCTTGGGACGCTATAATTAAAATAGAGACTGCCCTTACGAGGGCGGTCTCTTTTTTTTATTTCAATTTTCGTTTATAATTAAGGTATCATGAACTCGAAAGGGATGAAAGCGATGTGGAAGAAAGTTGGTACAGTCCTGTTACTCAGTACGTTTCTTGTAGGGTGTAGTGAGATTTCAAATACAGTTGATGATGCAAAACAACAGGTCAACGATGTGAAAAATAGTGTCGATTATGCTGGAGAACTTCAAGGGATTGCGAAAGATACGGCACAAGTCACGTCAGACTTATCTTCTTCTTTGAATGAAGCGGCTGCGAAAGCACGCGAATCCACGAATCCGGAGCAAGCGCTCGACCAACAAGTCGAAAAGTTAAAGGAAAACGGAACGATTGATCAGTTCAATCAAGAGCTGGACCAAATCGACCAACGATTGGCGGGACTTGAAAATCCACCGCAAGAGTTACAAAATTTAAGTGCAAAGCTCGAGCAGTTCGTGAATCAATCAGAAGATATCACACGACTTCTTGAAACAGACGTCTCTCTCGATACATTAAATCGTCTTGGCATCGAACAAGCAGGGAAATTACAAGAGGCGATCACGAACTGGACATCATTGCTTGATCCATTCACAAACTGAACAGTGAATTAAAAGGAGTGTCGGAAAATGGGGACATCCCGCTGGATGGAACACGAATTAGAAGCGGAACGAGTGCGCATCCTCCGTTTGCCCGCATCTGAACAGGAACGGCTGGTCAAGGAATTAGAGACTGACCAATTGACAGGAGAAGACGTATTATACCGACTCTATGTCATTCAACCGCTATTACTGCATGACCGTGAACGATACGAAACTGTAGCAGAACGTTTTCTTGAAGTCGAGGGTGTGGAGCAAGTGCTCGCACTCTTTCTTTATGAACTCGGAGAACGGTATCCAATGAAGCTCGCTCTACGCTCGGCGTCACCGTATCTGCCGTATGGACTTGCGCTTCGGTTAGACGAGATCAAACAGCGGATGACGGTGCGAGAACAAAAGACGACACCGGTTCAAAAAAACAATGTTACTCAGAGTACTGTAACTTCCGGAACGGCGTTGATGCATGTGTTGCAACATGGAAGCTGGGTCGAACAAATGCGCCATTTGGCTGGTGCTGAATTCGAACGGACACCTGCGCTCTTTGACTACATCACACACAAGTATCTTCGTGCTCAGGATACAGAACATCAAAGCCTACTCGTCATCGATCAGTTATTAGGAAGTGTGATTGAGCATCTGTCCTATCCGGCAGACATTTATGTGCCACATTTAGATGTACACTGGACGATCTCGACGCGTCAAGATTTAGAAGAAGTGCTGATTGCGCATCAACAGGAACAACAAGCGTTACTCGCATCGATGCATACATTAGAAAAAATGGATCCTTTTCGAGCCTTGCTCGTCTTACGTTCGGACCAGTTGATTCATCTTGAAGAACGAGAAGCAATCGGGTCGGATATGGAGAAGTGGCTTCTCGCATGCGAAGAACTAGCCGGTCTGTCGTTTGAAAAAGAAGAGCCGGAACGTGACTTGAGTCCGCTAGCGAAGCGATTATATCAGGGGGTGCATATCCTCTATCCGGAAGTCATCGCATTCGAGCAGATTTACTTCGATTGAGACATCTGGAAACGATTCGTTCAACAGTGGTAATCGTCAGAACGATTGTGCTATAATGTGACTTGTTGTACACACATGTACGCTAATTGACAATTTTGGAGGGACTCAGCATGACTGCAAAATGGGAAAAACAATCAGGTAGCCTCGGCGTCCTCACGTATGAAGCGCCTGCTGAAGCATTTGATAAAGCGGTAGACCAAGCGTTCAAGAAAGTCGTTAAGACTTTGAACACACCAGGTTTCCGTAAAGGAAAAATGCCACGCGCAATGTTCAACAAAATGTACGGTGAAGAAGCACTGTACCAAGATGCACTCGATATCCTTTATAAGGACACAATCGAAGGTGCAGTCGTCGAATCAGGAATCGAGCCAATCGCGCTTGAAAACATCGACGTTGAAACACTCGAAAAAGGCAAGCCAGTCGAATTCAAAATCACGTTCGTCATCGAGCCAGAAGCTACACTCGGTGAGTACAAAGGTCTTGAGTACACAGCAGTTGAAACGAACGTTACTGACGAAGACGTCGACGCTGAACTCAAAACATTGCAAGAACGCGGTGCAGAACTCGTCGTTAAAGAAGATGGCGTCATCGAGAATGGCGATACAGTCGTATTCGACTTCGCAGGTTTCGATGGGGAAAACCAATTCGACGGCGGAACTGCTGAGAACTACTCACTCGTCATCGGTTCTGGAAACTTCATTCCTGGATTCGAAGAGCAAATGATCGGTTTAAAAACTGGCGAGCAAAAAGATCTTGAAGTGACATTCCCAGAGGAATACCACGAAGCATCACTCGCTGGAAAACCAGTTACATTCAAAGTAACAATCCATGAAGTCAAAGCGCAAGAGCTCCCTGAATTGACAGATGAGTTCGCAAAAGAGATGGATGAAGAAGTTTCTTCACTCGACGAGTTGAAAACAAAAATCCGTACGCGTCTCGAAAACACACGCAAACAAGAAGCTGATGCTTCAATGCGCGATGAGTTAGTCGAAGCGGCTACGAAAAACGCGACAGTTGATCTTCCAGAAGTCATGGTCGAAAACGAAGTCGAGCGTATGGTTCAAGAGTTCACACAACGTATTCAATCACAAGGCATCGACCTCAACATGTACTTCCAGTTGACTGGAACGACAGAAGAGGCAATGCGTTCTGAAATGAAAGAGCAAGCGGAAGAGCGCGTTAAGGCACGTCTCGTCCTTAAGCAAATCGTTGCTGACGAAAAAATCGAAGTAACAGATGAGGAAACACAAACTGAACTTCAATCAATGTCAGAACTCTACAACATCCCTGCAGATCAACTTGAAACGATGCTTGCACCACAAGGTGGTCTTGAAACGCTTAAAGGCGACCTTCAATTCCGTAAAGCTATCGATGTTCTCGTCGACAACGCAAAAGCAAAATAAGCCATTTCATGGTTTTCGATCGACTTCAAGCCCAATTTCTGGTCTTGGAGTCGATTTTTTTGTACGATAGGTCAAACAAGGACAAACAATCCTTGGTTCAGGACATCAAACTGTAAATCGTTCGTCCAGGATTTGAAAGACTTTCCTTGTTCATGCTACAATCATAAATAGTAAAACGTGAGACGGGATGCTACAGGCGTCCATACAATTTCCACGTTAAAGGGGTGGACCTTTATGTTTAAATTCAACGAAGAAAAAGGTCAGCTAAAATGTTCTTTCTGTGGAAAGACACAAGAACAAGTACGCAAACTTGTTGCTGGACCTGGCGTTTACATTTGCGACGAGTGTATCGAACTCTGCAATGAAATCGTAGAGGAAGAACTCGGTACAGAAGAAGAAGTCGAGCTGAAGAATGTTCCAAAACCGCATGAAATTCGTACGACACTTGACGATTATGTCATCGGTCAAGAAAAAGCGAAAAAATCGTTATCTGTAGCGATGTATAATCACTACAAACGAATCAATGCTGGTGGTCGCGCAGATGATGTCGAGCTCTCAAAATCAAACATCGTCATGATCGGTCCAACAGGTAGCGGTAAGACACTTCTTGCCCAAACGATGGCACGTATCTTAAACGTACCGTTTGCGATTGCAGATGCAACAAGTTTGACGGAAGCCGGTTATGTCGGTGAAGACGTCGAGAACATCCTGTTGAAACTCATCCAAGCAGCGGACTATGATGTCGAGAAGGCTGAAAAAGGAATCATCTACATTGATGAGATCGATAAGATCGCTCGTAAATCAGAAAATCCGTCAATTACACGTGATGTTTCTGGTGAGGGTGTTCAACAAGCCTTGCTGAAGATTTTGGAAGGAACTGTTGCAAGTGTACCGCCACAAGGTGGACGCAAACATCCGCATCAAGAATTCATCCAAATCGATACGACGAATATCTTGTTCATCGTTGGTGGAGCATTCGATGGTATCGATCAGTCGATCAAACGTCGTCTCGGTAAAAAAGTCATCGGCTTCGGAAACGATTCAGAGAACCGTAACCTCACACAAAAAGAAATTCTAGCAGCCGCATTGCCAGAAGATCTTCAAAAGTTTGGTTTGATTCCTGAGTTCATCGGTCGTTTGCCAGTCATGGCAACACTCGAGCCACTCGATGAAGAGGCACTCGTTCAAATCTTGACGAAACCGAAAAACGCCCTCGTGAAACAATATAAGAAAATGCTTCAACTTGATGATGTCGAACTCGACTTCACGGAAGATGCACTTCTTGAGATTGCGAAGCTCGCAATCGAACGTAAAACAGGTGCGCGTGGTCTTCGTTCAATCATCGAAGAAACTATGCTAGATATCATGTTCGAAATTCCATCGCGTGAAGACATCGCGAAAGTCATCATTACAGCAGAAACGTTGACTGGTAAGCGCGGTCCAACGCTTGAGTTGAAAGATGGTACAATTGAACATGGGAAAGAAAAAGAAACGGCGTAACACCGTGACAAATCGGCTCGGAGGCTACTTGTACGCCTTTCCGAGTCTTTTTGTTTAGGAGGAATTCGAATGAAGAAAAAACAATATCCACTTTTACCGTTACGCGGTGTCGTCGCGTATCCGTTGATCGGATTGACGATTGATGTCGGGCGTCCGGTATCCTTAAAAGCCTTACTTGCATCAAAGGAACACGAGATCGATCTCGTCGTCGTCACGCAACGTGATCCAGAAGCAGAGCCGTCTGTCGACGGGTTGCATCAGGTCGGTACACTTGTTCAAATCGCGAAGATGAGTGAACTTGGGAATGATACAGTTCGTGTTCGTGTTATCGGGAAGGAACGCGTCCGGATTGAAAACGTTGAGGAGACGGACGAAGGATATCAAGCAGTCATCGAACCAATCGAGAAGATGGACATCAAAGGGGCGAAACAAGAAGCGCTCGTTCGTCTAATTAAAGAACAGTTCGGTCAACTCGTCTCTCGTATCAAAGGCATCGGAACAGATGAGCGTCGTCGGTTCGAGACCTATGAACGTCTCGACTCATTGACGGACTATATCACGTCGAAGTTACCGATCGATATCTCGAAGAAACAGGAGTTCCTCGAACAACAGGATCCGGTCGAACGGGGATTGATGTTGCTTGACGTCATGAAACATGAATATGAAGTCGTCGAACTCGAACGTGAGATGCGTGAACGGACGAAGAAGACGATTGAACAATCGCAACGCGAGTATTACTTGCGGGAACAATTGAAGACGATTCAACAAGAACTCGGTGGCGAGTCGGCATCCGTTGAAAGCGATGCGACGAAATACCGGGAGCAACTGTCCATGCTTGATTTACCGGAAACGACGGTTGCGAACGTCGAGAAGGAAATCAGTCGTTTAGCTGTCGTACCGGCGACAAGTCCGGAACATGGTGTCATCCGCAACTATCTCGAGTGGTTCTTCTCGTTACCGTGGAACGAAGCAACCGATGATTTCTTGAACGTTTCAGCAGCTTCGGAACAGCTCGAAAAGGATCATTACGGTCTAGAAAAGGTCAAAGAACGAATTCTTGAGTATCTCGCTGTTCGTCAATTGACGGATTCGCTACGGGGTCCGATTCTCTGTCTTTCTGGTCCTCCGGGGGTCGGGAAAACGTCGCTTGCTCGCTCCATCGCAACAGCGCTCGAGCGGAAGTTTGTCCGCGTCTCACTTGGTGGCGTGCGCGATGAAGCGGAGATCCGTGGACATCGCCGGACGTATATCGGTGCGATGCCAGGTCGAATCATCCGCGGTTTAAAACAAGCAGGAACGAACAACCCGGTCTTCTTACTGGATGAGATTGATAAGATGTCAAATGACTTCCGTGGTGACCCATCGTCCGCGATGCTTGAAGTTCTTGATCCGGAACAAAACAACAGCTTCTCCGATCACTACATCGAAGAACCGTTCGATTTATCAAATGTCCTCTTCATTGCGACAGCAAATGATGTCTCGAACATCCCAGGACCGTTGCTCGACCGAATGGAACTGATTCAGATTGGTGGCTATACGGAACAAGAGAAGACGGAAATTGCCGTTCGTCATCTATTATCGAAGCAACTTGCTGAACACGGTCTGAAAAAGAGTCAATTGACGGTCAAAGCAGACGCGCTAGAAGAAGTAGTTCGTCGTTATACACGAGAAGCCGGTGTCCGTAATCTTGAACGTGTCCTCGGCTCACTTTGCCGGAAAGCAGCAAAACAAATCGCGATGGGTGAGAAGAAGCGGGTGACGGTAACGAAGCGTAATCTAGATGATTTCCTAGGTAAACCGATCTACCGTTATGGTCAAGGCGAGCTAGAAGATATGATTGGCGCAGTGACTGGTTTAGCGTATACTGCTTTTGGGGGCGATACGTTGACGATCGAAGTCAGTCTTGCTCCGGGTAAAGGGAAACTGCAGTTAACCGGGAAACTCGGTGACGTCATGCAAGAGTCCGCTCAGACTGCGTACAGCTTCGTCCGAGCAAATGCGACGTCCCTTGGCATCGAACCGAACTTCTACGAAACGCAAGACATCCACATCCACGTCCCTGAAGGTGCAGTACCAAAAGATGGTCCATCTGCTGGTATCACACTGGCAACAGCACTGATTTCCGCCTTGACGAAGCGTCCAGTTCGCCGGGACGTCGGGATGACAGGTGAAATCACACTACGTGGACGGGTCTTACCGATCGGTGGACTAAAGGAAAAGTCACTCGCAGCACATCGTGCGGGCTTGACGACCGTTCTTCTACCACAAGATAATACGCGGGACATCGATGATATCCCGGAAAGCGTCCGCGCAGGAATGGAATTCATTCCGGTCGCGACGATGGAGCAAGTGCTCGAACATGCATTAAAAGGAGAGTAACATGAAAATTTATAAAGCTGATTTTATTACGAGTGGCGTAAACCCGGAACATTATCCGGAGCCATTGTTGCCAGAAGTGGCACTCGCAGGGCGATCGAATGTCGGAAAGTCCTCTTTCATCAATAAACTGGTTCAGCGAAAAGCACTCGCGCGGACATCTTCGAAACCAGGTAAAACGCAAACTTTGAACTTCTTTAACATCAATGATGAAGTCATGTTCGTCGATGTACCGGGTTACGGGTATGCGAAAGTCTCGAAGACGGAGCGTGAAGCGTGGGGCAAGATGATGGAGAAGTACTTCACACAACGTGAAATCCTCAAAGGTGTCGTACAGCTCGTCGACATCCGACATGATCCGTCTGCGGATGACGTGACGATGTACGATTTCTTGAAGTATTACGATCTACCGGTCATCGTCGTTGCGACAAAACTCGATAAAATCAAAAAGAGTCAACGTGATAAACATATCGCGGCAATCAAACGTAAATTGCAATTTGATGGTCAAGATACCTTAATTCCTTTCTCATCTGAGACAGGAGAAGGCGTCGATGCCGCATGGGAAGCGATTTATCGTCTTCTGTAAAAAATGAAACGTTTTGTTCTCCTACAATAGGAGAGCAGGACGTTTTTTTTATGAGGGTTTAAAGTAATCTAAAAATAGTATCTAATTATTTCCTTACAACATTTTTGATTTCCATTATATGAACATCATTTGATTCACGTTACAATGATAGGAACAAATTGTTCTAGTGGGAGGCTATGCCAATATGAGGCGTTATAAATGGACGTTCGCAATCGTCGTCTTACTCGTTCTGACACCATTTGCCATTTGGTTCTTGAAGCAGGAAAAGACATTAAACATTGCGCTATTTGATTACACGAACGGAACGGAAGAGCGAGAGCATGCCGGAACGACGTGGTTATTGAATCACTTAAAGATCCGAAATACGCAAGGGCAAGATTATACGTATTCGGACTACATCAACCGTTATGATGGTACACAAGGTAAAAAAATGTTACGACAAGCCTCTAAAGCAGATGTGCTGTTGTTTACGGATACGTACGGAAAATCATATGACGTCAACGGGAAAAAAGAACATCGTGGTGGCTTGACGACAGAAGACGTCGAGCTCGCAACTGAAGCGATTTCGAAAGGGAAAACCGTCGTGGCGGAATTTAATACAGCAGCAAGTCCGACGTCAGTCGAGCGGTCCAATGCGTTTCGACAATTATTCGGGACGGCTTGGACAGGATGGATCGGTCGATTTTTCCCAGATTTAACAAAACTGCAAGGTCTTGAGAAAAACGTCGTAGCTCAATTAAAAACACAAGCGAAAGAAAAAGAGTTCAAACTATCAGGTCCGGGTTATGTTTTTATTAATGATTCGACCGAAAAAGCTTTTTTCGTCAATGATGACACTCCTTTACTTTACAAGTGGGATCAAAATAAGGGGAATGCAAAAGATGAGGTCCGTTATAACTACTGGTTCGAGATTCTTGAACTAGATGGCGGGAAACAACAAGCGCATTTCTCTTGGAACCCTTCGAAACAGACACAAGCAATGCTTCGAAAATACCAGTTGCCGCTTGAGTTTCCAGCGTATGTCACGCAAGGAAGTGGTCACTATTTTGCTGGTGATTATACGGACGTCGCGGATATCCCACGTTATTATCGATACAGTGGTCTCGATTGGTTCCGCAAACAGTTCATCCTCGATAGCGCGGAAAGTGAATCGGCGTTCTTCTGGAAGATTTACGCCCCGACGCTGACGCGGATTCTTGAGGATACGAAACGGATCTCGACACAAACTGCGAAAGTCAAACCACTTTCAAAAACGAAGGTCGGTAACCAAGAGTTGCGGACCCGAGCTCGTGAAGGACAGGACACACTTGAGATGTATCTAGATGGTGAATGGAAGCCGTACTTCGTTAAGGGTGTCAACATTGGACTTGGTCGACCAGGTGCATTTCCTGGGGAACATGCCATCAGCCGAAACGAATATGATCGTTGGTTGAAGGAAATCGGAGCGATGGGGGTCAATACGATTCGTGTGTACACGTTGCACCCTCCTGCTTTTTACGATGCATTAAAAGCTTACAACGAACAGGCGAAACAACCGATTTATCTCATGCAAGGCATGTGGGTCGAAGAGAAGCCGTTCGAGGAACTAAAAAATGCATTCGATCCAAAGTTCATGAAGATGACAGATACGGAAGCAAAACGAATGGTTGATGTCATTCATGGAAACGCAGTCGTTAAAGAAGTTGTTGGTCATGCTTCCGGAACATACACTTCAGACGTCTCACAATACGTTTCAGCATTCGTCTTCGGAATCGAATGGTTACCGGAAGCTGTCGTTGAAACAAATAAAAAGAACAAAGGAACACGTTTCGAAGGACAATACGTAACGACGACGAAAGAAGCGTCTCCTTTCGAATCGTGGTTAGCAGGTCGGATGGATACGGCGACTGCACACGAAATCAAAGAGTACGGTACAACACGACCAATCGGTTCGACGAACTGGCCGACGACGGATCCGTTGAAACACCCAAAAGAGATTGAGGAAGAACAGGACCTCGTTTCCATTGATTTCAATCACTTAAAAGCAACGAAGGATTTCCCGGGTGGCTTGTTCGCGTCTTACCACATCTATCCATACTATCCTTCGTTCATCAAGGAAGAGTACAGTCAAAAAACGGACAAAGGATCTGAATCGTATGCCCGTTACTTGAAGAAGATGAAGGATTATCATGATATGCCGCTACTTGTATCAGAATTCGGAATTCCGAGTTCTCGCGGGAAGACGCACCTCGGACCAAATGGTTTCGATCAAGGGCATGTCAGTGAGAAGAAACAAGGCGAACTCGTCGCACAACTCTATCAAGACATTAAAGACGTCAAAACAGCCGGTGGACTCGTCTTCATCTGGCAAGATGAATGGTTCAAGCGGACGTGGAACACGATGGATTATGATGATGCCAATACGCGTCCCCGTTGGTCGAATGTCCAGACGAGCGAACAACATTTCGGTATGCTTGGTTTCCTGCGTTCAGATATCGTCATTGACGGGAAATTGGATGATTGGAAAGGGTATGCACCAGTCGCTGAAAATAAGGATCAAGCGATATATATGACATCCGACGAAGCCTATCTCTATTTGCGTATCGACCGGAAAAAAGCAGAGCCGACGACACTTGCGCTATCGACGAAACCAAACGATGGGAATACGAAAGTCGGTCCGTTGATGCTTGATGAAGGAGCGGAATATCGCCTGACGATCGATCAGAAGGCGCGCATCGATGTCGATGCTCGTTATGATATCTTCCGTTATCACTATGGTCTCAAGATGCCGTTTGAGATGGTAAAACCACCGTCTGATCAAAAAGACAGCGGTAAGTTCGTTCCAATTTATCAAATGCTCGATTATGCAAGACGCGACCCGGTGACGAAAAAAATCGTCAAACCAGCCGTAAAGTGGGACACGGGTGTTCTACATGAAGGAGAACCAGACGATATCTTGACAGATATCTCAGATATCACGAAACCAACCGTAGAGCTCCGTATTCCATGGATGGTCTTGAATATGCGAGACCCTAGTAAACATGAAATCATCGGTGACTTCTGGAAAGATGGATTAGAAGCGAAGATGATTACGGAAGGAATCGAAGTCACAGGTCAAGTCGGTGAGACACGTATCCCTGAAAAAGATCGTGGTTTCTACAACTGGGCAGAGTGGACGAATCCGCAACAGCGAGAAGAACTGAAACCTGTCTATCGGACGATGAAAAAAGCATTCACTGAGGGAGGAAATTAAATGCGACGTGAAGAGATGTGGAAATTAATCAATCAGTCGTTTGAATCAACAAGTCAAGATCGTGAGGTCAGTTCGACGATTGAATGGACGGAAGAAACCGTCCGGCAATCGTCGACGAATACCTTGTTCGTGCACACAGTCGGACAAATGCCGGAGGCGGTCAACGGATTGATTGAAGAGGGATGGTGCGTGCGGACGGACATTTCTTATGCCGATGTCGTTCTCGCAAGCGAACCTGTCATCGAGGAACGAATTCCCGTCGTGTATTTTAATACAGAGACTTCTTTCTATGGTTTAGAAAATGCGCGAGAAATTCTACCGGCGACACTATCGCGGGAGCTTGTCCTTGACCGGCTAGCGCGTTATAAAAAAATCCATCATATCGCGGATGTCGTCGTCGTAACGGAAGATCCGCATATCCGTCGGATGATGGAACGGGAACTGACGGAACGCTTCGAACGGTTCGTAACATTCGAACGAGCAGAGACATTCCTTGACGAGTACGTAGCATCCCGTCCGTACTTACTCGTGTTTACGTCAGCATTACCACGAGCAGATGGGCTGGAATTACTACTGCGAGCAAAACATCAGAGTGTCGCACCGTTCCAATCGATGATGATTTCGATGTACAACCGTGAACGCGATCATGTTCTTGCGATTGACCGAGGTGTTGATTACATTATGACCCTTCCGTTAAAAATCGAAGAATTCCGCGCGTGGATCCGAAAAGTTGAGGATGGCCGATGATGCAGGCGATTCTAGTATTTATCGTTGTACTCGTTTTCTTACAAGTTGGAGCATTGGTCTATCTCGTCGTTCAAAAACGAAAACGTGCCAACCGCGAGCATGCCCGTAGCGATTGGCAACTTGTCTTTCGAGATGACATCTACGACTATGCGACAGGTGAACGTCAGGACATGCCGACGGTTCAAAAAGGAAACGAGGATTTAGCTGAGCTTGAACTCTTCGCACTATCCAACTTAACAGCAACACCGGCACATCTCGAACGAGTGCAAGCTTTTGTCGCTGCTAATATGCATGCCTATTACGAACAACAATTGAAGCATCGCCGGATTGACCGTCGCTTGAACGCTTATGAGGCCGTCTCTCAATTCCGTTTGGTAGCAGTCGCACCGATGATTCATGCGCGTTGGGGAAACACGATTGAAAAAGAAGAGAGCGATGTCATCGTTCGGACCCTCGTCTCACTATCACCGCAAGATGCGATCGCCATCGCCAAGCAAGAAAATGGGATTAGTTTCTTCGGTGCGATTCTTGCGGTCGGTCGTAGTCAAGACTTAGAGGAATGGGTGGCTGCGTTTGAAGAATTGACACTGTCCTTTAAGTTAGCGATCCTTCAGTTGATCTTTGATCGCGATGAGACACGTTATATCGCACTCGTTCGTGACAAGACGACAGATGAAAATCCGGAAATCCGAAAACGTGCCCTTCGTGCGCTCACGCGAATCGGGCTTGAGGAGGACTGGAAGTTATATGTGCCTTACTTGGAAGAAGAATCAAGTTGGGTTGAGCAAATGCTTGCCCTTCGTTTCCTAGAACATGTCGTTCCAGCCGATGCGATACCAGCGATCTTACCGTTTGTCGGTAGTCGATCGTGGTGGGTCCGGACGGCTGCCTTTGATGCGCTGCTTGCTTGTGGCGGGATCGAACAATTGGCAAAGGTATCAAGTACACACCCCGACCGCTATGCGCGTCAAAAAGCTACAGAACGGTTGGCAAAGGAGATGAAACATCATGTCGTCTGAGACAATCCAAGCCATTATTGAAGTCCTTTCATGGACAGTGTTGATTTATATGTTACTCGTCATCGTGTTCTATTCGATGCTTTACCTGATTTCAGCTCAAATGGTGCGACGGCAACGCTTCCGTCGGAAAGAGAGCTCTTACTTGCCACTGATGCGCTCTCTCTATACACGGCCGGTCAGTATCCTTGTACCAGCGTACAATGAGGAATATACGATCGTCTCGAGTGTCCAAGCTTTGCTAGCACTTGACTATCCGGAGCATGAAGTCATCGTCATCAATGATGGTTCAAAGGACGGAACGATGGACGAATTGTTCCGATCGTATGAGCTGGAGAAGGAAATCCGCTATCCGAGGATTCTAATTGGTTCGAAGCCGGTCAAACAAGTCTACCGTTCGCGGATCGATAGTCGTTTGATCGTTATCGATAAAGAGAATGGTGGAAAGGCGGATGCCTTGAATGCCGGTATCGACCATTCCAGTTATCCGTATTTCTGCTCGCTTGACGCGGATTCGATTTTAGAGCGGGATGCCCTATTAAAAGTCATGAAACCGATCGTCGAGTCCGACGAAGAGGTCGTCGCGACATGCGGTTCAATCTTCCTCGTCAATGGCTGTACGATTGAAGGTGGTGAAATCGTCGAGATTCGGACACCAAAACAACGGATCGTCTTGATGCAGATGATTGAATATTTCCGAGCATTCTTATTTGGTCGCCTTGGACTTAGCCGTTTCAACATTTTATTGATTGTCTCTGGTGCGTTCGGTCTGTTCCAAAAGAACATCGTTGTCCAGGCAGGTGGATACAAGGAAGGACTTGTCGGCGAGGACATGGAACTTGTCGTTCGTTTGCACCGATACATGAAGGAAAATAAACTCGATAAACGCATCGAGTACGTTCCGGCACCAGTCTGCTGGACGCAAGCTCCGGAGTCAATGGAAGTATTACGGTCACAACGAACACGTTGGCACCGTGGGCTAGCTGAGACGCTCTGGACCCATAAGCGCATGATCGGTAATCCGAAGTATGGTTCTGTTGGTGGCGTTTCGATGCTATATTTCTTTTTGATTGAATTACTCGGACCTATCGTTGAACTGATCGGATATTTCATTATTCCGCTCAACCTGCTCGTCGGGACGCTTAACTTTGAATTTGGTATCGTCTTATTGGTCGTCGCTTTACTCTATGGTTCCTTATTATCAGCAGGTGCCGTATTATTGGAAGAGTGGACGATGCACCGATTCAAGAACGTCAAAGAATTGATTCGGTTGTATTTATGGTCCTTGACCGAGTCGTTCTGGTACCGTCCGATTTTAGTCTTCTTCAAACTAGGTGGATTGATTCAATTCTTGACTGGTCGAGGAAACTGGGGACAGATGGAGCGCCAACGTCTCGAAGACGTCACCGAGGAAAAAGTCGGCTGACGAATAGGTATGAGGAGGATATGCTAGGTGGATTTGTTACGAAACAAATGGTTTAAAGCATTAATTTGGGTATTAGTGATTTTTCTTGTCATCTGGGTCGGTACAAAGATCTCATTTTTATTCCAGCCGATAAAAGTCATGCTGGCATTGATCTTCCCACCGCTCATTATTGCGGGTATTTTCTATTACTTCACGCTTGGGATCGTAGATGCGTTGCAAAAACGAGTCAAGAAACGTGGTCTTGCCGTGTTGATCGTTTTACTTGGTTTCATCACGATCCTGACGATCGCCGTCGCTTCAATCGGACCGATCTTAGTTGAGCAGGTGACAGATTTTGCAACGAGCATTCCGACGCTCGTCATCGAATTGCGTGATCAAACGTTAAATTTACGCGATCAGCTGATGGACAATCGTTTTATCTCGACCTGGGTACATGAGAATACAGATTTATTTGATAAGTGGACGAATGAAGCAACATCGTATGTCGGTACCGTCTTCAAGTCCGTCTCGACGTCCGTTGGAACGATTTTCGGTGTCATCTCTTCGACGGTCTTAATCATCGTCTTAGTGCCGTTCATCTTAGTGTATATGTTGCTTGACGGGTATAAATTCCCTGACTCCGTCGTGAAATTGTTACCGCGTAGCTACGAAACGGAAACGCGTAAAATTCTGCACGACATGCACGTGACAGTGAAGCATTACGTCAACGGACAGGTCATCGTCTCAATCTGCGTCGGTGTGATGTCCTTGATCGGCTTTTTCATTGCTGACATTCAATATGCGTTATTACTTGCCTTATTCTGTACGGTGACGAACATCATCCCGTATCTTGGACCTTACATCGGTGCCGTCCCGGCAGTCATTGTCGGATTCATTGATGATCCGATCAAAGCGGTCTATGCGATCATCACGATCGTCGTCGCGCAACAAATCGAATCGAACTTGATTTCTCCTTACGTTCAAGGAAAAACACTCAAGGTCCATCCCTTGACGATCATCATCGTTTTGCTCGTTGCCGGGAAAATCGGTGGCATCATCGGTGTCATCTTGGCAGTTCCGACCTATGCGGTCTCAAAAGTCGTCATTCAGAACATCGCTCGGATTTATCGTTTACGTCAGCAACGTCTCGACGTACCGGACGTGACGGTATCACCTGAATCGTTGAAGTAAAGTGTAACCCTCTGCTCTTTTTAGGAGCAGAGGGTTTGTGATTTTTACGGGAGAGGGATAAGGTAGAAGAAGAGAAAAAATGAAGAAGATTTCACAACTTCGACTCATTTTAGTTTATAAATTGATTGGAATCTTTTTTATAATGGTTATAATGTAGGATAGAGAACGAAAAGATAGATCGGAACGAAATCTTTGGACGTAAGGGGTAGAGCGCATGCATATCGTAGTGGTCGGCTTGAATAACAAAACAGCGCCTGTATCAATACGCGAACAAGTCTCATTTGGGGAGCATGAGATGAAGGGAGCGGTCGTCGCATTGCGCGATGAAAAAAGTATCTTTGAAAGTGTCATCGTCTCGACATGTAACCGGACGGAACTGTACGTCGTGACGGATCAGCCACATACAGGACGGTATTATACAAAACGTTTCCTTTCAAACTGGTTTGGTTTGACGATGGAAGAGCTCGAGCCGTATCTCTTCATCCATGAAGGATTCGATGCGATGAAACATCTGTTCCGCGTGACAAGTGGTCTTGATTCAATGATCGTCGGTGAAACGCAAATCCTTGGTCAGGTCAAGACAAGCTTCTTCATGGCACAGAAGCTTGAAACGACAGGAACGGTCTTTAACAAACTCTTCAAAGAAGCGGTCACGCTCGCCAAACGGGCTCACGCAGAAACTGGAATCGGTGAAAATGCCGTTTCTGTCAGTGCTGCTGCCGTCACGCTTGCCGAACAGTTACTCGGATCGCTTGAAGATAAATCGATTGTCGTCATCGGTGCGGGAGAAACTGGCGAATTGACGACGCTCAACTTATATGAAGCAGGAGCTCGTGACATCACGGTCTTTAACCGGACGCTCGCCAAAGCAGAAGAGGTCGCGAATCGGTTCGAGGGATCAGCGCATTCGATTAACGAGATGCAGTGCGGTTTGCTTCGGGCAGACATCGTCATTTCTTCAACAGGTGCAAAACGTGCCATCATCAAACGGGAAGACATCGCAGCAGCACAGCTGTTCCGTCACGATCGTCCATTCTTGTTGATTGACATCGCAGTACCGCGCGACATCGAACCGACCGTTGGTGACTTGCCAGGCGTTCATTTATATGATGTCGATGATCTGACATCGATCGTCCAGCAAAACATGGCGGAACGGATGAAGGAAGCGGCGAAAATCGAACAACGAATCGAAGCGGCAATCGCTGAGTTCGAAGGGTGGATGACGACACTTGGTGTCGTGCCGATCATCACGGAATTACGAGACCAAGCATTGCGGATTCAACAAGAGACAATGCAAAGCTTGGAACGGAAATTACCGGAGATGTCAAAACGTGAAAAAACCGTCATTGGTAAACACATGAAATCCATCATCAATCAATTGTTGCGTGAACCGCTATCTTACATCAAAGATGCGGCAGCGAAACCGGATGCTGATGAGCGGATTGCGCAGTTCATGGATACGTTCGCATTAAACGAAGACTTGTTTGATGGGCTCGAAGATGAAATCGTGACGTCAGAAGAGACGACACCTTCAGCAAAAGCTGTGAACCGGTGAACAAAGTACGATTTGTGTTACAATAGAAAATGCATGGGGCGGACTTGTGCCGCCCCTTTATCATTGTACAGGGGGATTTTAGCATGCGAAAAATCATTGTTGGATCGCGAAGCTCGAAGCTAGCGATGACACAGACGAAATGGGTCATTGACCAGTTGAAACAAGCCGGCGCGCCGTATGAGTTCGAAATCAAGAACATCATCACAAAAGGAGACCGCATTTTGGATGTGACGCTCTCAAAAGTCGGTGGTAAAGGGTTATTCGTAAAAGAGATCGAACAGCAGATGATTGACGAAGAAATCGATTTTGCTGTTCACAGCATGAAGGATTTACCGTCTGAACTACCGGATGGTCTCATCATCGGTGCCACACCGGCACGTGTCGATGCGCGTGATGCCTTGATCACGAAAACAGGAGAAGGTCTTGCTTCCTTGCCAGAAGGTGCGGTTGTCGGCACGAGCAGCTTACGTCGTGGATCACAATTGCTAAAACTCCGCCCTGATTTAAAAATCGAATCGATTCGCGGGAACATCGATACACGACTTGATAAATTAAAAAATGGTCCGTTTGACGGGATTCTGCTTGCAGCAGCTGGTTTAAAACGGATGGGTTGGTCTGAAGATGTCGTATCGGAATATCTTTCAACAGAAGACATGATTCCAGCTGTCGGTCAAGGAATCCTCGGTATCGAATGTCGCGAACATGATCAAGAAGTACGTGATCTCCTGCACCTGATCCATGATCAGATGACAGAAAAAGTGGCATACGCAGAACGCGCTTTCCTAGCAGCCATCGAAGGTAGCTGTCACGTTCCTGTCGGTGGATTCGCGACGATTAACGAAGACATGTCAACGACACTTGTCGGATTCATCGGATCCGTCGATGGGGAGCAAATTCTAATCGAGCGCGAATCAGGTCTTGACCCGATGCATCTCGGTCAAGACGTTGCCGAACGTCTGCTTGCTTCGGGCGGTCGTGAGATTCTCGCAACACTTCCGGATGACTTGTAAGCAGGTATTGTTCACGGGAAGTCGACCACCGACGAACGAGCAGATGGCGCGACTGCGTGACGTCGCAATCGAGTCGGTGCATTATCCGGTCATTGAAACGCGACCTGTTTCGTTTACGTTGCCGAAGGGAATTGATTGGCTCATCGTGACGAGTCCGAATGGCGTCCACCGGGTTGCTGATGCATTGCCTGAATTAGCAGAAACGCGTATCGCGGTCGTTGGACGAAAGACAGCAGATGCACTTGCGAAGTATGGTCGAACAGCCGACTTTTGTCCGTCAACCTTTACAGGAGACGCACTCGTCGCGGAACTGGGACCACACTTGTCTGACGGCGATCATATCGTTTTTGCGCGAGGGAACCGATCGCGGCAAGCACCGGTCGATCAGTTACGAAAACTGAATCGATATACGATCGAGGATATCATCACCTATGAAACCGTCACCCGTCGACTACCTGAAGCTCTTATCAGAAATGCCACCTATATTGGACTGCAGAGTCCTTCCGCTGTCGAAGCGATTGCTCCGCTAGACCTGAAGACGACCTTCATCGTCATCGGGACGATCACGGAGCAAGCAGCAAAAGCAGCCGGACTTCAACCGATTCATGTCGCCCGTGAATTCACGGTGGACGGCATGATTGATCGTATCATTGAGGAGGAATCAGCATGAACACATTAGAATACGCACGTCACCGTCGTTTACGTCATACCGCATCACTCCGGTCACTCGTCCGCGAGAACCAGTTGCATAAATCGGATTTGATTTATCCGATCTTCGTTGCTGAAGGCGAAGATATTAAACGCGAAGTCAGTTCGATGCCAGGCGTCTTCAACTTATCACTCGATCATCTGACGGCTGAGATTGAAGAAGTCGTCGCACTCGGAATCGAATCCGTCATCTTATTCGGTGTCCCGCACGACCACTTAAAAGACGAGCAAGGATCAGGTGCGTTTCACGATCACGGGATCGTTCAAGAGGCAACACGTCTCGTCAAAAAAGTTGCTCCGCAGCTAACGGTCATTGCCGACACATGCTTATGTGAATATACGTCGACAGGTCACTGTGGAATCGTCGCGGACGGAACGGTCGATAATGATGCGTCATTACCGCTTCACGTCAAAACAGCCATCTCACAAGCTCAGGCGGGTGCCGATGTCATCGCTCCATCATCAATGATGGAC
The DNA here is from genome assembly GCF_002479335.1 of Exiguobacterium sp. UBA7533. Taxonomy (NCBI): domain Bacteria; kingdom Bacillati; phylum Bacillota; class Bacilli; order Caryophanales; genus Exiguobacterium; species Exiguobacterium sp. UBA7533. The sequence goes on along the minus strand of NZ_DLMP01000001.1, from coordinate 363,716 downwards.
GGATTCGTCGCAGCGATTCGTCAAGGGTTGGACGAGAACGGCTTCAGCCATATTCCGGTCATGAGCTATGGCGTTAAATATGCATCTGCTTATTACGGTCCATTCCGTGACGCGGCAAACTCGGCACCAGGAGAAGGCGACCGGAAAGGCTACCAAATGGACCCAGCAAACCGTCGCGAAGCGTTCCGAGAAGCAACAGCGGACGTCGATCAAGGAGCTGACTTCATGATCGTCAAACCTGCGCTTGCGTTCATGGACATCATTCGTGATGTGCGCGAGCGGATTGATCTACCAATCGTTGCGTATAACGTATCGGGTGAGTATGCGATGGTCAAAGCTGCAGCCCTGAACGGCTGGATCGACGAAGAACGAATCGTCCTTGAGACGATGCTTGGCTTTAAACGAGCAGGAGCTGATTTAATTATCACCTATTTCGCAAAAGACATTTGTCGTTACCTGGAGGGGTCGAAATGAGCTTAATTAACCAGAACTCAAAATCAAAAGCAGCGTTCGAGCGGGCACTCCCGCTCATGCCGGGTGGTGTCAACAGCCCAGTCCGTGCTTATAAATCAGTTGGGATGACACCAATTTTCGCAGATCATGCGAAAGGATCAAAGCTCTATGATATCGACGGAAAAGAGTATATCGATTACGTCCTGTCATGGGGACCGATGATTCTCGGTCATGCCGATCCAATCGTCACATCAGCGATTCAAGAACAAGCGACGCGTGGCTGGAGTTACGGGACACCAACAGAAATCGAATCAGCGATGGCGGAAGTCGTCATCAGTCGTGTACCGTCGGTCGAAGTCGTCCGGATGGTCAATTCGGGTACAGAAGCGACGATGGCTGCCCTTCGTCTCGCACGCGGCTATACAGGTCGGACAAAAATCTTGAAGTTCGAAGGCTGTTACCACGGTCATGGGGACTCACTCTTGATTAAAGCAGGTTCAGGTGTCGCGACACTTGGACTACCGGATTCACCAGGCGTTCCAGCGCAAATTGCGAGCATGACACTGACGGTTCCTTACAACGATTTGGATGCTGTCCGGATCGCGTTTGAAAAACACGGCGACGATATCGCTGGTGTCATCGTCGAACCGGCTGCTGGGAACATGGGCTTCGTGCCACCAGAACCAGGATTCCTTGAAGGCTTACGGGAAATCACATCAGAAAACGGTGCGTTATTGATTTTTGACGAAGTCATGACCGGTTTCCGTGTCGGATTCCACTGTGCGCAAGGACACTTCGGTGTCACGCCGGATATCACGTGTCTTGGTAAAGTCATCGGCGGCGGAATGCCAGTCGGTGCTTATGGCGGACGTCGTGACATCATGGAACAGATCGCACCACAAGGTCCAATTTATCAAGCAGGTACGTTATCTGGGAACCCACTTGCGATGGCAGCGGGTCTAGCGACACTGACGCAATTGAAACCAGAGCACTATGAAGAGTTCGACCGGAAAGCGAGCCGTCTGTCTGAAGGCTACCTGAATGCTGCGGCGAAATATAACATTCCACTGACGACGAACCGTGCGGGTGCGATGTTTGGTGTTTTCTTCACGGATGAACGTGTCACGAACTTCGAAAAAGCGAAAACATCGAACCTTGAGATGTTCCGTTCGTATTATCAAAAGATGGCGGCGCGTGGTGTCTTCTTACCACCATCACAATTCGAAGGTCTCTTCCTCTCGATTGCCCATACGGACGAAGACATCGAACAGACGATTGAAGCCGTCGAATTGACGTTCAAGGAACTCCAAGTTGAGTTCGATCGTTAAGCAGTCTTGACGATTGCTTGAACTCTCGGCTAAAATGAATAAAGAAGAAAATGGCAACAGCGATGACGGGAAGAGTAATCCTGTATTCGTACCGGCGTAGAGAACACATCCTTGGCTGAAAGATGTGACGGACGAACAGGAGGAAGGTCACCCCACGAGCTGGTATCGTGAGTCTTACGAGCGATATCCGTCCTCCACACGTTACGTGGCTCGAGGGCATCCGATGTTGGATGAACTAAGGTGGTACCGCGGAAAAAAGCAACGGCTTTCTTTCGTCCTTAGCATAGGACGAGAGAAGCCGTTTTTATTATGGACAAAAAGGGAGCGATCAGGATGCAGGAATTATCAATGCCAACGAAATATGATCCGCAGGCAACGGAAGAAAAATGGCACGACTTTTGGTTAAAGGGAGAGTACTTTAAAGCTGATCAAGATCCGGAGAAAGAGCCGTACACGATCGTCATTCCACCACCGAACGTCACAGGTAAATTACACCTTGGTCACGCTTGGGACACAACATTACAAGATATGCTGACGCGGATGAAACGGATGCAAGGGTTCGACGTCCTGTATCTACCGGGAATGGACCATGCTGGAATTGCGACGCAAGCAAAAGTCGAACAAAAACTGCGAGCAGAAGGGAAATCACGTCTTGAAATGGGTCGTGAGAAATTCCTCGAGCAATCTTGGGCATGGAAAGAAGAGTATGCGTCAACGATCCGTGCACAATGGGCAAAACTCGGTCTTGGACTCGATTACTCGCGTGAACGCTTCACGCTCGACGAAGGGTTGTCAGAAGCAGTTCAAGAAGTCTTCGTTAAACTTTACGAAAAAGGCTTGATCTATCGTGGCGAATACATCGTTAACTGGGACCCAGCGACGAAAACAGCGATCTCGGATATCGAAGTCATCTACAAGGATATCGAAGGGGCGTTTTACCACCTCAGCTATCCACTGACGGACGGTTCAGGTCATGTTGAACTAGCGACGACACGTCCTGAGACGATGCTTGGTGATACAGCGATTGCCGTGAACCCGAAGGATGAGCGTTACGCTCACCTCGTCGGAAAAACGATCACGTTACCAATTGTTGGTCGCGAGATTCCGATTGTTGCGGATGAATATGTCGACATGGAGTTCGGTACAGGTGTCGTGAAGATTACACCTGCACACGACCCGAACGACTTCGAAGTCGGTAACCGCCACGAATTACCACGTGTCCTCGTCATGAATGAAGATGGAACGATGAACGAGAATGCAGGTAAATACGAAGGCATGGATCGTTTCGAATGCCGGAAACAAATCGTTGAAGATTTAAAAGCAGAAGGTGTTCTAATCAAAATCGAACCACACTTGCACTCTGTTGGTCACTCGGAACGTTCAGATGCAATCGTCGAGCCGTATCTCTCATTACAATGGTTCGTCAAAATGGAACCACTCGCGCAAAAAGCACTCGAGGAACAACAAGGACCAGACAAGGTCAACTTCGTTCCACAACGCTTTGAAAACACATACGTACGCTGGATGGAAAATATCCGTGACTGGTGTGTTAGCCGTCAACTGTGGTGGGGACACCGGATTCCGGCTTGGTACCATAAAGAAACAGGCGAAGTATACGTTGGCAAGGAAGCACCAGCCGATCTCGAGAACTGGGAGCAAGACAACGATGTTCTCGATACATGGTTCTCTTCAGCCCTTTGGCCGTTCTCAACGATGGGTTGGCCGAATACGGACGCAGCAGATTATCAGAAATACTTCCCGACATCGACACTGGTTACGGGATACGACATCATCGCCTTCTGGGTATCACGGATGATCTTCCAATCGTATGAATTCACGGGACAACGTCCATTCCAAGACGTCTTGATCCACGGATTGATTCGTGATTCGGAAGGACGCAAAATGTCGAAATCCCTCGGAAATGGGATTGATCCGATGGATGTCATCGAGAAATACGGTGCTGATTCACTGCGTTGGTTCTTAACGACTGGATCGACACCAGGCAACGACCTCCGCTTCTACTGGGAAAAGATTGAAGCAACGTGGAACTTCTCGAACAAACTATGGAACGCAAGCCGTTTTGCCTTGATGAACATGGACGATTTAACGTTTGATCAGATTGATTTGACAGGCGAAAAATCACTCGCAGATAAGTGGATCCTGACACGTTTACAGACAACGATTGATGACGTGACACGTCTATCGGATAAATATGAGTTTGGTGAAGCAGGACGTATTCTCTATCACTTCATCTGGGAAGACTTCTGTAACTGGTATATCGAGATGGCGAAGTTGCCGCTCAATGGAGAAGACGAAACAGCGAAACAAACGACGCGTTCGGTTCTTGCCTATACACTCGACCGGATCATGCGCTTGATGCATCCATTCATGCCGTTCATCACGGAAGAAATCTGGCAACACTTACCGCATGAAGGTGAGACGATCACACGTGCCGCATGGCCGACACGCGAAGCGTCACTCGACTTCCCGGAAGCTGTTCCAGCATTTGAAGCGGTTCAGAACGTCATCCGTTCGGTTCGTAACATCCGCGCGGAAGTGAACGCACCGATGTCGAAACAGATCCAACTATTCATCTCGACGAATGACGCACGTGTTCAAGACGACTTGTCATCAAACAGCTCGTACTTGCAAAAGTTCACGAACGCGTCTGAACTCCGGATTGAAGAGCAAATGCCAGCGCCAGAAAAAGCGATGAGTGCGATCGTAACGGGAGCAGAATTGTTCATCCCGCTCGCAGACTTGATCAACATCGAGGAAGAAATCGCGCGCTTGAATAAAGAACTCGTCAAGTATACGAAAGAAGTCGAACGGGTCGAGAAAAAACTCAACAACCCTGGCTTCGTCGGCAAAGCACCAGCACATGTCATTGATGAAGAAAAAGCGAAAGCACTTGATTATACGGAAAAACGTCAAGCTGTCGAAGCACGCATCAACGAACTCTCACACTAATTACAGCAGTGGCTCAAGTCTCCTTGAGCCACTTTTTTTAAAGGAGCGAACAGCATGAGGACGCGAGAAGATGTATTGGATTGGTTATCGAGCTTACTAGCATTCGGCGTCAAACCAGGTCTTGAACGGATGCAAGCGATGTTACTGGAATTACAGATTGACCCGGACGCGATTCCGACGATTCATGTCGCCGGAACGAACGGAAAAGGATCGACGGTTGCGTTCTTGCGTGAGATGGGGGTTGCGGAAGGATTGCAAATTGGGACATTTACGTCACCGTACATCATTCAGTTTGAGGAACGGATCATGTTGAATGGGGTACCGATCGCAGAAGACGATCTTGTTACAGCTGCCATCGCGGTTCAAGATGCCATCAGGCACATCGATCCGACACTCGGTACAGTCACTGAGTTCGAAGCATTAACAGGACTTGCTTTCTATTATTTTGATCAGATCCGTCCGGATTTCGTCATCTATGAGGTCGGTCTCGGTGGACTGTATGACTCAACGAACGTCTTTAAAAAGCCGGTCGCAGCAATCATCACATCAATCGGTCACGATCATCAAGCGATTCTCGGAGATACGCTCCAAGAGATCGCCTTACAGAAGTTCGGCATCATCAAACAAGGGACACCGGTCATCGCCGGGAAACTGCAAGAAGAACTGACGGTGCCGTTGATGGCATATTGCGGCGACCGAAATGCAACGTTGAAATGGAGTCAGGAAGCCATCATCCGTTACCGCTTAAAAGAGACGGGGACTTGGGCAACGTACGATGGGATTCCAGAGACCCGCTTAGGTCTTGAAGGCCATCATCAAGTTCATAATGCGGCGAACGCCGTCATTTGTGCGCGACGTCTCGGATGGTCGAAAGCGGCGATCCGAAAAGGGCTACGAGAAGCGAAACATCCAGGTCGATTTGAAACCATCTCACGCAAACCACGAATCATTCTCGATGGTGCGCATAATCCGGAAGGCATAACGGCACTCGTTGAACGGTTAAAGGAAGAATCAAAACCTGTGACGTTGCTCTGTTCGATTTTGCGTGACAAAGACCGGTCGGCGATGCTTGCGCAGTTAAGCAACGTTACACCAGATATTTACGAGACGACATTCGATTTCCCACGAGCAAGGACACTCGATGAGTTAAAACAAGACGGGGCTAATGTAACGACGGTCGAAGAGTTCTTCGATCAATTAGAGATGGACCGGACATACGTCGTGACGGGATCACTTTATTTCATCAGTGAAGTGCGTCATTATTACGCTTCCGTTTTTACAAAATAGGGAAAATCCTGATTCTCTCGTTATAATGAAATGGGGGAGTATAGTCCCATATTTCAATGATACGATGAGGAGACGATAAATGATGAAACAGTGGGTCCGTCTAGCCTTAGCTACCTTACTGATTTTTTCAAGTTTTACGTATATACAGGAGCCACATTCAAAAGCCGCAACGGGTGAAAAGTTTAAGGTTTTAGAGATTCGTGATGAATGGTCAACGACGAATCGGATTGATCCGGGAACCAAAATCACTTCGTTATTGACCGGACTTGATTCAGCGCGTTTTGATGTTAAGAAGATGACCGTCAAGGAACTTAACGCTTCACGTTTTCCGTTAGATGGAGCGTTTGATGCAATCGTTTTTGATCCTTCAATCAATAGTAATGATCAAGAGAAATATTCAATTAAATTATCTGAGTTTGATAAAAGAAATCATAATACAAGTAAAATCGAAAATGATATTACACGACTAAAAAGTAATGAAATCCTCAATGCATATGTTCGAAAAGGACTACCAGTGTATCTGCATAAAGATATCTTCACGCATGATCAAAGTAATTTCTCAAAGGTCTTGAAGAACTATGTGTCGACGCAAGCAACTGTTTCTTACGAAAATATCAATGATGTCATTAACTCATTGAAGCAAAAAATCAATGTGCGTCCCCGTATCTCGAATGTGACAGTAAAGCAAGCAGGTAACACATTGTCGTCTATCGGTTCGATAGCGGTTCCGAATCGACCAATTGAGTTTAGTTATACTCTTGATCAGTCGATAACTGATACTATAGCGACACTTTATATCGATTTTGACAGTAATGATCAGTTCGATGAATCAGAAAAAGTTGATGAATTACCAGCCGCAGCTAATGGGAAACTTACCTATACATTTGACGTTCCGAGTTATACAGGACCACGACAGTGGATGATTCGAATCAATAAAAGCAATGGATTGTCAGACTATAAGACAGGTAGTTTTTTAATGAAAGATCAATTAGCTGAAGCAAAAGTACTTCAGGTTCTTGGAACGAGAGGAACTGGTTCTCTTCTAGATAATCTAAAAGGAGAAAATTTAAGTAAAAATGATTTTTATAATTTTAATTTAAATGTCATAGATTCAGCTAAATTTTCGAGTGAAGTAACTTCAAAAGATTTAAATGCTTCATATGATATGTTGATTTTCGGATTCCAAGATTCTTATGGTACTGCTAGTCTTACTGACCTGGCATTTGATAAAGTTAAGTCATTTACGAATACGGGACAGGGACTCATGTTGACACACGATACCATCTTTAGATCAAATGTAAAAAATGCGCCAACTCGCTGGGAAGCAGACTACGCTACAGCATCGGGTCAAACCTACTATACAAATATGGGGTTTGCAGCACCTAAAAAATCCACGAAAGCCATTCGACAAAATGAAGGGCAAATGACATCATTTCCTTTTGCGTTAGACAATGAGATTTCGATTGCGCAAACACACAATCAATATTTTGCTCTTGATTTAGAACAACCGGATTTAATACCTTGGTATAATATCAAGGAAACAGAAGCAAATACGGAGACTGGTAGGACGGTAGGAGATGCTCGAAATCACTACTATATGTACACCAAGGGAAACATCACATATTCAGGTGCTGGACATACCTCTTCTTTTACAAATGTAGGGGAGCAGAATCTATTTACCAACACGATGTATCGTGCCTTTATCGGTGCGAATCATAAACCTTTAATCAAAAGTCTTTTACCATATGACAAATCAAGTTATCTTGAAAATGAGCCTTTAGCAATCTCATACCAAATAAACGACTACGATCTACAAGATCGTGAGTTGAAGACGCGCATCTATATTGATGATGAGAAAGTGTTTGAAAACAATAAGTTGAAAAACAACTCATTCGTCAGTCAATCGTTTGAATCGAAACTTAAAGGAAAAACGAGCGTGACGATCCGAATTGAAGCAGAAGATCAACGGGGAGCAAAAACGATTGAGACACGGACCATCCAAGTCGTGCGTCCGGCTGCATCCGCACCATTCGTCCTGTCCCGTTCGATTGATCCAGCAACGATTCCGAAAGGGGAAACAGCCGATATCACCTATACCGTCAAAATGTCTCCGATGATGCAAAAGGATGCCATCGGAAACAATGGATACATCATGGGTCAGTTCTCGGTGACGATGGAAAATATTCTGTTTAACGAACAATTCCCGAGTAACCTTGAAATCTTATCGGCGACGGGGCTGACTGGGACGAATATTACCGGTCAGACGATCAAAGGAAATCTTCCGGACATCGAATATGATGAGGCAATTGAAGGCGTTCATAAAGGGGAATGGATCGCGAATCAATCGGAAGTGACGTTTACTGTCAAAGTACGTGCGAAAGATGCCGCAGGAGTTCATTTACTTGATAAAAAAGACAACACGTTGACATCAATAAAAAATATATATCGTGATAAAAAGAATGGGAAAGATAAATCGACGACCGTCGCAAATGATCCACAAGCTTTTCCGACGATTGGTTATGCACTGACACCATCCTTTGCGACAAGTGTGAAGATTCCATCCGTTAAGATGGATATCACGACACCATCTTATAAAGTCTTGCCAGAAATTAATCCTTCAGGCAGTCAATATGGCGCATTAAAATGGTCGATTGTGGATTCGGAAATCGCATCGATTGATGAAGCCGGTGTCATCAAACCGAAAAAAGTCGGAACGACACAGATTAAACTCGTCGTACCAGTCGGAAACGGAAAAGAGTTGACAGCGACTTCAGAACTCGTCATCAATGATGTATTTGGAGGATTAACCGTTCAAAATATACCGGATACATTATATGTGGGAGAGACAAAATCAATGTCAGGAATTGCTTCGATGGTATCAGGACGAAACACACCGATTCAATGGATCATCACGAACGATTCTCGTGTGACGACGAATGGCTTAACTAAAAATACGTTGGAGCTGACAGGAAAGACGCCAGGAATGGTCACGGTCAAAGCGGTTGTACCTGCAACAGCCGGAAGCTCAACTTATCTTGCTCAGTCACAAGAGTACACGATCCAAGTCAAGTTACCGGAACTATCGGTCTCCCCAAATAATCTGGAACTGTGGGTCGGATCAAATCAAGACGTGACAGCGACGTTTAAACCAAGCTATCTATTACCATTTACGACTTCGACTGTAAGTGGTGCGATTGAGTTGAAACAGACGGCGTCAGGTTATACGATCATAGGTAAATCCGGTACACCAAATGGACCGGTCGAAGCGTTACTCACGTTAACTGATTTCCCGGATACAGTCGCGAAGACACTCGTTCGGGTACGCGAGAACCCACTCGATCTGACAGCTGATGATATCGCAATGACGATGAAAGATGATAAAAAATCACCGGTTCTGCGCTGGTTCCCAGTGACGGCGACGGAGCGATTCTATCGCTTGGAAGTCCTTCAAGGTAAGGAATACGTCAAAATTGATGCAACAGGGCAAGCATTGCAACCGTTGCGTCCAGGTGTGGCACGTATCAAGGTAACGGCATTAAAAGAGCATAAAGAGGTACTCGAAGTCATGAAAGATAATCAAAAAACACCACTAACGACGACGTTCAAGGTAACAATTGGTTCTGAATCAGGAACATCAGACTTGGATGGAGATGTTTACTAAGAAGTGGGGACGCGAGATATGAAACGCAAACGAATCATTGCCGTTCTCTTGATTTTGATCATCATTGGAGTTGGGGGAACGGTATACGTCACAAAAGCGAATCAACACGCAGCACTTGAACAAGGACTACGTTCAGAAAAGCCAGAACGACTTGCTACAGCGTTAAAGGATGCCTCTTTATCGACAAAGGAGAAAAATCGTTACATTCGTCGATTCCAAGAAACACTCGCCTTTGACAAGGCGAAGCTTCTCCTTGACGAACAGACCGTCCAAAATAAAGCGAACTGGTTTTATGCAGCGCAATTCACACCGCGTAGTACGGTAGCTGAATGGTTGGCACAAGGTGCAAAAATCAGTCAACTGAATGCGCAAGGTCAGTCGGTCCTTCATGTCGCGACAAGTGTGAATCGATCGATTGATGTCTATACGCTTCTCGTGAAAAAAGCTTCAAAAAAAGAAATCAATCGGATCGATGACTTCGGACATACACCACTCTTTTATGCCACACTGGATCAAAACGATGCGGCGATTAAACTGTTATTGCAAGCAGGAGCTGATCCGAATCGTGGGAAAGAGAAACCAGTCTATGAAACGGTTAAACAAAATCGAAAAGATTTGTATGTGATGTTACAACAGAATGGTGCAACGGTAGAAAAGAACAAGGTGAAAAAGCTTGTTAAACAATACCGAGCAACGAAATTTTAATCAAAAAAAGAGTCGTTCGTCGCTGACGAATGACTCTTTTTCATGCTCCTTATGGTTGAATACGTTTTGGTGTTTCAACATACAATTGGACGGCTCGGTTGAGTGGAAGTAGTGCAGTAGGGTTTTTCAATACTGTCGCATCATACGCCATGCGTAGACGGGAAGCTTCGAAGTCCGGTGATTTGTTGGCGACCATCAGTTTTTCGAGCTCCGTCACGTTTGCAGGGAACGCATTTTCAGGTAAATTCAGTTTCCCACGGTAAGCATTGACTTCGAGTTCTCCTTTCGTGAAGATTCCTCCACGTACATTCATCGTCGAACCAACAGAATAAATCGTATTTTTTTGATCGTCGTCACTATATAGAAACGCATTTAAATCAGGTGTAGTCGTCTGAGGCGTCGAAAATTTATTGACGCGGTTAATGACAAGATTTCCTTTACTAAGTAAAATCAATGTATTTTGTTTCGCAGTTGAAGTCAGACCTTGAATGTTTGCGTCATCTAGACGACTCGTTCCAGTCGCATAAATCGTCGTTGCAAATCCAACATTTCCTCGAATCAGTAAGTTGCCAAGAACAACGAGAGGACGCTTGATCTCGAGCGGCTGTGTCAATGGATTCAAGGAAGAAATCGTTAAATTGCCGTTAATGATTAAAGGTTCGAGTGTTTCTTGAACAAGATCATCTGTCAATGTCACAGTATTGTCTGTATTCAATGCTGGACTGATCATTTGTCGCTTCGTATCAAGTTCTGTTAAAAATGGTCCCTTTAATATAGATTGTGGAATTGAAGAATTTTTTAATGCAGAAGCCACTTGCGTAAAAGGCGTATTCACTGGTAATTTCAAGAAATCGTTCAACGCATAGTCGAAATCGAACGGAACTAATGTTTCTTTCGTTGATACTAGCTCCGTTGCACCTTTCGGATCAAAAATCGTTTTATCACACACGAGGTAATCCCTACACTTTAATAATGGCTGAGTCTTCTCTTGGAAAACGCGTACCTGACCTGCGATGTAGGGAAGTGCTTTAGTATTAGTGAAGGTACCATCCTCATTATTGTATTTGAATATCGGGGTCGCAGTTGCTTGCAGGGCGTTGCGAGAAAAAATATTACCTTCGATCAAGGGAGCACCATTTAAGATGACTTGATCATCTGAGCCTAACGTATAGTACAAAAAACTAGGAATGGCAGATAAATAGACACGTTGTCGATACGTTTTTTTTATTGTCGGCTGGTCGCCTTTTTGTTTTGAAACTGTCGCTGTTAAATCAAACGCTTTGACCCGGACATTTGATGCGGTTTCATTCAGCTTGACGGTCACGTTCGGAACAATTGTTTTTAAGGGTAAAACGATAGAATTATCGAGATTCTCAAACAATGCTTGAGAAGAAGTCGTTGGTGAAGTCCCGGTCGTCTTAGAGACGATGTTTTGCAGGGAGGCGACTGCTAAATCAAGATCATTTTGTGTCGTCGTCTCGACATCGATATCTGTCTCACGGATTTCAGTTAAGCGATTCGACTGTAAGCTGATACCGATCGTCGCAACAGCGAGAACGGACAGGACTGTTAAAGTCACAAGAACGAAAAGTAATGTATAGCCTTCTTCGGATTTACGCATACCGTGTTCCTTTCTGAGTTAAAATCCAATCGTACTCGTGAAGGTCTGAACTTCCTCATGATCTGTCGATTGAATTGTAGTTGTAATCGTTAAAATACCGTGAATAACGTAGCGACCCGGATACGTTCCTGATGTAATGGTTTGATACTCCGGACTCGATAACTTGAAAGTCTGTAGTAATTCAGTTTGGTCGTCGATTGACTGTGTCGCTGATTCATACGTTAGTTCGGTACTGTCCAATGTTTGTTCTGCAAATGTATAACGGACTGGTCTCGCTTTCTCTTCTGAAGAAGATGATTCTTCTGTTGCGTCAAAAGGTTCGAATCCACTGGCGCGTTCAAGTAATCCAGTATCGGCGTTCAAGACAGGAAGTGATCTTTTATAAAACGATAATTGTTTTGCTTCATCGACCCGAATTGCATCAAATCCACTGATTTCATTTAAGATGATACCGACTCGACTATCAGCTTCACTGCGTAGTTCACTGATGATCCCAGTTGCCCGAAAGCTTTTCGTACCCGAAATGAATACGGTCAAAATGACCGCACTAAAGATCGAGGCAATGACGATCGCAACAAGCAATTCGACAAGTGAGAATCCATCATTTTGTTGTCGGAAAACTTTGATTGAGCGTCGCATTCGTAATCGATCCTTTCAATGACGTAATCGGTTCAGATGTACCTTCTATATAGACGAATACATGTAGGTCAAGAAGATTTGGATTAACGACTCCTTCTATCTTCCGAGGTGTCACACTGTATTTGACGTCAAAGGCAATATTATTGATTTCAGGATTAGTAAAGATTGATGTACATATAGCCGATAGTCCACAAGAAGGAGACGTGGGCTCGGGAATGACATAGTTTCCATTTAGATAAGTGGCTTTGTCTGCTTGTGTAGATAGAGAACTAAAAGCGAATGGTTCGTCACGTGTCGCTTCTAAAGCTTCTCGCTTGATATAAGATGTTGCATTTTTTGCCAGATAATTCGCGAACGTCAACTCTGTACTGTCACGCGAAGCAGCCAGGGACTGAGAAAAAATACTGATAAGAGATACCGATATGATAGATAAAATCGTAATACTGACTAGTACTTCGATTAGCGAAAAACCGCCTTGCTCGCGATGCATGGATTCACCTCTACTTCATGATAGATGAGAATGAAAGGTCCTCAATGATTTTTCTAGAAAATCAAAAACAGCACCTATTCACAGATCATGAAAGGATTTGTCAGGATAGGACTTATGTTTCATCATAATATTCATTATAATGGAAATACTAGGCACCTGAAATGATTAAATTCATACAGAAAGGAAACAGATGATGATTAATCCAAAGCGTTTTGTTATACATACACTCTTATTACTTGTACTTGTAGCCCTGATTTACGTACCATCGTTTGCCTTGATTTCCTTTACCGGTAAAGCAACGGCACCTACGACATTTTCTGAGACAGCACGTATTGGATCGGTTCCAGTCAGTGGCATGGATCGAAAGGAAGCACAATCGAAAGTCGAGAAAGCGATTACGGAGTGGACGAAGAAAACGCCGCTGTCAACTGGAACAGGAGAAGAGACGACACCGATTCCAACAGAAGTCGTGAAAATCAACGCTGATGACTCTGTAAAAAAAGCTTCTTTGAAAAAAGGCGGAGACTTGATGGTTGCGGTAGACGAAGCGGCGCTTGAGAACTTTCTGGCGTCACAGCCAATCAGTTACTCGGATGAGCAACGCCTTGCTTTTAAGACATGGTTAATTGATACGAGTAAAACGTTACAGGAAGAGAACTTTGATCCTGCTCAATCGGAAGCTGCAGTCGATCCGGCAGGTGAGGTCGTATCGACAGTATCATTCTCGACGCGGTCTGCCGCTGAAGAACAGATGATCACGGCGATGATGAATGTGGAGATCAAGCCGGGACAATTAATGAATGTCAAGACGTACGGTATGGATGCGGTCGCGGGATCATATGTTGGCAGTAAGTTATACGAACTGTTCGCAAAGACTCCATTTGAAATCGTCGAACGGATGCCACATACGTCATTACCAGACGGCATCACACTAGGATATGACGTCAAAATTGATGAGAAAACAGATTTTGCCGTTCGTAATACACAAGCATCGATCTATCGTGTCGTTGCGACACAAAACGGAAGTGATGTCACACTTGAATTGCAAGGCACGCCGTTCAAAGAAACGGTTACGACCGTCCTTGAAGGCGAAAAATCGATTCCGTTCCGGACGATTACACGTTATTCTGCAACGCTTACGGCAGGAACGACAAGTGATACTCAAGCGGGAGAGGACGGAAAGTCAATCGAAGTCTATCGCGTGACGAAGACGACTCAAGGTGAGAAAAAGCAGTTATTATCCCTTGATTTCTATGCAGCAATCCCAGCAATCATCACAAAGAGTAGTCAAGAAGAACAAGCACCTGTCGTCGTACCTGAACCGGAAGACGACACGAACTCTGATGATTCGACGGATACGAATGATTCCAATGATTCAACGAATACAGATGAGACAGACGATCAAACGACGGATGAACCGCAGACGGACGGAGTTGAGACACCGGATACACCAACGTCTCCGACAAGTCCGACGACACCCGACACACCGGATAGTAATGAAACGGGTGACCCTGCTTCACCAGTAGAAGGTGAAACAACAGGGGAACCTGTCGGATAAGAAGGAGGAGAAGAGATGAACTGGACGACGATAGCAATTGAACTCGGTATCATTATCGGTCTAGCGACGATCATCTGTGGACTGATGTTTGCGGTGACGATTCCTTATGTGACGACGGTGACGACGAAAGCGATTTTATCTGTTGCGGCGATTTTGATCGTGACGTTGATCTATTTCAGTATTCAACTCGACTGGATCACGAACCCACTCGTTCTCACGGGGATTGTCGTCTTATGTCTGTTGACGGCAGTCGTGACAAGTGTAGTTGATGAAAAACATCAAAAACCGGATGTGTTAGAGGAAGAAGAAACATGGCACGCGGAAGGATGACTCGTTAAATGGCAATGAAACGAAAACGTTTAGGGGAAATGTTGATCGAAGAAAGCCTTGTGACGGAACAGCAAGTCGAAGAGGCGTTGACGGTCAAACGATCGACCGAAAAACTCGGCGATGCACTGCTTCGACTCGGGCACTTGACGGAACAACAACTATTAGAAGCACTGCACCATCAATTGAAGATTCCGATCATCCAGCTATACAACTATCCAGTTGACGTAGCTGTCACGAAACTAATTTCAAAAGACTTGGCACAGCGGCACACGCTCGTTCCGGTTTATCGGGAAGGGAACCGTTTATTTATTGCCATGGCAGACCCAATGGATTTAATCGCGATCGATGATTTACGTATGCAGACCGGTTTATCGATTGATGTCGGAATCGCGACACGTGACGAAATCAGACGAACGATCCTGAAGTATTATGACATTGATTCGTCGTTACGGGAGCTACTCGAATCCGATGACATGATGGAGTCGGATCAATCCCGTGATGTCGTGACACGCGAAGATGCACCCATCATCCGGCTCGTCAATCAAATTCTAGAGAACGCGATTGCTCAGCGTGCATCGGATATTCATATGGATCCGCAGGAAACGTCGATGACGATCCGGATTCGGATTGATGGAGAACTACGAACGGAGAACAATTATCCGAAGCAGATCCAAAGCATTCTGACGACCCGGATCAAAGTCATGAGTGAACTTGATATCACTGAGTCACGCTTGCCACAGGATGGACGGATTAAATATGTCTTTAACGGATTACCATATGATTTCCGTGTCTCGACCTTGCCAACTGTTTACGGTGAGAAGGTCGTTATCCGGATTCTTGACAGCTCGAACTCGAACATCTCGATTTCAAAAATCGGTTTTAGTTCGCGGAATGAATCACAGTTCCGGGAGATGCTGAAGCGCCCGAACGGCATCATCTTGATCACCGGTCCGACTGGGTCCGGGAAATCATCGACGTTGTATGCCGCGTTAAATGAGTTGAATGACGAGTCACGCAACATCATCACTGTTGAAGATCCGGTCGAGTATCAAGTCGATGGAATCAACCAAGTTCAAGTCAACGCGAAGATTGGGTTGACGTTTGCGAGTGGTCTTCGCTCGATTCTTCGTCAGGATCCGAACGTCGTCATGGTCGGGGAGATTCGCGACATCGAGACGGCTGAGATTTCGATTCGTGCTTCGCTAACAGGACACTTGGTTCTTTCGACTTTGCACACGAACTCTGCCGTTAGTTCGATCACGCGATTGATTGACATGGGGGTCGAACCGTTCCTTGTTGCTGCTTCTGTCAGTGGATTGATTGCACAACGACTTGTTCGCCGTGTCTGCCGTGATTGTGGCGAAGTCCATCCGATTTCGAAACGAGAACAAGAGTTATTTGATCAAGAGAGAATCGAAGCGACGACGGTCATGCGTGGACGTGGTTGCTCGTCTTGTAATATGACGGGGTACCGTGGACGGGTTGCGATTCAAGAGGTCATCATGGTCGATGAAGTGTTACGCCGGATGATCATGAACCAATCGACGGAAAGTGATATCACAGCGTACGTCAAGGAACAAGGTCAACGGTTCCTGCTTGCAGATGGTCTATCAAAGGTCGCAGAAGGGATCACGACGACAGAAGAGATTTTACGGACGGTGATTTCAGAATGAATAGTACGATGGAACGAGCACAAATCGAAGATATCTTACGTTCGTCGAAAGAACGAGGAGCGTCCGATGTTCACTTGACGGCGGGATCACCACCCGTCTTTCGAATCAACGGAACGTTGACACCGTTTGGGACAGAGAAGATGAAACCGATCATCATTGATGGATTTGTCAGGTCTTTGATTACAGAAGAGATGTACCAACAGCTGAAACAGGACCGAGACATCGACTTTTCATTCGGTGTGACCGGTGTTGCCCGGTACCGGGTCAATTGTTTTTATCAACGGGGCGCTTTGTCAATGGCGTTTCGGACGATTCCGACAGAAGTACCGACACTTGAACAACTGGCGCTTCCGCCTGTCTTAAAACGATTCTTAACGAAACCACACGGGTTGATTCTCGTCACGGGTCCGACGGGTTCTGGAAAATCGACAACGCTTGCAGCGATGATTAATGAAATCAATCAGACGATGTATAAACGGATTATTACGCTCGAAGATCCGATTGAATACTTACATAGTCATCATAAAAGCCTGATCGATCAGCGAGAAATCGGGATTGATGCGCCACGCTTTGCAACCGGCTTACGTTCAGCGCTCCGTCAAGATCCAGATGTCATTTTGCTTGGGGAGATGCGGGACCTTGAGACGATTGCGACCGCCGTGACGGCAGCGGAGACGGGTCACCTCGTCTTTGCAACGGTCCATACGTCGACGGCTGCCTCAACGGTTAGCCGAATCATCGATGTTTTCCCGTCAGAGCAACAAGATCAGATTCGAGCTCAACTGGCGAACGTCCTTGCGGGTGTCATCTCGCAACGCTTGATGCCGCGTTCGGATGGAACAGGTCGCGTCGCAGCCCTCGAAATCATGGTCGATACACCAGCTGTCTCGAACTTGATTCGGACCGGTAAGGAATATCAGATTCAATCCGTCCTGCAGACGGGTAAACAATACGGCATGCAGACGATGCAGATGGCATTGCAGGATCTCGTCAGTCGGGGATTGATTCCGGCTTCTGCTGCATCACCGTACATATCGGGGTGAACACATGGCAGTATTCATTTATGAAGGTCGGACGATGGCCGGCAAACGAAAGAAAGGCAAGATTACAGCACTGACGAAACGAGAAGCCGCAGAACGGTTGCGGACGGATCAGATTGCTGTGACTTCGCTTCAAAAGCAAGAGTCAAAAGGATTAAACACCGAGATTACGTTTCTCAGTGCAAAACCGAAAATTGAACATCTCGTCATGTATGCCCGTCAGTTCGCGACACTTGTGCGGTCCGGTGTCTCAATCGTCAAGGCGACGGAAATTCTGCGGAAGCAGACGGAGTCGAAACCACTCGAACGGGCGCTCGTTGAGGTCGAAGATGACTTACGGAGTGGGATTCAGTTTTCGCAAGCGATTGAAAAACACCCACGGGTCTTTGATACATTCTTCGTCAGCATGGCGATGGCGGGAGAAGCGAGTGGGAATCTCGAGGAAGCACTTGATAACATCGTCACCCAACTTGAAAAACAATATGAAATCAAACGGAAAGTCATCTCGGCATTGATCTACCCAGCGGTCGTTTCACTCGTTGCCGTGGGGGTAGTCGTCTTCTTGATGATGAACGTCGTACCAACGTTTGCATCGATCTTTGATCAGCTTGGTAGTGAGTTGCCTTTGATCACGAAGCTCGTCGTCGCCGTATCGGATTTCTTCGTCGCGTACTGGTGGGTCATGTTGTTAATTGCTTTTGGATTAATTGGATTACTGTACTTTAATTTAAAAAACGAACGCCAACGACTATTTTTCGATCGCTTTTTATTAAGTATTCCCGTTTTTGGTCCCCTGATCCAAAAGTCGCAGATTGCCTTGATGACCCGGGGGCTGTCCGTCCTGCTTAATGCTTCCGTCCCAATTTTAGCCTCACTCGACATCACGGAGCGAATCGTCACGAATCGGATCATCCGGAAAGGGATTGCGGGCGCCAACGAAGCGATGGCACGTGGCATTCCGATGCACGAACCACTTGAGAAAAACAAATATTTTCCACCTCTCGTCACGCAGATGATTGCGATCGGGGAAGAGTCAGGACGTCTTGATACGATGCTGACGGAAGTCGCGAACTTCTATGAGACAG
This sequence comes from Exiguobacterium sp. UBA7533, assembly GCF_002479335.1. Taxonomy (NCBI): domain Bacteria; kingdom Bacillati; phylum Bacillota; class Bacilli; order Caryophanales; genus Exiguobacterium; species Exiguobacterium sp. UBA7533. The sequence continues at coordinate 344,876 of NZ_DLMP01000001.1, read as the reverse complement.
AAGTCGAGACGACGACAGACCGTTTAAAGTCAATTATTGAGCCACTCTTGATCGTTGTCTTAGCAGCAATCGTTGGTGTCATCGTCATTGCCGTCGTCGTACCGATGTTTAAAATTTACTCGGATATACAAGCGAGTTGACAATTGTAAAAACATTTACCTGATGTGAAAAAAAGACATATTCTACAAAAAATATGGTGCTACTATAATAGTATTCATCTGGATAGTATTACCTACTAACCAAGAACAGTGAAAAAGTACTAGGGAGGCATAAAGAAAATGGTAGAACGGTTAAAAGAAATCTGGTTAGATGCAAAACAAATGCGCGATGAGCGTGGATTGACGTTGATCGAGTTACTCGTCGTCGTCGTTATCTTAGGAATCATTGCAGCAATCGCTGTCGTCGCAATCGGTGGGTTGATCGAGAACTCACGTAAGGATGCCGTTGTTTCCGATGCGAAGCAATTAGTTGCAGCAGCAAAACTTTATACATCTTCAAATCCTGTCCAACCAGGTGAAACAGTGAAAGTTGGAGTTAATGACAATAACAACGCTATCGAGGCTAATGATGTTTCTAAAGGTACTGCAGCAGCACCGCGTACTGACACTTTGAAAAAATATATTGATGATATGAAAGATGCATTAAACTCAGATGAAGATTACAAAAATTCATATGTAGTCGTCACTGAGAAAAATGGTTCTTACACATATGCAGTTACGTTAACTAGTAAATCAACAGATTATACTTATTTCAATGCTTCAGCTCCTTCAGCATTGAAGCGCGGTGGAGTACAAGAAAAGAAATAATTACCACCCCCTCCTCGGGGGTTTTTTTCTGAACTTTTTTGAAAGGGAGGTCGTGTCATGACGATCGTCTTCACGGTTTATTTTTTCTTGTTAGGCTTACTCATCACGTCGTTTACGAACGTCGTCGGTCTGCGCGTCCCGGTCGGGGAGTCGATCGTTCATCCGCGCTCCCATTGTCCGACGTGTGGACATGTCTTAGGACCGCTCGAACTAACACCGGTACTCGGTTATGCTGTACTTGGTGGGAAGTGCCGCTCTTGCGGACAATCGATTTCAATCAAGTATCCAGCGCTTGAATTACTCGGAGGTATTCTTTACGCGTATGCCTTTTGGCAGTTCGGCTGGTCGATGGAACTGGCGTTGACGCTCGTCCTGACGAGCTTGTTATTTATCCTGACGATGTCCGACTTAGCCTACATGCTGATTCCAAATAAAATTTTACTCATCTTTTTGCCGATTGCCTTGATTGTGCGCTACCTTTCTCCACTCGAAAACTGGTATAATCCAATTATTGGTGGAATCGTTGGGTTCGTTCTATTATTCGTCATCTTTCTTGCTTCCCGTCGTGGTATGGGAGCAGGGGATGTCAAACTGTTCGGACTGCTCGGAATCTTCCTTGGACCGCTTCACGTCGTCATTGCCTTGTTCGTCTCGGCATTCGTTGGTTCCGTTCTTGGCTTAACATTACTTGGACTCGGACGCGTGAAACGGAAACAACCCATTCCCTTCGTTCCGTCGATTGCCGTCGGAACATTACTGACATATTATTTTGCGGATGATTGGGTATCGTGGTACCTCGATTTACTGCTTTAAGAAAGGAAGAACGTACATATGGCGCAACGGCGTAAAGGGACTTATATCTACTTTAATTTTACCGACGTCGCAATCTTCGGTGCGGTCGTCAAAAAAGGCGTCATCAAGCGCCGGGCAGTCGTCGCGCTGCCGCCAGGAACACTGCAAGGAGGCTGGTTACAGCCGGAAGCCTCGCTTGATTTCATCTTTGACGGGTTACTGACGAAACTAAAAGTACCGCGTGGTTCGCAAGCGGTGCTCGCGCTCGATGGTTCACTCGTTCTCGCCCGGAAACTTGATATTCCGGAGACGATCGAGACGAATCAAATCCGTGGCTATTTGTTTATGGAGATCGGACATAGTATCGTCTTACCGTTTGAAGAACCATATTTTGATTACACGGTTCTTGAAGAAGACGGCAAGCGGGAAATCATGCTCTATGCCGCGCCAAACGAGGCGCTCAAGCAATACACACAACTGTTCAAACAAAAGCATTTGCGACTGGTCGCAGCTGAACCACAACCGCTTGCGACCTACTTCGGGATTGAAGCCCATCATCCGGTCGCGACGGAAGCTGATACGTTATTGATCTGGAATGCGAATGCGACGAATCACCAGCTGATCATCATCGAAGATCACGTGCCACGTCTGATTCGCTCGGTCGACACGTTTGCGGCTGACGCGTGGGATGTTGATGTCATCGATGATCAATTGCATTATCGTTACCGCTCGGATGATCCGACGGTCGAACTCATCTTAGATGAGATGTTGCTCGAGTTCTCGCGTGTACTCGATTTCTATCGATTTTCGCTCGCGCGCGAAGGACGAGAAATCACGAATGTCGTCCTTGCCGGGGACTTCCCGTTCCGTGATGAACTGGCAACACGTTTCCGGTCGAACTTTGATTTAAGTCTCGATGAAATTCCAGATATGATGACGATCGACGGACAGTCAATTCCACGAGCGTACTTACCGCTCGCTGGTCTTGCTTCACCGCGAAAAGACCGCATCAACTTATTACCGGAAAACGACGAAGCACCGAAATATCCGCTTGTCGCTTCACTCATTCTGTTGTTGTTCGGCGGACTCGCTGGTGGTTATCTCTACTGGCAAACCGATCAATTCGCGGATCGCGTCGAATCGACGAACGATCAAATCCAGATCGTCCGTCAGTTGCAGTCGGAATCGGACCAATCGGCAAAGCAGGAAGTTGCGCAACTCAAACAGACGGTCGAAGGACTCGAGACGACGCCGCGCCCTGCCGTACCGACGCTTGAACGGATTACCCGTTATCTCCCGGAACGCGGTTATATTCTTCAATTCGCCTATGGGGCAGATCATGCCGTGACGATGACGACCCAATTCGAGACGCTTGATGAACTAAACGATTTTTATCGTGAATTGTTGACGGATAAAGTCTTCTCGGGAACGAATCTTGCGAGTGTGACGACTCGGACGATGAATGAAAAGGCGGATGTCGTTACGACGACGACGGTTGATCCGACGACCGGGCAAGAAATTCCGACGACGGAAATTACACCGTCGGATGATGCGAAATCTGAAGAACCACGTTATATCGGACAATTCTCGTTGAACGTCAACCCGACGGAAGTCGTCAAAGGCGAAACGAACGAAGCTGATCCGGCAGTACCAAAAGAAGATCAGCCGTCTGAATCGGAAACGGATAGCTCGACGGAAGCGACTCCTTCAACCGATCCGACGACGGAGACGACTGATCCGAATGTAACGACTGAAATCGAGGAGGTGCCGGACAATTGAAACGTTATAGTAGCTTCATCCTCCTCGGTCTAACGATCTTAATCGTTCTCGGTGCGGTCGGTTACTTCGGTTATACGACCTATACGACACACCAAACGTTGCAAGAAAAAGAAGCGACGTTGAAACGGGAACAGATGGTGCTCGAGCAAGCGAAAGCGAACGAACAGAAAGTCGACGTCGCTGAGTCGAGCTTCCTGCAACAAAAAGTCCCGGTGACGGCAGCGAACGATGACGTCATCGATGCGATTAACGCGTCGAGTCAGATTGCCGGTGTCAAAGTCCAGTCGATCACGTTTGGTCAGGCGACCACAACGCCAACGCCACAGTCACCGGTGACATCAACGCCTGCCGTTGACGGAGCAATGGCGACGGAGTCTGATCAAGATCAAGCGACAACAGCTGCGGCGACAGGAACGACCACAGCGAATGCGACGCCACTTCCGGCATCATTGACGGTTGAAGCCCCGTCGTATCTTGAATTGATGGCATTCTTAAAACAAATCGAGCGGACGGATCGAATCACGGTCTTACGCCAAATCCAGTTATCGGGACCGGAAGAACCGGGTCCAAGTAGTGGGACGCTTTTGCTTGAGGATGAGATGCTTTCATTCACAGTCGAGATTGAATCGTATTATCGTCCGGACCTGACAAAGTTGACGCCGGATAAGCAAACGCCACTCGAGGAGAAGACACCGAAGTCGGATCCATTTGTCGATGTGACAGGAAATTAAAAGAAAACAAGCGGTTCCTATGCTGTTAGGGACCGCTTGTTTTTTGTTAGACTATTCGATGACTCGAATTATCCGATTCGAAATTAATGGGAAAGAACGTGATACTAATGATAACGCAACCACACTTGATTCTCGCCTCAGCTTCACCGCGCCGGACGGAACTCTTGCAACAAATCGGAATCGTTCACGCAGTCGTACCAGCGAATGTCGTCGAAGAAGCGCCGTACCCGATGTCCCCGCATGAATACGTCCGTCATCTATCGCAAAAGAAAGCGCGAGCGATTACAGCGGACGGTGTCATTCTGGCAGCTGATACAGTCGTTGCAATTGACGATATGATTCTCGAGAAGCCGGCAGATAGGGGAGAGGCACGGGCAATGCTTGCCCGTCTATCGGGACGCGCACATGAAGTCGTGACAGGAGTAACGATTCGCTTTGGTGAGAAGGAAGAGACATTCGACGTGACGACACACGTTCATTTTGGTGCATTGCCAAACGAATGGATCGAAGGCTATATTGCGACGAATGAACCCTATGATAAAGCGGGTGGGTACGGTATTCAAGCGATGGGTGGTCTGTTCGTCGAAGCGATCGAGGGTGATTACTATAATGTCGTCGGATTGCCGATCCACGAGATCACGAAACGTTTCGCGTCCTTTGCGATCAAGCCGATGTTTGCGTAATCCTGAAACAGAGAGGTCGGATGCTGTGATTGAATGGCCGAAGGATATGGTTCAGTTGAAAGGCTTAGCACAAGCGACGACAGTCGAGTTGCTGGCATGTCTTGTCCGAAGCGGAACGCGCGACCGGACACCGCTCGAAATCGCGGAAGAATTACTGCACATCTATCCTTCACTGATTGAACTCGAGGCAGCTGGAGTCGGTGGACTCGAGAAAGCACCAGGTGTCGGGAAGGCAAAGGCGTTGCAAATCATGGCGGGACTGGAACTCGGTCGCCGTCTCGTCACGGAACCGAAGTGGATTCGACCGACGATCCGTTCACCGGAAGACGCCGCGGAGCTGTTGTTAGAAGAGATGCGCCTCTATCAACAGGAACATTTCATCTGCCTGTATTTGAATACGAAAAATGAGGTTGTTTCGAAAAAGACGTTATTCATTGGAGGATTGAACACGTCAATCGTCCACCCGCGAGACGTTTTCCGGGAAGCGATTCGCTGCTCGGCTGCGAACTTCATTGCCGTCCATAATCATCCGTCCGGTGATCCGACGCCAAGTCGGGAAGATATCGAGGTATCCGAGCGACTTGTTGAGGCAGGACGACTCATTGGAATCAGTTGTCTTGACCACATCATCATCGGGCATGGACAATTTATTAGTATGAAACAGCGCGGATTTATGTAAGAATAACGTCTGAAGGGAAAGTTTCGTTTCTTTCCGTCAGACGTTTTTTTGTGTGTTTTCTAAGGCGAACTGTAAACAAGCTGTAACGTTTTAACGCTTTCCAATGAAGGCTTTTCCGTTATAATTAGTGAAGTGTATTCTCAGAGAGGGGTTTTTTGAATAATGTTTGGATCATTCAGCCGTGAAATCGGCATTGACTTAGGTACGGCTAACACGCTCGTGTATGTAAAGGGGCAAGGAATCGTCGTCCGTGAACCGTCCGTCGTTGCTTTCCGTACGGATACAGGGAAAATTGAGGCAGTTGGTAATGCAGCAAAAAACATGATCGGTCGTACGCCGGGTAACGTGACTGCACGACGCCCGATGAAAGACGGGGTTATCGCGGATTATGAAACAACCGCTACGATGATCAAATATTTCATGGATCAAGCTTCAAAGAAAAAAGGCTTGTTCTCTTCTAAGACGAACGTCATGATCTGTGTACCAAGCGGTATTACATCGGTCGAAAAACGTGCGGTTGAAGATGCAGCGAAACTTGCGGGTGCGCGTGAAGCATATACAATCGAAGAGCCATTCGCAGCAGCAATCGGTGCAGGTCTTCCGGTTTCAGAACCAACAGGCTCGATGGTCGTCGACATCGGTGGTGGTACGACAGAAGTTGCTGTCATCTCACTCGGTGGTATCGTCACAAGCCAATCGATCCGTGTCGGTGGTGATGAGATGGATGAGTCTATCATTCGTTACATCAAATCGAAATACAACTTGATGATTGGGGAACGGACAGCTGAGACGTTGAAAATGACGATCGGTTATGCTCGCATCGATGAAGAATCAGAGAACGAAACGATGGAAATCCGTGGACGCGACCTCGTCACAGGTCTTCCGAAACAGATCGAAGTCACAAGTGCTGAAATTTGTGACGCACTTTCAGATACGGTCGAAGCGATTCTTGCAGGTGTTAAGCACACGCTTGAGCAGACACCTCCTGAATTATCAGCAGACGTCATGGACCGCGGTATCGTCCTGACAGGTGGTGGGGCGCTCTTGAAGAACCTTGATGCTGTCATCGAAGACGAAACACGTATTTTGACACTCGTTGCAGAAAACGCACTTGATTGTGTCGCAATCGGTACAGGAAAATCACTCGAGATGATGAATGTCCTTCGTTCGAAATCAGGCATCTCGCAAAAAAGATAAGGACGGGATGAGCGATGAAGCGATTTTTAAATAATCGAAAACTGCTCATCACACTCCTTAGTTTTCTCCTTTTGGTGATCTTAATCGGGATTTCGCTGCAAGGGCGTAACCAATCCCACTGGTATCAAAGCTTCGTGCGTGATACCGTGGGCGTCGGTCAACGCCTTTTCGCGACACCGATTGGCTGGATTGATGATACGGTCACTTCGATTAAAGAAGTGCGTGACGTGTACAAAGAAAATGAACACTTGAAATCACGATTGAACGACTATGCCGGCAATGCCGTTAAAGTCCGTGATCTTGAGCGTGAGAATAAAGAATTAAAAGACATGCTCGACCTCAAAGGTTCGATTCGCGACTATAAACTGTTACCGGCAGAGATGATCGGGCGGACATCGTCCGAATGGCAACGGTTCGTGACGATTAACATCGGCGAACAAAAAGGGGTCAAACCGAACATGGCCGTCGTAACAGCAGATGGATTGATCGGTCGCGTCATCCAGGCGAGCGCTTATACGTCCCTTGTGCAGTTGATGTCGGATACGAGTCGGACGAATAACGTTTCGGCAACGGCAGACGACACGAAAGGAAAAGGAGTCTTCGGAACGATTGAAGGCTTCGATGAAGAGACGAAACTACTCAAGTTCACGAAAATTCCGAACGACGCGAAGCTGAAAAAAGGGCAGACCGTCACGACGTCCGGTCTTGGTGGAAAGTATCCGAGCGGGATCGTCATCGGAAAAATCGAAGAAGTGAAATCCGATCAGTATGGGGCTTCGAAAATCGCATACGTCAAACCGGCAGCAGACTTCGAACAGTTCGGTCATGTCTTCGTGATTGAACGCGAAGCGAAGGAACCTTTCGCTGAGACCGATAAGGGAGGGGACACTCGTGAATAACGTTAAGTTGTTTTTCGCCGTGTTCCTTCTTTTTATCTTAGAAGGAACGTTGTTCGCGGGACCGCTTGGAGATGGTTCGCCGTATGTCATTCATACGACCTTGATCGGTCTGATGTTCCTCGGTCGGTACGGGAAGCTTGAACAAGCACTCGGATTCGGACTCGTTTTCGGATTGCTCTATGATTTCGTGTACTCGGATATTATCGGAATTTACTTATTTGCGTTATCCGCCATTCCGCTTTTTAGTAGCTTCGTGCTAAAATATGTAAAGGAGAACGTATTGACGATTCTCGTCACGTTCACGTTCAGTGCCATTTTGTATGAACTCGATATATATTTCTTCACGGCTTCGGTCGTTGGTGTCGGGGTTTCCTTCCAAGAACTCGCGACACAGATCATTCCAAGGAGTTTGGTTGCCCAGTTGATCGGGATCATCATCCTGTATTATCCGATGACCCGACTCGTGCAGTCGACCCTTGACGAGAAAAGAGGATGAGTCATGATTGAGCGTAAACGTTATGTAACGATGAAAGGCCATCGTGGTGGCCTCGCCGTCTATGTGAATGAAAGGTGCAGTGTGGATGAATTTCTTGACGATTTAGAGTTGACGCTTGCGGACAAATCCGTCGAGAACGGACGCGCCGTACCCATCACCTTCTTCTTCGGTCGACGTTATGTCGATGAAGGGGTGTTGACGGCCGTCGAATCTATCGTCGCGCGACATGATTCCTTCTCTTTCAAAGGCTATGACAGTGAATGCATCACGAAAGACGAGGCAAAAGCCTTGTACGGAGAGCGGACGTTCCATTATTTTGGTGGCACGGCACGCAGTGGGCACGTATTAGACGTTGAAGGTTCGATCGTCATCATCGGAGATATCAATCCGGGGGCGGTCGTACATGCGACAGGAAGTATCTATTGTCTCGGAGCTTTGCGTGGTACCGTTCATGCAGGTAAAGGTGGTAATACGGAAGCAGTCATCGCTGCAAGTGTGTTGCAACCGAAATGGGTCGCGGTCGCTGGAACCGTCCATGAGGAGCCGGATGACGCACCGATTCCTGCTCTCGATATGGGCTGTGCATTTTTAGGCGAAGACGGGGTGGAATTCTCCCGCCTTCAAACCGTTCCGCTTGCGCGGATGGATCAGTTTGCGATTGATAGTGAAAGAGGGTGACGGATATGGAACAAGTGAAAGAACAGGTACATATGGAGGCGAAGACGAATATGGGACGCGCCATCGTCGTCACATCCGGTAAAGGCGGCGTCGGTAAGACAACGACGACGGCGAACATCGGAACAGCACTTGCATTGATGGGGCATTCGGTTTGTCTCGTCGATACAGATATCGGGTTACGCAATCTGGATATCGTGCTTGGTCTCGATAACCGGAGTATCTATAACATCGTTGACGTCGTAACGGGACAATGTAAATTGCACCAAGCGCTCGTCCGCGATAAGCGTTTTGAAGAGATGTATCTGTTGCCTGCTGCTCAATCAAAGGATAAGTCCTCCGTCACACCCGAACAGGTGAAGGCAATCATCGACACGCTGAAACTTGAATACGATTTTGTATTGATTGACTGCCCGGCAGGAATCGAACAAGGATTCATGAATGCGATCGCTGGAGCGGATGAAGCCGTGGTCGTAACGACACCGGAAAAAGCAGCCGTCCAAGATGCGGACCGGATCATCGGGATGCTCGAACGCTCAGAACGAAACATCGTTCCAAAACTCGTCATCAATCGGGTGCGTTCGCACATGATGGCATCAGGTGATATGCTCGATATCGATGAGATTATGCGTATTCTTTCAATCGATCTGCTTGGTCTGATCATCGATGATGAAGAAGTCATCGCCGCTTCGCACCGTGGTGTTCCCGTAACGATGAATCCGGATAACCGGGCTGGACTCGGATACCGAAACATCGCGCGTCGGATTCTTGGGGAGTCCGTACCACTACTTGATTTAAATGAACAACCGCAAAAAGGTTTCTTCGTCAAATTGAAGAAGATGCTTGGGATGAAATAAGAATGGGAAATTAGACTAGGACGACATCGTCGCGCCTAGTCTAATTTTTTTGGAGGGATCAGTATGCGATGGATTAGTGAACAGACCGCTTCACTCGAACGATTGGCATTGGTCGAAGGCGGTCGATTGATTGAATATCATGAACGGATGCGTGACGAGATCCGGGTCGGAACGTTCGTCTATGCCAAGGTCGACCGGTTGCATCCGACGCTCGGAGCAGCCTTTTTGATCGCGACTGACGGTACGCCGCTTTACTTACCGCTTAATGAAACGGTGGAAGCACTTCGTCGCTATCCGGACGTGCCAACGATCGGACAAGCCGTCCAGGTCGGGCAGACATTGCTCGTTCAGGTCGTCAAGGAAGGGGTCGCACCGAAGCAACACAAGGTGACGCAGAACATCACTTATGGTGGACGTTATCTTGTCTATTTCCCGTATGGTCGCCGCGTCCGTTTCAGTCGGAAGCTGGATCTCGTCGTCCAGCGTCAACTGGCGGAGCAATTGACGACGACGGAAGAAGAAGGGATTCTTTACCGGACGGAGGCAGCGAAAGCATCAATCGACGAATTGAAACAAGAGTTACAGTCATTACGGATACGGCATAAAGAACTCATGCAGGCGCCGCGTCTTGAGCAAGACGAGGCATTGATCGTCCAGGAAGCGAAGCGACTTCCGCATGTCACCGATGCGCTCGTCATGACGCGTCAGGAAAAGGAACGACTCGAATTACTCGGTCTGTCTGTCGAACGCTCGCTACGAAAAGGGCGCTTACCTGAGATGGAAGCCATTGATGGGGCAATCGAAAAAGCGATGCAACGGGTCGTCTGGCTTGACGGTGGAGCGTATCTTTTAATTGAGGAAGTCGAGACGATGACCGTCATCGACGTCAACAGTGGAAAGACGATTTCCGTCAAGGAACAAAAGCGGACGTTTGACCAGATCAACGAAGCGGCTGCCGTCGAAGTCATGCGGCAATTACGGTTACGTAATATCAGTGGGATGATTGCGATCGATTTTTTACGTGGCTCAAGTAAGGGTCAGACACGGGTGACCCAACTTCTCAAAGAACGAGCCGCACTCGAGACGAAACAAATCGAAGTCTATGGGTTTACGAAGATGGGCTTATGCGAACTGACGCGACAACGACATGGAAAATCATTGCAGGAACGATCGCAGGAATCCGGTCAATGGACACGATTAAGCGTCTATCGGTTGATTGAACCGAAATTGCTTGAGATTGCGACCTATGCGGAAGCGGTCGTGATTCGCGCGCCGCGTCACTTGTTACAAGACGAATTCATCTCTCGCCAACCACTCGAGGTGCACGTGTTAGAAGGCGATCCAGCCGTCCTATTCACTGGGTCGTCACAGGACTGTCTCGATTTCATCAAGCGATCAGAATAATCCTTCAGAACAGCATTGACAAGGTGGAAGAACGTTTGGTATTCTGAATAACGTTAGTTCGTTTGGAAGCACCCAAATGACTACAACCGCACAGACCGGGTTTTAAAGCATCTGCTGCCCGTGATGGCGAGTCTGAGTTCCTAAGAGGAGGTGCACGTAATGTACGCAATTATCAAAACTGGTGGTAAACAAGTCAAAGTCGAAGCTGGCCAAGAAATCTACGTTGAGAAATTAAACGCAGACGTCGACAGCACAGTTGAATTTGGTGAAGTATTGATCCTTGGTGGTGACGATGTTAAAGTCGGCGCTCCACTCGTAGAAGGTGCGAAGGTCGTAGCAACGGTCATCAAACACGCTCGCGCGAAAAAGATCACTGTCTTCAAAATGAAAGCGAAAAAGAACTACCGTCGTAAGCAAGGTCACCGTCAACCTTACACGAAGGTCCGCATCGAGAAAATCGAAGCGTAAGCCATGATACGTGTCAAGATTCGACGAGATGAAGCGGAACTCGTCCGCTCCATCGAAGTGACAGGACATGCCGAGTTTGCAGAACCAGGTCTCGACCTTGTCTGTGCCGGCGTATCGTCGGTGATCTTCGGGGCATACAATGCCATAGAAGCATTACTCGGGCAGGTCCTGCTCCTTGAAATGGCAGAACAACAAGAAGGTGGCTACTTTTATGTAGAACCGTATGCTGACTTAGCACCGGATGTCAGTGAACGCACCCAATTGTTACTGGAGGCGACTTTGGTCCAGCTTGGTACCATCGCTGAAAGTTACGGTGAGTTTATCCAACTTGAACAAGTATAGGAGGTGGATTCCACATGTTGAAACTTAATCTTCAGTTCTTCGCATCGAAAAAAGGGGTAGGTTCGACAAAGAACGGTCGTGACTCGCAATCGAAACGCCTTGGGGCGAAACGTGCAGACGGTCAAACTGTTTCTGCTGGTTCAATCCTCTACCGTCAACGCGGTACGAAGATTCACCCAGGTATGAACGTCGGACGTGGTGGCGATGATACACTTTTCGCAACTGCAACTGGTGTCGTTCGTTTCGAACGTCTCGGACGCGACAAGAAACAAGTCAGCGTTTACCCAGCATAAGGATCGACGAAGCAGACTCTAGCCACTTTCGAGGGTTAGGGTCTGTTTTTTTTAGGAGGGAACGACCGATGGAGGAACAACAGGTACTTGATCTTTTAAAGACTCTTCGTCACGAGTGGTTGAACCGGATACAACTCGTCCGTTCGTATGGCGCGATCGGAGACGAACAAGCAGTCGAGTCGATCTGTTCGGCATACCGGGATCAAGCATCTCGGGAAGGACGTCTAGCGCAAATCGGATTGCCGAAAACCGCACTGGCGTTATTGCAAGCTGAATGGTCAGGCAAAACTGTGACGTATGATGTCATCGGAGCACCCCACATGGAAGATGAGCGGCTGAAGCAACTCGTCGAAGCAGCCATCACCATGATTGATGTAGGAGTAGGAGAAGTATCCGTGACCTTTCACGAGGGCGTGACCATCGAGATCTATCGGGATCTACTAGATATGTCGCGCCTTGAAGATCTAGTGACGCCGATGGAAATCGAGTCGCAGACGGAAAATGAGTGTGTGATTGAGATTGAAAGTCTTCCGTTTGAGGAAGAGAAGTAAGAGGAGGGATCCGACATGTTTGTCGATCAGGTAAATATTTATGTAAAAGCAGGTGACGGAGGACGTGGACAAGTAGCGTTCCGTCGCGAGAAATACGTTCCAGACGGTGGACCAGCCGGCGGTGACGGTGGTCACGGAGCTCACGTCGTCCTCGAAGTCGACGAAGGACTTCGGACATTGATGGACTTCCGTTACAAACGTCACTTTAAAGCAGTTCAAGGTGAAAACGGAATGTCAAAAGGCATGCACGGTCGTAAAGCCGAGCATTTAATCGTCAAGGTTCCACCGGGCACAGTCGTCTACGATGATGATACGGATGCGGTCATCGCTGACCTCGTCCATCACGGACAACAAGCAATCGTCGCAAAAGGCGGACGTGGCGGACGTGGGAATACACGTTTTGCGACACCAGCCAACCCAGCTCCAGAGCACGCAGAAAACGGTGAGCCAGGAGAAGAGAAGTACTTGAAGCTTGAACTGAAGATGCTAGCAGACGTTGGTCTCGTCGGCTTCCCAAGCGTCGGGAAATCAACGATGTTATCGGTCGTTTCAGCAGCACGTCCGAAAATCGGAGCATATCACTTCACGACGATCACGCCAAACATCGGTGTCGTCGAAACGGAAGATAGCCGTAGCTTCGTCATGGCTGACTTGCCAGGATTGATCGAAGGTGCAAGTGAAGGTGTCGGACTCGGTCACCAGTTCCTCCGTCACGTCGAGCGGACGAAAGTGATCGTCCACGTCATCGACATGAGTGGGATGGAAGGACGCGATCCAATCGAAGACTACAACATCATCAATAAAGAGCTCGCAGACTATAACCTTCGTTTGACAGAGCGTCCACAAGTCGTCGTCGCGAACAAGATGGATATGCCGGATGCGGCAGAACATCTCGAAGCCTTCAAAGAAGCTTTCCCAGAGCTTGAAGTATTCGAGATTTCAGCAGCAACACGCCAAGGATTACGTGATCTGTTATTCCGAATCGCTGACCTCGTTGATGCGACGCCAGAATTCGGTCTTGAGGAACTCGAAGAGAAAACAGCGACACCACGTGTCGTCTACGGTTATGAAGCACCTGAAGCCGGCTTTACGATTTCGAAAGATGAAGACGACTGCTTCGTCATCAAAGGACCACGAATCGAAAAACTCTTCACTATGACGAACTTCATGCGTGAAGAATCGATTAAACGTTTCGCTCGGACACTGCGTCAAATGGGTGTCGACGAAGAGTTACGTCGTCTTGGTGCAATCGACGGCGATGTCGTTCGAATCCGTGATTTCGAATTTGAATTCGTTGAGTCATCCTTCTAAGCGGTTCATTCCATTAAGAAACGGAGTGTGAAAGCATCGTGGACCCATTGCCCATGATTTCATTCGTTTGGTTAATTCCGATTCTCATCTTATCCGCGTTCTTTTCCTCAGCCGAGACAGCACTCGCGAGTGTCAATCGGTTGCGGTTGTTGCACCAGTCTGAAGCAGGGGACGCGCGTGCGTCCCGTGTGTTTCGGTTGCTTCAACGTTATGAGGAGACATTGACGTCGATTTTGATCGGGAATACGCTCGTCAATGTCGGCTTCATCTTGTTTGGCGGCTGGTGGATCATCCAGTTCGCCGAGACGATCGCAACGCAGACCATTGCCTTTCTTGGGCTGTTCTTTCTGTTGCTGTTGTTCGGGGAATTGATTCCGAAATCGTATGCCCGTGAGCATACGGAACGTTACGTGTTATTGATCGGACGTCCACTGCGCTTCTTCTTACTGTGCTTTCGACCGCTTGTCTTCCTGTTACTCCGCTTACGCCAGTTTGCGCTTCGATTGATTGGAGCCGATCCGAAAGGGCCACTCGTGACCGAACAGGAACTCAAGGCACTCGTCGATATCAGTCAGGAAGAGGGAATCATGGGAATCGCTGAAGCTGAACTTGTCCACCAGGCGGTTGATTTTCAACATGCAACGGTAGAGAATGCTTTGACGCCACGCATGGATATTCAAGCGATCGATATCGATGCGCGGCTCGAAGACATCCTTGCAGAGGTCCAGAAGGGTGGCTATTCTCGTCTACCGGTCTATAAAGATTCGATTGATCACGTCATTGGTGTCTTATCGGAGCGGGACTTTCTGCGTGCATACGTGAAGAATGGTTCCGTCGATATCCGGGAATGGATTCGACCGGTATCGTTCGTCGTACCACAGACACGATTGATGGATTTATTGCCGGAACTCAAAGTCAAGCAGTCCCATATGGCAGTCGTACTCGATGAGTTCGGAGGGACGGCAGGTCTGATCACCCTTGAGGATATTTTAGAAGAAATCGTCGGGGAGATTTGGGATGAACACGATGAATCATTGGAATACACGAAACGGATTGGTCCAGAACAATTCGAATGTCTAGCGGAGTATGACATTGAAGACTTCTGTCAGCAATTTCAATTGACGATGCCGGACACCGATGCCCAGTCACTCGGGGGATGGATCATGGAAGAGAGCGGACAGCTGCCGGACGTCGGAACGGCGATGCGTTATGAACGTGTCACGTTGACGGTCTTGCATATCGAGAACCGCCGCGTCCGGAAAGTCTTAGCGACGTTTGATCCTCCCGCTATGATGCCAGAGCTACCGCTTGAATCGATGTAACAATAAAAACCGCTCATTCCTTAGGAATAGGCGGTTTTTTAATGTTCAGACATCGAGTTCCGAAACGAGAATTCCGAGACGATCGAGTTTCGCAATAGCGGCTTCCAGTGCGTCTTCATGATCCGCCTCAAGCGTATGAATATGGACTCCGTCGGTCAGGCTCGACAGTGGAGTAGCTTGTGTCTCCTCTAGCTGTTCAAGCAGTACACGGACATCTCGGCGGCTTTTTAGCATCAACTCACCTGTAATGAAGCCGTAGACAGGATGCTCGATGATGACATCCCGGATGACGACCCCTTCATCAACGATGGCGTCACACTCATCCTTTAATTGATCGATGCCGTGGCGACAGACGATCTTGCGGCGTAATTTCGAACCGTCGATTTCAGGGTCATTGATCAAATACCCACGAGCTGTCGCGATGACGGGATATCCTTTTGCTTTTAACAATGATAAATCCTGCACGATCACTTGGCGGCTGACGCCTGCTTGTTTCGCCAGTGCTGTTCCCGTAACAGGTTGTTCACTTTCCTCAATCATACGAAGTAATGATTTCCGGCGTTCTTCTCCGGAGATGCGTTTCCCCATGATGTCTCCTACCTTTCTCCAGTGTCATGAGATCGTGTTCAACACATCAATGCACTGTTCGATTTCTTCGTTCGTCGTGTGTCTTCCAAAACTGAGTCGGATCAATCCATGAGCCGCCGATTCATCGAAGCCGATGGCGCGTAATGTCGCATTCGGACCATTTTCTCCAGCCCGACAGGCACTACCGGCGGAAACGGCGATTCCAGCACGATTCAAGGCGAGCAACGCGTATTGACCGTCCCGTTGTTTCGTATGGATGGCACAGATGGAAGCCAGTTGCGTTGGAGATTCAACGATCAGATAACGAGACGAAGACAATGTTTTTTTTAGCATACCACGAAATACCTGACTGGATGCCTGGATTCCTGGATTTTCTAAGCGCGACGCCTCACAGGCAGCGATGAAGGCGGCAATTCCCGGAACATCGACTGTGCCTGGGCGAATCCCGAACTCATGATGTCCTTCGTAGTAGGGACTAAAGAGCGGTCGTCGCAAATACAGGGCACCTAACCCTTTAGGACCGTAGACTTTATGGCTACTCATCGTGTAAGCGTCAAAGGAGTCGATGGTAATATCATCTTTTAAAAATCCTTGAACCCCATCGCAATGAAACAGAACCCCGCGCGATTGACAATATACTGCAATTCGTTCGACTGGGAACCGAAAACCGGTATCCGAATTGACGTGTTGAATCGAGACGACACCAACCTCTTCCGTACAAGCCGTAACGAATCGATCCCAGTCGAACGTTCCGTCCGGCAGTAGAGAAAGATGACGTGTTTCTTGTGCCCAGCGCGCAAGTGGAAGCAAGACCGAGTCGTGTTCACACTGAAGTGTTAAGACAACTGATTTGTTACTCTGTCGTATCAAGTGTGTCAAAGCGATGTAATTTGCTTCTGAACCGCTTCCTGTAAAGATGATAGATCCTTCTTTTTGATCTAATTGTTGCATCAGATACTGTCGTGCTCGTTGAAGCAGGCGTTCTGCATCCCCACCGATGTCATGAAGAGAAGAACTGTTGCCGTAGAACGACTGAGCGGCTTGTTTATAATGATCGAGTGCTTGTGGATGCAGCGGAGTAGTAGCTGCGTAATCGAGATAGATCATGAAAAAATCCTGTCCTTTCGTCTTGTCACTCAGCTAAAAGTATGCCAAACTTATTGTCAAGTCAATAGTAAACATTTAGATATAGAGGTGTAAAACATATGTCTTTACATAAAAGACTTGAGACGGATGTGTTGATCATTGGAACAGGGCTTGCCGCGATTTCGGTCGCCTTGCATCTTCCGCCTGGAACTGAAGCGTTGCTTGTCACAAAAGGCACGCGATTTGAGACCAACTCTGTCCGAGCACAAGGTGGGATTGCTTCTGCTTATGCGGAAGTTGATCATCGTGGTCATTTTGAAGATACGTGTCAGGCGGCAAAAGGGCGCATCAATTTGTCAGCTGTTGATTATGTGACCCGATCAGGAGCCGAGGCAATGGAATTCTTGTTACGACAAGGTGTCCTGTTTGATCAATCCGAGGGAGAGTTCTTGCTCGGTCGAGAAGGTGCGCACCGTTTGCCGCGGATTTATCACTCTGGCGGGGACGAGACCGGCAAACGAATCATGGAGACGTTAATGCCGCGAGTGCCTTTTCCGATTCTTGAGCAGACGTGTATCACGGAATTGATTCAAGCAAATGGACAGGTTGTAGGTGCAGTTGGATATATCCTTGGAGAACCGATCGAGATTGTAGCGCGAGCAACGATTCTCGCGACTGGTGGAGTTGGTGGAATATTCGCGTCGTCGACGAATGATCCATCGATTCAAGGAAATGGGATTGCACTCGCTTTTGAAGCAGGGGCGAGGATTCGTGATCTCGGCTATATCCAGCACCATCCGACGGTACTTGTTCATGCAGGTCGCTCAGAAGGTTTGATTACGGAAGCACTACGCGGTGCAGGAGCGACACTTGTGACGAAAAGCGGTGACCGGATCATGGCAGATCATCCTATGCAAGATTTAGCGGCGCGCGATGAAGTCGCAAAACGAATCCATGAGGTGCGAAAACACGAACCGGTCTATCTCGACACGTCAAAAGTCGTTGATCGAACAAAACGGTTTCCAACGTTTGTCGAAAAATGTGAAAAACTGAACATAAATCCGGATCTCGTTGAAATCGCACCAGGCATTCATTTCTTAATGGGTGGAATCGAGACCGATCTGACAGGGCAGACGAATGTCGAAGGACTTTACGCGGTCGGCGAGACAGCATCGATCGGACTGCACGGTCGAAATCGTCTGGCGTCGAACTCGCTTCTTGAGTGTGTCGTCATGGGGAAAGCAGTAGCAGAACAGCTCGAGTTGTTACCGGGACCATCAGTAAAACAAGTGAAACGACGTCCAGGAACACTTCGTTCCGTAACAGACCGTCTATCGCAGGTCATCGGTGTCGAAATGGATATTAGGCAGGTACAAGAATGTCTGGATGCGTTAAAAGGCTGGACATTAGAAGAATCCGGACAGGAAGCAGAAGAAAATCGATTACGTTACGTGACAGCATGTCTATTGCTTGAAGGGGCGCGAAGTCGGTTGACAGGAGAGGATGAGAACATTGAACAAGTGGCAGTTACGGCAACAACTGGAGGCATTTTTAATCGAGGACATCGGACAGTGGGATATCACGAGTGAAGGATGTCTGACGGGACAAGAACGCGGAACCGGTCGTTTTTTAGCAAAGGAAGACGGTGTCTTCTGTGGAGTAGACGTTATTCGTGAGATGGCGCATCTGTTACAAGTCAACGTGACGATTCATATAGCGGAAGGGACGGTCGTCACGCGAGGAACGCTTCTTGCTGAGTGGTCTGGTTCGTTACAGGATATTTTAAGCGGAGAACGGGTCGCTTTGAACCTTGTGCAACGCTTATCTGGGATTGCGACGCAGACACGTCAAGCGGTCGAGGTAGTAGCAGGACGAATCCGAATCACGGATACACGGAAGACGACTCCTGGATTACGGATGCTAGAAAAACACGCCGTTCGCGTCGGTGGTGGCTATAGTCATCGCGGGCGACTCGATGACGCGGTCATGATCAAAGATAACCACATCACGGTCGCGGGATCGATTACGGAAGCGGTGATGCGAGCAAAACGAGTTGCAGGTCATACGACACCAATCGAAGTCGAAGTTGAGACGGAAGCGGAAGTGCTTGAGGCAGTGGCTGCAAAAGTCGACATCATCATGCTCGATAACCGGACACCAGCAGAAATCAAACAGCTCCGGCAATTGATTCCACCACATATCACGGTCGAACTATCCGGCGGGATTACGATAGACACGTTATCAGACTTCGTGGATAGCGGAGCAGACGTCATCTCACTCGGTGCATTGACGCATTCAGCAACAGCACTTGATATTAGTATGAAAATCGAAGGAGGAAAAAAAGATGTCATTTGATCTATTACGTCACGAAGGGATTCCGGCGTCATACTTACAGCAATCAGAAGCAGAATTGATTGCGATCATCGAAGGGGTCAAAGCACGGATGGGCAGTCGCTTGTTCTTACCCGCCCACCACTATCAAAAAGACGAAGTCGTCCAGTTCGCGGATGCGACGGGAGATTCGCTCCAGCTTGCACAAGTCGCGAAGCAGATGACAGAAGCCGAATATACGGTCTTTTGCGGTGTTCATTTTATGGCGGAGACGGCAGATATGCTGACCGATGCGTCACATACGGTCGTTTTGCCTGACATGCGCGCTGGCTGTTCGATGGCAGATATGGCGAATGATATACAAACGGAGCGTGCCTTTACGATCTTGACGGAACGGTTCGGAGATTCGATCTTACCATTGACGTATGTCAATTCGACAGCAGCCATCAAAGCATTCGTCGGTCGTCACGGTGGGGCGACGGTGACATCATCGAACGCTGTCCAGATGGTCGAGTGGGCACTTGCTGAACGAGACATCTTATTCTTCCTGCCGGATCAACATCTCGGTCGCAATACAGCACATGCGCTCGGAATTCCGTTAGAGCAGATGGCGATTTGGGATCCGATTCGCGACGAACTCGTTTTTGACGGGGAGGACCAAGACGTCCGCGTCATCTTATGGAAAGGGCACTGCTCGGTGCATGAGAAATTCACAGTCGGTCAAATTGAACAGTTCCGCAAGACGGATCCGGAGCGAAAGATTCTCGTTCACCCGGAATGTTCGCATGAAGTCGTAGTAGCTTCTGATTTAAATGGATCAACTGCGTATATCATTCAACAAATCGAACAGGCTGCTCCTGGAACGAAGTGGGCGATCGGAACAGAGATGAACCTCGTCAATCGACTCGCGACGACTCATCCGGATCTCGACATCGTGTCGCTCAATCCGTTCATGTGCCCGTGTCTGACGATGAACCGGATCGACTTGCCGCATTTAGCGTGGGCGCTCGAACAAGTCGAAGCAGGTGAGCCGGTCAACGTCATTAAAGTTGACGCAGAGACGACGCGGCATGCCGTGTTGGCGCTCGAACGGATGCTTGAGCGTTCGTAAAATAGAGAGTGAGAGCGTGGTCGTGCAAACGATCACGCTTTTTGTCTTCTGATTGAGAGAGCGAACGTATGTATTGATTTTTGCTGAAGAACGCTTTGAAGCCAAACGAAGATGTATGCTACAATAACACGAGAGTTTGTTTAAGGATGGGAGCGTTCCACATTGATAGAATTCGTACGCGGCGAAGTCGCTTATGTCTGTGCGGAATTCGTGACGGTAGAAGTTGGCGGGATTGGCTACAAGATCGTAGCACCGAACCCGTTTTTTTATCGGACCGGAGACGAACAGATCATCGTATATACGTATCACTATGTCCGTGAGGACCAAGAAGTCTTATTCGGATTCCGTTCCCGGCGTGAGCGTGCCTTGTTCACGAAGTTGCTCGGTGTGACAGGGATCGGACCAAAAGGAGCGCTTGCAATCGTCGCATCAGGGAATGTCGATGCGCTTGTTGAAGCGATCGAACAAGAAAAGGAAAGTTATCTCGTCAAGTTCCCAGGTGTCGGCAAAAAGACAGCAAAACAAATGACACTCGACCTAAAAGGAAAGTTAGCAGAGCTCGCGCCAGACTACGTACCGAGCGAAGGCTTGTTCGCACAAGGTAACGCAGAGCTGAACGAAGCCTGTGAAGCTCTGACGGCGCTCGGTTACAGTGATCGAGAAGTCGAAAAAGTCAAAAAAGCGTTGCAGGCAGAAGTCCTGTCAACGGATCAATATGTTAAACGGGCACTCCAGTTGTTATTGAATGTGAGGTGAGGACATGGAAGAGCGCATTTTGTCAGAATCCGCCCATGCGGAAGATCAAGAAGAGTGGAGTCTGCGTCCTCAGACGCTCGAGCAATATATCGGGCAGGAGAAAGCAAAAGGAAACTTAAGTGTCTTCATCGAGGCGGCAAAAATTCGTCAGGAAACACTCGATCACGTTCTTCTCTACGGTCCTCCAGGTCTTGGTAAGACGACGCTTGCGACAATCATCGCAAACGAGATGGGGGTCGGCATCAAGACGACAGCCGGTCCTGCGATCGAACGACCAGGTGATCTGGCGGCAATTCTCTCATCACTTGAGCCGGGAGACGTCCTGTTCATAGATGAGATTCATCGGTTGAGTCGATCGATCGAAGAGATTCTATATCCGGCAATGGAAGACTATTGTCTCGATATCGTCATCGGTCAAGGGGAACTCGCGCGTAGCGTTCGGATCGACTTGCCACCATTTACACTCGTCGGTGCGACGACGCGTGCCGGGATGCTGTCGGCACCGCTACGTGATCGTTTTGGCGTGACGCTGAAGCTTGAATATTATACGATGTCAGAGTTGTCTGCCATTGTGACCCGGACGTCACGGTTGTTTGGATTCGAAGCGGATCGTCTCGCAGCAGAAGCGATCGCCCTTCGTTCACGCGGAACACCACGTGTCGCGAACCGGTTGTTACGGCGTGTCCGTGACTTCGCTCAAGTTGCTCATCAAACTGAGATCGATGCCTCGCTTGCGACAAGTGCACTTGATCGCTTGCATGTCGATGCGCTCGGACTCGACGATGTCGACCATCGTTTACTACGATCGCTTGCAGAACGGTTTGCCGGTGGTCCGGTCGGTCTTGAGACGATTGCAGCGACAATCGGAGAAGATGCGCAGACGATCGAAGATGTGTATGAACCATATCTGTTACAACAAGGCTTTTTACAACGTACCCCGCGCGGACGTGTCTTAACACCGTTCGCCCGCCAACATTTAGGACTGAAAGAAGGAAATTGAACCAATGGATGTAAACTTATTTGATTTTCATTTACCAGAAGAACAAATTGCTCAAGTGCCATTGCTCGACCGGACGAGTTCGAAATTGATGGTCCTCGACCGGGAGACAGGTGCGATTCAGCATCAACACTTCCATGATATCGTCGACCACTTCCGGGAAGGCGATACACTCGTCATCAACGATACGAAAGTCTTACCGGCACGTCTTTTTGGTGTGAAGGAAGAGACAGGTGGAAAAATCGAATTGTTGCTCTTGAAGCAGACGAGTGACGATGTTTGGGAAACGCTAGCAAAACCAGCAAAACGAGTCAAACCAGGTACAATTCTGTCGTTTGGTGACGGATTACTCCGTGCTGAGTGTGTCGAAGCACTTGAAGACGGGGGACGGATTCTGAAGTTTTTCTACGACGGGATTTTCTACGAAGTGCTCGATCAACTTGGAACGATGCCATTGCCACCGTACATTCATGAACAACTGGAAGATCAAGATCGTTACCAGACGGTCTACGCTCGCGAACGTGGGAGCGCCGCGGCACCAACAGCGGGTCTTCACTTCACACCGGAATTGCTCGAAGCGCTTCAAGCGAAAGGTGTCCGGATCGCACCGTTGACGTTACATGTCGGACTTGGCACATTCCGTCCTGTTTCGGTCGACGACGTCGATAGTCACAAGATGCATAGTGAGTACTACGAATTGCCGGAAAGTTCAGCGGCACTGCTACGCGAAACACGGAAACAAGGCGGACGGATCATCGCGGTTGGTACGACATCGACGCGAACGCTTGAAACGGTCATCCGTGATCACGGTGACTTCATCGAAGCAACAGGTTGGACAGACATCTTCATTTTCCCAGGTCAGGAAGTCAAAGGGATCGATGGATTGATCACGAACTTCCACTTACCGAAATCAACATTGATCATGCTCGTGTCCGCGTTATCGACACGGGAACACATTCTGCATGCCTACGAAGAAGCTGTAGCGAATGGCTATCGTTTCTTTAGCTTCGGTGATGCGATGTTCTTAACGAGAGAGGAACGAAACTAATGACAAAACACGCGGTAACATACGAACATATCAAAACATGTAAACAATCCGGAGCGCGGTTAGGAATCGTCCATACGCCGCACGGTAGTTTTGAGACACCGGTCTTCATGCCGGTCGGAACACAAGCGACGGTCAAGACGATGGCACCAGAACAAATCAAGGATATGAACGCGAACATCATCCTCGCGAACACGTATCACCTATGGGTGCGTCCTGGACACGATGTCATCAAGGAAGCAGGCGGTCTGCATAAATTCATGAACTGGGATGGCGCGATTCTCACGGATTCAGGTGGCTTCCAAGTCTTCTCACTCGCTGATCTCCGGAATATTTCGGAAGAAGGCGTTCATTTCCGTAACCATTTAAACGGTGACAAACTGTTCTTATCACCGGAAAAAGCAATGGAAATCCAAAACGCACTCGGTTCAGACATCATGATGGCGTTTGATGAGTGCCCCCCATATCCTGCTTCTCACGAGTACATGAAAGCATCTGTCGAACGAACAAGCCGCTGGGCAGAACGTTGTCTTGCAGCGCACGAACGTCCGCAAGACCAAGCACTGTTCGGAATTATCCAGGGTGGCGAATACGAAGACTTACGTCGCCAAAGTGCGAAAGATCTCGTAGCGCTTGATTTCCCAGGGTACGCGGTCGGTGGTCTCTCGGTTGGTGAACCGAAAGATGTCATGTACCGAGCACTCGAATTCACGACACCACTCATGCCAGAAGATAAACCACGTTATTTAATGGGCGTTGGTTCACCGGATGCATTGATTGAAGGCGCGATTCGTGGAATCGATATGTTCGACTGTGTCTTACCGACACGGATTGCACGCAATGGTACATTGATGACATCACAAGGACGTCTTGTCGTCCGAAATGCAAAATATGCACGTGATTTCCGTCCACTCGATGAGAAATGTGATTGCTACGCATGTAAGAATTACTCGCGTTCGTACATCCATCACTTGATCCGCGCGCAAGAAACGTTCGGACTACATCTTTGTTCGACACACAATCTTCACTTCCTCGTCAAGTTGATGGAAGGCGTTCGCCAAGCGATTCGTGAGGATCGTCTGCTTGATTTTAAAGAAGAATTTTTCGAAGAATACGGTTACAATTTACCGAACGCAAAGAATTTCTAACAAATCGTCTGACAAATCAATCCTTTCACGGTATAATGAACGTGATTTGAATGATAAAGGAGTTGGTACAAATGGGAAGTAATATCCTTGCATTCCTCCCGATGATCTTGATCTTCGTGGTGTTCTATTTCTTGTTGATCCGTCCACAGAACAAACGCCAGAAGCAAGTGCGTCAGATGCAAACTGAACTTTCACGCGGCGATTCGATCGTAACGATCGGTGGTCTTCACGGGGTTGTCCAAAAAGTTGACGACACGACGGTGACATTGAAGTCAGGAAACGCACAATTGACATTCAACCGAAGTGCTGTGGCAGAAGTGACGAAAAAATCAACAACTGTCATGGGCGACGAAACGGTCGAATAAGGCATTGAAAAGACGCTTTCCGGATTCCGGAGCGTCTTTTCTGTTTATATATGAGAAAAACGTTTGCTAAGATTACCATTTCTTTTGTAAGCTAGGGTAGGAGAACAAAGTTGTCTGAAAATATACTGGGAACTAGAGAAAGGACAATGTAGCATGATCAAGAAAGGGAAACTTGCCACATTCTTCATCGTCGTCATCGCGTTGCTCGTGCTGATCGGTACGACATCGTCATGGTTGCTGAAGGATACGAAGCTTGGCCTTGACCTTAAAGGTGGCTTCGAAGTCTTGTATGAAGTACAACCACTGAAAGAAGGAGACGTCATCGACCAAAATGCGATGAGTGCCACATTGACGGCAATTGAGAACCGTGTCAACGTTCTCGGTGTCTCTGAACCGGATATTCGGATCGAGGGTAACAACCGGATTCGTGTTCAACTTGCTGGCGTCAAGGATCAGACGGAAGCGCGTCAAATCCTATCTTCGACGGCACAATTGTCATTCCGTGACATCAACGATAAGTTGTTGCTTGACGGTTCAGACTTAAAAGCTAAAGGAGCAAAAGTCGGATATGATCCGAATACGAATGAACCACTCGTCGAATTGACGATGAAGTCAAAACAGAAATTTTATGAAGTAACTCAAAAAGTCTCACAAATGCAAGCACCGGCGAACCGCCTTGTCATCTGGCTCGATTACGAAAAGGGTGATACGTACGAAAAAGAGATTCAAAAGAAGAATTCGAAAATCGTTTCGGATGCATCGGTCACTCAACCAATCAACTCGGATAAGGCAATCATTTCCGGTGGCGATATCGATGCCGAGTATGGTAAACAATTGTCCTCAATCCTTAACGCAGGAGCACTGCCGGTCAAACTCGAGGAAATCTACTCGACGTCGGTCTCGGCTGCTTTTGGACAGGATGCACTTGATCAGACACTTTTCGCGTCAGCTATCGGTGTAGCTGCTGTCTTCTTGTTCATGCTAGTGTTCTACCGGATCTCTGGATTAGTTTCGATTATTACCTTGTTGTTCTACATCTATCTCGTCATGATTTTCTTTAACGGGATTAATGCCGTCCTTACATTACCGGGGATTGCGGCACTCGTTCTTGGTGTCGGTATGGCGGTTGATGCGAACATCATCACTGCAGAGCGGATCAAGGACGAATTACGAAGTGGCAAATCCGTCTTATCCGCATTTAAAGCCGGAAACCGTCGTTCGTTCGGTACGATTCTTGATGCCAACTTAACGACATTGATTTCTGCTGGTGTCTTGTACTACTTCGGTACAAGCACGGTCAAAGGATTCGCCATCATGTTGATGGTCTCAATCGCCGTCACTTTCGTCACGAATGTCTTTGTCTCACGTTACCTGATGCAACTCCTTGTCAGTAGCCGATGGTTCGATAAGAAGAAATCATGGTTCGGTGTAAAGGAGAGTGAAATCCGTGAGCTTTAATCCTACGAAATTCGATTACGTCAAACATCGCAAAATCTATTTCGCGATCACGATTGCCCTCGTCATCATTTCGGTACTTTTGCTGTCGTTCCGCGGTCTTAACCTTGGGATCGACTTCTCGCAAGGTACACGCGTCGAGATTTCTTCTGAGAATCAAATCAAGGAAGCCGATGTCCGCTCTGTCATTGAAGAGTCAGGCATTGATGCTGCGGAAATCGATGGCATCCAATTTGCTCAAGGTGGAAAACTAGCGAACGTCACGTTCGTTGGGGAATTCAGCCAAGATCAAATCTCTAAAATGAAACAAACGATTGAAACGGAATATAAGAAAGAACCGAGTATCTCGACGGTTTCGGCGCAAGTTGGTCAAGAAATCGCGCGTAACGCGATTTATGCGGTCTTACTCGCGTCACTTGGGATCGTCATCTATGTCTCGTTCCGATTCCAACCGTTATACGGGATTGCGACAGTGCTTGCACTATTGCATGATGCGTTAATGATCGTCGCCTTCTTCTCGTTGTTCCAAATTGAGGTCAACTTGTACTTCATTGCAGCGATCCTGACGATCATCGGGTATTCTGTCAACGATACGATCGTTACGTTCGACAGGGTTCGAGAAAATCTCGGACTTGCCGAAAAAGGGGGACGAAAAGTTTCGTTCGATGAGTTGGCGCATATCGTCAATGAATCGATTCAACAAACAATCGTCCGTTCGATCAACACCGTCGTGACGGTCATCATGACGGCAGCAGCGCTCTACATCTTCGGTAGCGAAGCGATCCGTGGATTCAGTCTTGCGTTGCTCGTCGGGTTGATCATGGGGATGTTCTCTTCGATCTTCATCGCTGCTCAGCTCTGGCTCGTCATGAAGGGTCGGACACTTGGTCGGACAAAACGTGCTTCCTAAAAGAGTATCCGCATCAGCTATCGCTGATGCGGATTTTCAATTATAATGGGGAAGTTGATTGGAGGGTTTGAGATGTACCATGCTAAAAAAACATGGCTTGATAAAGTCATTGATCCAGAACAAATCGAACAATTGACGGCGGATGGCTCGATCTCTCCGCACGTCGCACAACTACTTGTCCAACGGGGGTTCACAACACGTGAAGCAGCCCGTGAATTTCTAGAAACCGATCAAATGGCATTCCACGATCCATTTGCTTTTAAAGACATGCCGAAAGTCGTTGAACGGATTCAACGTGCCGTCAACGAAGGTGAGATGATTTTAATTTACGGTGATTATGACGTCGATGGTGTGAGTTCCGCGGCGATTCTCTGGCACGCCTTGATTGAAATCGGAGGGATGGCAGAGTGTTATATCCCAAACCGATTCACAGAAGGCTATGGACCGAATGAAGCAGCATTTCGCTGGGCAGCGGAAGAAGGGTTTAGTCTCGTCATCACCGTCGACTGTGGGATTTCCGGTATCCACGAAGCAGATGTCCTGAAAGAACTCGGGGTCGATTTAATCATCACCGATCATCACGAAGCAAAAGAAACGTTACCCGATGCCTTTGCCTTGATCCATCCAGGTGTCGATTCGGCGTATCCGTTCTCGAAACTCGCAGGCGCAGGAGTTGCCTTTAAAGTCGCGCATGCTCTTCTTGATCGTGAACCAGTCGAATTACTCGATCTTGCCGTGCTCGGAACGATTGCCGATCTTGTTCCGCTCGTCGGCGAAAACCGCTTGCTTGCGATTCGTGGCATCGAAGCACTGAACGCAAGTGAACGTCCAGGTATCCTTGCGTTACGTGACGTCTGCAGTTTAACTGAGGACGAACTAACGGAAGAGTCGGTCGGATTTGCGTTCGGTCCACGGATCAATGCAGCAGGTCGTCTTGATTCTGCGATGCCAGCGCTCGAGATGTTGTTAGCAGAAAGTAAAGATGAAGCACTTCATCTCGCGAAACAGCTCGACCAACAAAATAAGCAACGTCAAGATATCGTCAAGCAGATTGCGGAAGAAGCAACGGCGCTTGTCGAGGAACGCTTCAAGGATGACCGCGTCCTCGTCGTCGATGCGGCAGACTGGAACCCAGGTGTCGTCGGCATCGTCGCCTCGCGACTCGTTGAAAAATATCATCGCCCCGTCATCATGCTGTGTCATGATGCTGAAAAAGGAACAGCCAAAGGTTCTGGGCGATCGATTCCAGCCTTTGACCTCTTCGCTGAACTGACGAAATGTGAAGATATCTTACCGCATTTCGGCGGACATCCAGCTGCGGCTGGGATGACTTTATCTTCTGATGACGTTGAGACGTTACGTCAACGCTTGAATGAACAAGCGAGCACGTTACCGGATGACGCGTTCATCGCGACAATCGATGTCGACCTACGTCTACACGTCAGTGATGTCTCGATTCAGTTGATTGAAGACATTCAGCGACTGGCACCGTTCGGGATGGGAAACCCCGCACCACGGATCGTCATTGAGCAGGCGAAGATTCGCGATATGAAACGGATCGGTCGTGATCTGACGCATGTCAAGGCACTCCTATCAGGCGACGGGAAGGAACTCGATGCAATTGGCTTCGGCTTCGGCGACCTCGTCGATGAAGTTTCAACCTTATCGGAGATTCACTTGATGGGCAGTCTGAACATCAATGAATGGAATGGTTTCCGTAAACCACAATTGATGATTCAAGACGTCGCTGTCGAAGATGTTCAAGTGTTTGATTACCGTGGAGGTAAGCGGCCGCTGAGCGATCTATTCGCCTTACCGCACGAGACGACGACATTCGTCGCCTTTACCGATGAGATGAAGGAGAAATACACTGAACGTTCGTTAAATGGTCCGATTCGACAAAACATCGTCTTTCTTGACCTGCCGGAAGAGGAAGCAGCATTTTATCCATATGTGCAACAGGCAGAGCGGATTTATTGTGCCTTTAAGGATGAAGGCTATTATTTCGAGACGATTCCATCTCGTGAGGACTTCAAACAGTACTTCCAGTATTTTGCGAAATGTCCACGGGATGAGCTCCGGATGGGTCTCGTACGTTTGTCGAAATCGCGAAAATGGACGAAACGATCGATTAACTTTATGCATTCGGTATTCTCGGAACTTGATTTTCTTGTTACAATGGAGGACGGGCTGCCGGGTGTGAACCCAAATGCTGCAAAACGAGATCTGACGGAAGCACCGACGTACCAGCGTCATGAAGCGCGTCAAGAGCTCGAGCAACAATACATTTATTCGTCACTCGCTCAGTTGAAAGAGCGTTTTGATACTTTGGTAGAAGCGGCGAAGCAGGAGGAAAAGACATGGAGTTCAAACAGCATATAAAAGAGGTCGAGAATTGGCCGAAAGAAGGAATCAGTTTCAAGGACATCACATCACTCATGCAAAACGGACCGGCGTATAAACAATCGGTCGATGCGCTCGTTGAGTATGCACGTAGTAAAGGCGCAGATGTCATCGCAGGTCCAGAAGCACGTGGATTCGTCGTTGGTTGCCCAGCAGCTTACGCGATGGAAATCGGATTCGTTCCTGTTCGTAAAGAAGGAAAATTACCGCGCGAGACAGTCCGTGTCGAGTATGGTCTTGAGTACGGAAAAGACGTCTTGACGATGCACGAAGATGCAATCCAACCGGGACAACGCGTCGTCATCCTTGACGATTTGCTTGCGACAGGTGGTACGATTGAAGCAACGATCCAAATGATCGAAAAATTAGGCGGAACAGTTGCCGGAATCGGATTCTTAATTGAACTCGATGGTCTTGGCGGACGTGAGAAACTCGAAGGATATGACATTCTTTCATTGATTCGCTACGAAGACTGAAGACACTATACTCTCTTGGTACTTGATGACCAAGGGGGTATTTCTTTTTATTTTGACATCTTCTCAAGATTTCACGATAATAAGAATTATATATTAGGGATTCCGTTGCAGACGATCCCGGGGACTGGGTGAGGAAAAGGGATGACAAATAAACAAATCGTAAATGTAGAAGACCTTCTCGCTCGATGTGCGGAATACATGACGCAAGTTGAAGTCAAAGACATCGAACGTGCTTACCAATTCGCGAAAGACGAACATGATGGGCAATTCCGCCGTTCAGGGGAACCGTACATCATTCATCCGGTACAAGTTGCCGGTATCTTAGTCGATATTGGTTTGGATGCAACGACGATCGTCGCTGCGCTTCTTCATGATGTCGTCGAAGATACGGACATTACACTCGAAGAATTATCCGAACGATTCGGATCTGACGTTGCGATGCTCGTCGATGGCGTCACGAAACTCGGGAAAATTAAATATAAATCGAAGCGCGAAGAGTTAGCTGAGAACCATCGGAAGATGTTCATCGCGATGGCGGAAGACATTCGTGTCATCTTGATCAAACTGGCTGACCGTTTGCACAATATGCGGACGTTGCAACATATGGTCAAGGAAAAGCAAGTGCAAAAAGCAGAAGAGACGCTTGAAATCTTCGCGCCACTTGCGCATCGTCTCGGGATTTCGACGATCAAATGGGAACTCGAGGACATCAGTTTGCGCTACATCAATCCGCAACAATACTACCGGATCGTTTCGATGATGAAACAAAAACGGACGGAACGAGAAGCGCTCGTTAGTTCGGTTATTGAAGAGGTCAATGAAGTACTCGATGATGTACAGATTGCAGCGGAAGTCGATGGACGTCCGAAGCATATCTATTCCATTTATAATAAGATGCAAAACTCGAAAAAAGAGTTCAGTGAAATCTATGATTTGATGGCTGTTCGCATCATTGTTGACTCAATCAAAGATTGTTACGCTGTACTCGGAATCATTCATACGCAGTATAAACCGATGCCGGGACGTTTCAAGGATTATATCGCGATGCCGAAGCCGAACATGTATCAATCGCTGCATACGACGGTCATCGGACCGAAAGGCGAGCCGCTCGAGGTCCAAATTCGGACGCGAGACATGCATTTCATTGCCGAGTACGGGATTGCCGCTCACTGGGCGTATAAAGAAGGTAAGGAACAGGAAGCAAAATCTGGGTTTGAGGATAAGATTGCTCACTTCCGCGAGATTTTGGAGTTACAGAAGGACACGGCAGATGCCGAGGAATTCATGGAATCGGTCAAAGTCGACTTCTTCAGTGACATGCTGTACGTCTTCACACCAAAAGGTGACGTCATCGAGTTGCCGAAAGGTTCTGTTCCGATTGATTATGCCTACCGAATTCATACGGAAATTGGTCACCGGACGATCGGAGCGAAAGTCAACGGACGGATGGTACCGATCGACTATAAGCTAAAGACAGGTGACATCATCGAAATCGTCACGTCGAAGCATAGTTATGGTCCAAGTAAGGATTGGCTCAAGATTTGTGTGTCGAGTCAGGCGAAAAATAAAATCCGTCAATGGTTCAAACGTCAGCAACGCGAAGAGAACGTCTCAAAAGGACGGGAACTGATCGAAGCAGAAGTGAAGAAGCTTGGCTTTGAGCCGAAAGAAGTCATCAATGAGAAGACGCTCGAAGACGTGACGCGGAAGTTCAACTTCTCGCAAGAAGAAGACATGTACGCTGCCGTTGGCTATCATGGTCTGACTGCTGCCCAAGTCGCGCATAAATTAACGGAAAAATTACGCAAAGACAAAGAATCCAAAAATCTAGAACTGAACGAAGCAATCAGTGAGATGAAGACGTTCGATCGTCCGAAAAAGGAAAATCCGGAAGGGGTTCGGGTCAAAGGCATCGATAACATGCTCGTTCGCATGAGTCGTTGTTGTAATCCGGTTCCAGGGGACGATATCGTCGGATATATCACGCGTGGGCGTGGCGTCTCAATTCACCGGACGGACTGTTTGAACGTCATTCACGAACAAAATCCGGAACGTCTGCTCGAAGTCGAGTGGGAACATGAAGGTAAAGCCGTCAAGAGTTATAACGTCGAAATCGAAATTTCTGGATTTGACCGGGCAGGATTGTTGAATGATGTCTTGCAGTCGGTATCTGCAACGAATACGAACATCGTCGCTGTCAGTGGGAAGGGCGACGACAGTAAACAAGCCAAAATCACGATGACGATTGCGATCAATAATGTCAATCATCTACAAAAAGTCGTCGATCGAATTAAACAAATCTCTGACGTGTATGCTGTACATCGCGTCATGATGACGTAAGGAGCGGATCCGTCGTGCGAGTTGTATTACAACGAGTCAAAGAAGCAAGTGTCACAGTCGATCAAAAAATCATCGGTCAAATCAAACAAGGATTTCTTTTGCTCGTCGGTGTCACGCACGAAGACACGATCGATCAGGTGAACTGGTTAGCTGATAAAATCGCAGGACTCCGTGTGTTTGAAGATGAGGAAGAACGGATGAATCGCTCGTTACAGGATGTCGACGGTCAGATTCTATCCGTCTCGCAGTTCACGCTGTATGGTGATGTCAAAAAAGGACGTCGTCCAGCCTTCACGGAAGCGGCGAAACCGAATGTTGCCAATGAGTTGTATGAAGCGTTCAATGAACGTCTTCGTGCGCAAGGACTGACGGTCGAGACAGGTCAGTTCGGTGCCATGATGGATATCGCGCTCATTAATGATGGGCCTGTAACGTTGATTCTTGAAAAAGAAGCAAACGCTTGACAGGAACCGAGAGACGAGGCAATATTAGACGTAACCAAATGATTCATACGACCGAAGACGAAGAGGAGTAATCAAGACCTCGTCTGCTTAGAGAGTCGCCCCTTGGCTGAAAGGGCGAACAGACGAACTCGATGAAAGACCCTTCCGAGGTATCTTCCTGAACCGATAGTAGGGAAGGTCGTACGCAGGCGTTAACTGCACCGAGTGGTCAAATGTGATTTGACAACCAGGGTGGTACCACGGGATCTTCAAGTTCTCGTCCCTTTGCGGACGAGAACTTTTTTGTATTCAAAAAAGGAGGAATTTGAGATGAAATTACCACGCGGTACGTTTGATGTCCTTCCAGGAACAGTCGAACGTTGGCAGTACATCGAACAACAATTACGTGAAATTAGTAAGCGTTACAACTATAAGGAAATCCGGACGCCGATTTTTGAGGAGACAGAACTCTTTAAACGTGGCGTTGGTGAGACGACGGATATCGTTCAAAAAGAGATGTTCATGCTTGAGAAACGCGGAAAAGACCAGTTGACGTTACGCCCGGAAGGAACGGCTGCCGTCGTTCGTTCATTCGTGACAAACAAACTATTCGGTTCACCGAACCAACCAACGAAATTATTCTACATCGGCCCGATGTTCCGTTATGAACGTCCGCAAGCAGGACGTTTCCGTCAGCTCCACCAATACGGAGTTGAAGCACTCGGAAGTGAACAACCGGCCATTGATGCGGAAGTAATCAGTCTCGCGATGAGCATCTACCGTTCATTCGGATTGAAGCATCTTAAACTGGTCATCAACACGCTCGGGGATAACGAAAGTCGCGCCGCACACCGGGCAGCACTCGTCGAACACTTTAAGCCAGTCGTTCACGAATTATGCCAGGACTGTCAAAATCGTCTCGAAACGAATCCTCTTCGTGTCCTCGATTGTAAGGTCGACCGCGATCACCCGAGCATGGCAACAGCACCATCGATTCTCGATTACTTAAACCCGGCATCAAAAGCGTACTTCGACGAAGTGTTGCTTCACTTAGATGCACTCGGTATCGAGTACGTCGTTGATCCAACGCTTGTTCGCGGAATCGACTATTACAATCACACGGCTTTCGAAATCATGTCAGAAGCAGAAGGTTTCGGAGCAATCACGACACTATGTGGTGGTGGTCGTTACAACGGTCTCGTCGAACAGATCGGCGGACCGGCAACACCGGGAATCGGATTCGGAATCGGTATCGAGCGTTTATTGATGGCGCTTGAAAATGAGAACGTCTTACCAGCAGTCGACGATCAAATCGATGTCTTCATCGTCGCGCAAGGCAGTGACGAAGTCGAAAAGACAGCGACACGACTCCTACAATTAATGCGTCTTGAAGGACTTGTCGCGGATCGGGATTATCTCGGTCGGAAGTTCAAAGGACAATTTAAGGCAGCAGATCGCTTGAAAGCACGTTACACGGTCATCCTCGGGGATGAAGAAGTCGAGCGTGGTGCAGCTGCCCTCAAAAACATGGCTACAGGGGAACAGACGGACGTTCCGTTATCAGCAGTCGCTGATACGATCGTCGCGAAATTAAAGGAGGAAGCACAATGATCGGACGCACGCATATGAACGGACAGGTGACAGAAGAAGTCATCGGACAACACGTTCAACTTAAAGGATGGGTTCAAAAACGACGTGACTTAGGAGGATTGATCTTCCTTGATCTCCGTGACCGTAGTGGCATCGTCCAAATCGTCTTCCAACCGGAAAACGAGCAGGCACACCGTCTTGCCGAATCGATTCGTTCGGAATATGTCCTCGATATTAAAGGACATGTCATCGCACGTGAGAATCCGAACCCGAACATCCCGACTGGACAAGTCGAGGTCGTCGCGGATGAAGTCGTCATCTTAAACGCAGCGAAGATGACACCGTTTCCGATCAGTGAAGAAGCGGAGCAGACGTCAGAAGATTTACGTCTCAAATACCGTTACCTCGACTTGCGTCGCCCATCGCTCCAAGAGACATTCCGTCTTCGTTCGAAAGCATCGAACATCATGCGGAACTTCCTCGATGAGCAAGACTTCCTGGAAGTCGAGACACCGATCTTAACGAAATCAACGCCAGAAGGCGCACGTGACTATCTCGTCCCAAGCCGGGTTCACCCGGGCGAGTTCTACGCCTTGCCACAATCTCCACAATTGTTCAAACAATTGCTGATGGTGTCTGGTTTTGAGCGGTACTTCCAAATCGCACGTTGTTTCCGTGATGAAGACTTACGGGCAGACCGTCAACCTGAATTCACGCAAGTCGACATCGAGACAAGCTTCATGGACATCGAAGACTTGTATGCCATGATGGAGTCGATGATGACACGCGTCATGAAAGAAACGCTCGGAAAAGATATCGTGACACCATTCCCACGGATGCCGTATGCAGAAGCAATGAGCCGGTATGGTTCGGATAAACCGGATACACGCTTCGGTCTCGAATTGATCGATGTCGCGGATGCCGTCAAAGGAGCAGGATTCAAAGTATTCGATATGGCACTTGAAGCAGGTGGAGAAGTCAAAGCATTGAACGTCAAAGGTGCAGCTGAACGCTTCTCACGAAAAGACATCGATAAGTTACAAGAATTTACGGCGATTTACGGTGCAAAAGGTCTCGCATGGGTCAAAGTGACAGCGGACGGATTGAATGGTCCAATCGCGAAGTTCTTCGACGAAGAAGCAACCGCTCGCTTGACAGCGGCGACAGATGCGGAAGCAGGCGACTTGTTGTTGTTCGTCGCAGCAAAAGCATCGATCGTAGCAGACAGCTTAGGTGCGCTCCGTCAGAAGTTGGCGAAGGAACTCGACTTAATTGATGAGTCGGTCTTCAACTTCCTTTGGGTGACAGACTTCCCACTTGTCACGTACGAAGAAGAAGATGGTCGTTTCTATGCGAACCACCACCCGTTCACGATGCCGCGTCGCGAGGATCTCGAATTGCTCGAGACGGATCCTGGCAAAGTCCTCGCAGTCGCGTATGACCTCGTCTTAAACGGATATGAGCTCGGCGGTGGATCACAACGGATTTATGAACGGGATATCCAGGAGCGGATGTTCAAGTTGCTTGGCTTCTCAGAAGAAGAAGCAAACGAGCAATTCGGCTTCTTGATGGAAGCATTCGAATACGGAACACCACCACATGCGGGGATCGCACTTGGTCTAGACCGTCTCGTCATGTTACTCGCAGGGCGTTCGAACTTGCGTGATACAATTGCCTTCCCGAAAACAGCATCAGCAAGTGATCTGTTGACGGCAGCACC
This sequence comes from Exiguobacterium sp. UBA7533, assembly GCF_002479335.1. Lineage (NCBI taxonomy): Bacteria > Bacillati > Bacillota > Bacilli > Caryophanales > Exiguobacterium > Exiguobacterium sp. UBA7533. The sequence goes on along the minus strand of NZ_DLMP01000001.1, from coordinate 308,827 downwards.
AAGCCCAGTCTCGGATGCGCAATTGAATGATCTCTCAATTCGTACAGCAGTCAAACAATCTTAAGTCACGACAAGCGAATCTTCCGGTATGGGAGGTTCGCTTGTTTCATGAAGGAGGGCGAACGGATGGAACGACACTTTTTTGAACGGTCTCCAGTTGAAGTCGGGCCAGACTTCTTAGGAACACACATCACGGTCGATGAGGTAACGATGCGAATCGTCGAGGTCGAAGCCTATCTCGGTCCTCACGATCAAGCGGCACACTCGTTTTCCGGTAAACCGACGAAACGAACGGCACCGATGTTCGGTCCACCCGGACATTTATATGTTTATTTCACGTATGGTATGCATCACTGTATGAATATCGTTTGTGGACATGAAGGGGAAGGATACGGACTGCTGTTACGAGGTGCCGAAATCATCAGTGGGCACGATCTTGTCGCTGAACGCCGTTTCGGTTGTTCCTACGCAGAATTGACTGCGATTCAACGACGAAATCTCGTCAATGGACCGGCAAAATTGTGCCAAGGATTCGGTCTAACGACTGCTGATTCAGGTCAGGATCTTTATCAAGACCGGTTTCGACTCGTTGCCGACCCAGTCGATGCAATCGTCCAGACGACACGCATTGGTATTCCAAATGCTGGAGAAGCGACGGCCTATCCATGGCGTTTTTATGTCGACGCGAGTGAAGGTGTCAGTAAACGTTAAAAAATGGACGCTCCGATCAGGAAGCGTCCATTTTTTATTTAGGATTGTTGATTGATTTTTTAGCTTGTTGTTTTTTATAGAATTTATAAACGATTGGTCCAACCGTCGTTACAAGCGTCACTAATGTTCTGAGTTTACCGCGTTTTGCAGCCATTGATCCATTCACTCCTCTGATTTGTTGTAGTAATCATATTCCACGAAAACAACGTCTTAAAACCTCGTCGGCACATCCATTGGTTTTCTAAGTCCCTTGGTCGGGTCATAGTATAAGAGAAGGGAGCCGATCAATATGGGAGCAGTCGTCTGGTACCGCAATGATTTGCGTGTCGATGATCATGAAGCACTTCGGAGCGCATGCGAAGAACAAGATACGATTCGGGCAGTATACGTTAAAAATCATAAGGAACAGCTGTTTGAAAGAGGCGCACAACAAACGAAATTCGAAGAAGAAACATTAGTGAATTTAGCCGATCATTTGTCTCAAATCGGAATTGCATTAGATATTTTAGAGGGGAAGGTGAATGAGGCACTTGATTCTTATCTACAAACGGATGATACAGTCTATTTCCATAAGATGACTGGAACAGAAGAAGCGGCAAGTGAGCAGTATGTCAAAGACAGATATACAGTCCGTTCTTTTGAGACACAGACACTACATCGCCGGGAAGATATCGGAAGTGACGAACTGAAGCGCGTCTTTACAGCGTTTCGAAAACGTGTCGAGGCGAAAGGAACCTTCTACGATCCACTTGATCCACCAACGGGTATTCGATTAATAAGGGAGGAATCAGTCAAAGCGGATCCAGAGATTGCGTTCCCGTTCCGTGGTGGAGAATCAGCGGGGAGAGCACGTCTTCAAGAATACTTTGCTGAGCCTGTATTCACCTATAAAGAAACACGTAATGGTTTTTTGCGAGATGATTCTTCGAAGTTATCTGCCTGGCTAGCGAACGGATCGCTGTCACCGCGTCGCGTCATGACTGAATTGCAGAAAGCCGAGCGAAAAAAGGGAGCAAATGAATCGACGTACTGGTTGTATTTCGAACTGTTGTGGCGTGACTTTTTCCATTTAACGATGCGTGAGACAGGAAGTCGTCTGTTTCGATCGAATGGATTAAAGGAAGGACAATACACGTGGAAGACGGATCAGCTAGCTGTCGAACGTTGGATAAAAGGAAAGACCGGTGTACCGTTCGTTGATGCCTTTATGAACGAGATTCGCGAGACGGGATGGATGTCGAACCGGGGCAGGCAGATCGTTGCGAGTTATCTCATTCATGAATTAAAACAGGACTGGCGCATCGGAGCACAGTATTTTGAACAACAATTGATTGATCATGACGTCGCTTCGAACTATGGCAACTGGGCATTCATCGCAGGGGTCGGGAATGCGACACGGACGCCACGATTCGATCCCGTGTTCCAGCAACAACGATATGATCCGAACGAAGACTTCACGAAACGTTGGACTTAAAAAAGCATCTTTTTCTGGAGTGGGAAGTAGTTGCATTTCAGAGGGGAGGATGCTATATTAAATGCATCAGATGGGGTTCCTGAATTGTACGAGAGCCGCCTTTTATCTTTGAGCCACTCTTTTTTGATAGGGAGTTTGACGTTCCAACTAGTAGTACATGCCTCGTAACACAGCAGGAGGACGTACGAATAGGAATCGGATAAGACACCCACCTGCACAGCAGGTTCAAAAATAAGGTATCGACACGGCACTTCGGGTCCCATCGTCTTATTATTTTATTGTTTGACACGTCGCATGACGTTTTTTTTTATGATATAATTCCGAGTAAAACAGTATGAGTATTGTGAGGTTATGAGATGTTACATCAATTTTCGCGTAATGAACTAGCAATCGGTAAAACTGGACTTGACGCATTGGCATCCAAGTCTGTCGCTATTCTGGGAATCGGTGGTGTTGGATCGTTCTCGGCAGAAGCGCTTGCCCGTAGTGGTGTAGGTCGTTTGATTCTCGTTGATAAGGATGATATCGACATCACGAACGTCAACCGACAAATTCATGCCTTGCTTCCGACGGTCGGTCAGCCGAAGGTCGATGCGATGGCTGAACGTCTTGCGTTAATCAATCCAGACCTTGAAATCGTTCGTTTAAAGATGTTCTACAATGAAGAAACATTCGAGTCGTTCTTTGAACAGCAGCCGGATTATGTCATTGATGCATCGGACACGGTCTCGTTCAAAATTCACCTGATTCAAGAATGTAAGAAACGTAACATCCCGATTATCTCGAGCATGGGGATGGCGAACAAAATGGATCCGACACGCATCAAGATCGTTGACATCAAAGATACAAGTTATGATCCATTAGCGAAGGTCATTCGGACGAAACTCCGGAAAGCCGGCATCCATAAAGGTGTTCCTGTCGTCTTTTCCGATGAACCACCCGTTAAGATCATTGAAGAAGTCCGCCAAGTCGTCGGAAACGATGCCGCTGCGATTCGTAAAGCGAAGATGCCACCGAGTTCGAATGCATTTGTTCCATCTGTCGGTGGACTGATTGCAGCGAGCTACGTCATCAATGAGATTGTCCGTGAAGCTGGCGTGACGATCGAACGCGTTCGTTAAAAAAAAGCGACCTTATGGTCGCTTTTTCTGATGTGTGGCTGTTTGTTTGTTCCAAAAATCAAGTCGAGCTTGCAGTTGTTTCTCAAAACCGCGCGGGCTCGGGCGATAAAAGACCGGCTTTGTTCGGGCCAGGTTCTCGGGCCAGTAATTTTGTGGCACATAGGCATGCTCGAACTCATGAGGATATTGATAAGTGACACCATTCCCGAGCGCCGCTGCCCCCGGATGATGAGCATCGCGCAAGTGCGGCGGGACGGGTCCGCCGTCCGAACGACGAACGAGCGTCAATGCTTGATCGATTGCTGAGATGACAGCATTCGATTTCGGTGCCGTCGCGAGATATAAGACCGTTTCAGCAAGCGGGATCCGTGCTTCCGGGAAACCGACGTACTCGCACGCGCGTGCGCAGGCATCGACCATTAATAACGCTTGCGGATCAGACAGACCGATGTCTTCTGCCGCATGGACGTAGAGACGACGGACGATGAAACGTGGACTTTCGCCCGCTTCAATCATGACGGCGAGCCAGTAGAGAGCGGCGTCGGGATCGGAACCGCGAATCGATTTGATGAAGGCGGAGATGACATCATAATGACGATCGCCGTCCTTATCATACTTCAATGCCTTTTGCTGAATCGATTCCTCGGCGACAGCGAGGTCGATCGTGATTTGACCATCGATTTCCGGTGTCGTCAAGACGGCGAGTTCGAGCGCATTCAATAATGCCCGGTAGTCGCCGTCTGACAATTTGACGTAATGATCGATTGCTTCATCCGTGATCGTGATTGGATATTTGCCAAGACCACGCTCCGTGTCCTTCAGGGTCCGATCGAGGACGATCCGTAAATCATCTGCCGTCGGGGGTTCAAAACGAAAGACTGTTGCCCGCGATAAGAGAGCGGCGTTGACCTCAAAACTCGGATTTTCCGTCGTCGCCCCGATCAATGTGATCGTACCCGCTTCAAGCGCTGGCAGTAAGGCGTCTTGCTGCATCTTATTGAACCGATGGATTTCATCGAGAAAAAGGATCGTTTTTTGATCCTCGAACTGAAGACGAGCTTCGGCTGCTTTTAGAATTTCCCGTAATTGTTCCAGTTTCGCCGTGACCGCATTCAATTGCTCGAATGCTGATTTCGTATAACTGGAGATGACACGTGCGAGCGTCGTCTTACCGGTACCGGGTGGACCGTAAAAAATGACGGTTCCGAGACGATCGGCTAAGATGGCACGCCGCAGGAGCGTTGTCTCTCCAATCAGATGACGTTGTCCGACGATTTCATCCAGATTCTGCGGACGCATTCGATTCGCGAGCGGTCCGGCAGGAGACTGGGATTCAAATAAATGTGCCATACACATACGCTCCTTCCACTTTTAGCTACTACTATACTAGAAAGGATGATCCTTCGCATGATGAAAATCTCGACGAAAGGGCGATATGGTCTGACGATCATGATCGCACTCGCGAAAGAAGCTGAATCTAAACCATTGTCCTTAAAAAAAATCGCGCAGATGTATGACTTATCTGAACACTACCTCGAGCAATTGATCGCACCACTTCGTAATGGTGGTCTCGTCAAAAGTGTCCGCGGCGCTTATGGCGGGTATAAGCTCGGTCGTGAAGCACAAAGCATTACGGCGGGTGAAATCATCCGCCTGCTTGAAGGACCACTCGTCGTCGTTGAAGGTGATGCGTGTGACGAGGTCACGAAACGCAAACTGTGGGATAAAATCCAACAAGCAGTCGATCAAGTACTCGATTCAACGACGCTACAAGACTTAGCGGAAGAAGACGATACAGGATACATGTTCTATATTTGAGAGGTGAAAACGAATGAATTACTTTGACCATTCGGCGACGACGCCGATGCGTCCGGAAGTCCTTGAGGCGATGACGCCTTATTTGCTCGAACAGTATGGTAACCCATCGAGTGTCCATGCGGCTGGTCGGTCTGCTCGTGCAGCGATTGACAAAGCACGGCGGCAGATCGCACAAGAATTGAACGCGAAACCAACCGAACTGATTTTCACAAGTGGTGGAACGGAGTCGGATAACTATGCCATCTTCGGTGCGGCAGAGGCAGCGCGTGAAAAAGGACGTCATCTCATTACGACACGTTTTGAGCATCATGCCGTGCTCCGCGCCTTCGAAGAGCTCGAAAAACAAGGCTATGACGTCACGTATCTTGATGTACCAACGACAGGCGTCGTCTCATTGGATGCCTTGCAAGAAGCTGTCCGGGAAGATACGACACTTGTCTCGATCATGTTCGGCAACAATGAAGTCGGGACGATCCAGCCGATTGCGGCAATTGGTCAATTCTTACGGGAACGCGGTATTTTGTTCCATACGGACGCGGTGCAAGTGTTCGGAAAACAAGCAATTGATGTCGAAGCGTTACAGGTCGATCTTTTATCCGCGTCTGGTCATAAAATCAATGGTCCAAAAGGAATCGGGCTATTATATGTACGGACAGGTGTGAAATTAGCGACGCAGACGTATGGCGGAGAACAGGAACGCAAGCGTCGCGCTGGTACGGAGAACGTACCAGGAATCGTCGGTTTAGCGAAAGCGCTCGAACTGATGATCGCAGAGCGCGATCAACAGCAGGACCACATCAAACAACTGCGTAGCGTTTTGCTAACACGCTTGGATGAAAGTGGCGTCACTTACGAAGTCAACGGTGTTGAAGGATTGCCGAATGTCCTCAATCTTTACTTCCCGCAAATTGAAATCGAACCGTTCTTGATCATGCTTGATATGCGCCAGATGGCTGTATCGAGCGGGAGTGCATGTACGGCAGGATCCGTCGAGCCTTCGCATGTCTTGTCGGCGATGTATGGTGAAGATGAACGGACACGGGCATCGGTTCGGATCAGTTTTGGTCACGGAAATGAGCTCGCGCAAGTCGAACTACTCGCACAAGCCTTGCAAGATGTCGTAAAATCGTTTCAGAATTAACTAAGAGGTGAAATGAATGAATACACGAGCGAAAGCCCCGAGTGAAACGACAGTCGTCGTTGGGATGTCGGGCGGTGTCGATTCGTCTGTGACGGCTCATTTATTAAAAGAGCAAGGCTATAACGTCATCGGGATCTTCATGAAAAACTGGGATGACACGGATGAGAACGGCTTTTGTACGGCGACGGAAGATTATGAAGACGTCATCGCCGTAGCCAATCAAATCGGCATTCCGTATTATGCGGTCAATTTTGAAAAAGAGTACTGGGATAAGGTCTTCACGTACTTCCTCGATGAATATAAACTCGGTCGGACACCGAATCCAGACGTCATGTGTAACAAGGAAATCAAGTTCAAAGCCTTCCTCGATCACGCGATGCGTCTTGGTGCCGATTTCGTCGCGACAGGCCATTATGCACGTGCTGTTTATGAAGATGGAGAACATAAATTGCTTCGTGGTGTCGATGCAAACAAGGATCAAACGTATTTTTTGAATCAATTGTCGCAAGAGCAAATCGCGAAGGCGATGTTCCCAATCGGTCACATGGAAAAATCAGAAGTGCGCCGGATCGCAGAAGAAGCGAACCTTGCAACAGCTAAGAAAAAAGACTCGACCGGTATTTGCTTCATTGGCGAGCGGAATTTTAAACAGTTCCTCGGTCAATACCTACCGGCACAACCCGGTGAGATGCGGACGCTTGACGGCAACGTCATGGGTCGTCACGATGGATTGATGTACTATACGATGGGGCAACGCCACGGGCTTGGTATCGGTGGCGACGGAGAACCTTGGTTCGTCGTCGGAAAAAACCTAAAAGAGAACATTCTCTATGTCGATCAAGGATTCCATAACGAATTATTGTATTCGGAAGGATTACTTGCTTCAGATGTCAGTTGGACATCTGAACGTCCAGTCGGTGAGACATTCCGTTGCACAGCGAAATTCCGTTACCGTCAACAAGATACAGCCGTCACGGTTCGTGTCCTTGAAGATGGACTCGATGTTTCGTTTGACGAACGTCAACGGGCGATCACACCAGGACAAGCGGTCGTGTTCTATGATGGAGACATCTGCCTCGGTGGTGCGACAATCGATGCAGCCTATAAAGCAGGCGAACGCCTCGCTTATTTAGCGTAAGGAGCAAAAGAAGATGAACTATAATGAAGTAGGGTTCCGGCATCTGGAAGCTGGAAATTATGAATTAGCAGCGCAAGCTTTTAATGATGCGATCGAACAAAACCCAAAAGATCCGACAGCGTACGTCAATCTTGGAACATTACTCCAATCGATGAACGACGCTGATCGTGCCCTTCGTTTTTATGACCGGGCACTGATGATTGATAATACGTTTGCGAGTGCCTATTATGCGAAAGGCGCTCTGTTCTTTGCTGCAGATCAACTCGTCGAAGCAGAGGAATCATTGCGCGCGGCGTTATTGTACGGACTTGACGACGCGGATCTCCATTTCATGCTAGGGATGACGTATCAAAAACTCGGTGATCCAGTCCGCGGGTTGCCCCGTTTACAGCGTGCGTCAGAACTAAACGGTGTAGATATCGAGATCGCATTCCAATACGGACTTGCCTTAGCGCAAAACGAGAAGTTGGAAGAAGCGGTCGAGATGTTCGAGCACGTCTTGATGCTTGACGAAACGCATACAGATGCACGATACAATTATGCGATTGCTCTTGCCTTCCTCGGTCAACAGGAAGCCTGTTATGCAGAACTTGAAGCCGTTCTTGCCTATCAGCCGGAACACGCGCTTGCACGAGATGCAAAAGCGAAGATGGATGCGTTATTAAAACAAGCAGATTGATCTAAAAAAAGACGATTCCAGGCGGAGTCGTCTTTTTTGTATGGTATTTAATTCCCGATTTCACGGATGACACGAAGCGGAGGTCCGGAAAAGTCTTCATAGGCTTCATCCATGTTTTTCGTATACAGTTCGATGACGTTATTTTCTGTATCCTTGAAATAAGCGGAATACTCTTTTTGGTTCGAGGTCTCCTGTTCATCCCATTCTCTTAGCTTCACGGTGATTGAAGCTTCCCGAAGCTGATTTAAGGCTTGCTGGAACTCGTCTTTCTCAACGTAAAAGGCACAGTGGACATGTACCCCGCCTTCATCGTACAACGTATCCCATTCGGAGACCGGTAAATGTTTAACGGTTCGTTCTTCCATCGTGAAGTCCCGTTTCAGCCAAAGACCGAGTCGGGTGTTGCCGCCAATGTAGAGCCACGTTGCCCAGACCCCATCTTGTTTAGATTGTTCTTTGCTCGGCTCAGCATCCTCAGGTGCCCATTGCTCGACAATCGGAATACCAAGTGTCTCATTCCAAAAACCAAGGGCGCGATCCATATCCTCGACTTCAAGTACTAATTCACACAATCCTGCAATCGGTAAACGTGCCATCCTTGAACTCCTCCTCTTAACGAAATGTTTCACGTTATCTTTCCCTGATTTAAAATCTGGTAAACGAATGCTATGATGAAAGCAGCGAATGAAAAAGAGAGAAAGAAGGTGGAGTGATGGAGCACCCCCATCAAGTCGTCGGGCGCGTCAAACGTGTGCTCTTTTCTTCTGAAGAAGAAGCACACTCCATTGTACTGGTCGCCGTCAAAGAAAAGAACTTTGAATTAAAAGAAACCGAGCTCGTCATTACGGGTACAGGAGTCGGAATCGAACTCGGAGGAACGTATCAAGCATTCGGTCGTCTCATTGATCATCCTCGCTTCGGAAAACAACTGAAGGCGGAGCTGATTCGCCGATCGGTTCCGATGACCAAACATGCGACGATCCGCTTCTTGACGAATGGTTCGTTCACCGGCATTGGTCCGAAAACAGCGAAAAATATCGTCGATGCTCTTGGAGAAGACGCAGTGGATCTCATTTTGAAAGATGAACGGGTACTGAATCAGGTGCCTGGGTTGAAACAAAAACAAGCCGACATCATATTGAATCGACTCGCCACGTTATACGGTGTCGATCAGTTGATGCTGTTCTTAGCACCGTTTGATGTCACACCGAAGCTAGCGGCAAAGATCTATGCCGCGTACGAGGGCGACGCCATGGCACGGATTCGGGAGAATCCGTATTCCTTGATGTATGAAGTAAACGGGATCGGCTTTAAGACAGCCGATCATATTGCCGCGCACCTCGGACTTGTCGGGCTACATCCAGAGCGTGTCGCTGCTTCGATCATGCATATATTAGAACAAGAAGCGGGCGAGGGACATGCCTTCGCGACGGTCGACTCTCTGTTGCAACGGGCACCCCGTCTGCTAGGGGAAGATCCGGGAGAGCGGCTGGAACAAGCGATCGAACTGTTGCTCGCTGAAGATAAGGTCAAGCTTGAAGAAGGTTGCTTGTATTTACCGACGATCTTTTATGCGGAAGTCCGAGCGGCGAAGGAGCTAGCACGCGTCATGGCAAACGGTGCCGAACAGGAAGTCGATGTCGCGACGATTCTTGAAGCAATCGGGCACCTCGAAGAACAGTTTGGCATGGAATATGCCGCGCAACAGCGAGAAGCGATCGAGTTAGCGGTCAAAGCGCCGCTGATGGTCTTGACTGGTGGACCGGGTACCGGTAAGACGACTGTCATCAAGGGAATTTTGCATGCGTTGCAAGAAATTCATGACTGGCCGCTTGAGAAGAGTCGCGTCAAGACAGGGGATGTCTATCCATACGTCCTTGTTGCACCAACGGGACGTGCCGCTAAACGTCTATCGGAAGCAACAGATGTACCGGCGATGACGATTCACCGTCTCTTAAAGTATGACGGAACGAACTTCCAACTGAATGAGGATCAGCCGATCACGGGAAAAGTACTGATCATCGATGAATCGTCGATGATTGATATCTACTTGTTATCGAGTTTGCTTCGCGCCGTCCCGAATGGCATGAAGATCTTGTTCGTCGGTGACCGCGATCAATTGCCATCCGTCGGTCCAGGACAGGTGCTGGCAGACTTGATGGATACGGAAGGAATTCCCGTCGTCCGTTTGAACGTCGTCCATCGTCAAGCAGAAGATTCTTCGATATTGCGTCTTGCGCACGATTTGAAGAACCGGACGACGTCTGCTGATTTGTTATCACCACTTGCGGATCGCCGCTTCTATACTGCGTCTCCGCAAGAGACGTTACGGGGCATCTCGGCCTTCGCGGAAAAAGCACTCGCAAAAGGCTACTCGAAATTCGATGTACAGGTCCTCGCGCCGACCTACCGGGGTCAGGTCGGGATCGACGAATTGAATGTCGCCTTGCAACGCGTCTATAACCCGGAGGAACCGAAGAAACGGGAAGTCAAACAAGGAACGCGGATTTACCGGACCGGGGACAAGATTCTCCAGCTCGTCAACAATGCGGAAGAAAACGTCTATAACGGAGATATCGGCGAAATCGTCAATATCTTCTTCGCTAAAGAGAATGTCGATAAAGTCGATAAAATCATCGCCCGGTTCGATCAGACGGAGGTCGAGTACAACCGGAGTGACTGGGATCAATTCACGCACGCCTATGCGATTACGATCCACAAAGCGCAAGGATCTGAGTTTCCGATCGTCTTGATGCCGGTCTATTTCACGGGGGCGTTCAAACATTCCCGAAATTTAATTTATACGGCAGTTACTCGGGCAAAATCGAGTTTGTTATTATTCGGTGATCCGCGTGCGTTCCATAAAGCGTCGCAAGAAGAGGAACCCCGGCGCCGAACACGATTGATCGAACGACTCGGTGGGGTGACAAAGACTTGACGGATGCTGTTCGATAGGTAATAATCACGATAGATGAATGGACGTAACACGTTGATGGAAGATAAGTAAAAGGAAAACTCGAGTCCAGAGAGAAGTGAGTCTGCTGCAATCACTTTCTCGAGTCCCTTTGAAGCTCCTTCCGGAGTCGGGTGTAAACACCTGCGGGTCATCCCCGTTATCAGATGTTCGAGGTAGGCAATAGGTTGCTTACGAACGAGGGTGGTACCACGGAAGCGATGCTTTCGTCCCTTTTCAGGGATGAAAGCATCGCTTTTTTGCGTCCAAATAAAACCAATGGAGGTAACTGTTCATGAAAGCTCTAAAACCATTAACGGGTGCACAAATCCGTCAGATGTATCTTGATTTCTTCCAAAGCAAAGGGCATGCGATCGAACCGAGTGCTTCACTCGTGCCGGTCGAGGATCCATCGCTCTTGTGGATCAACTCGGGTGTTGCAACACTCAAGAAATATTTTGATGGTCGTGTCATTCCTGATAATCCACGTATCGTCAACGCACAAAAATCAATCCGGACGAACGATATCGAAAACGTCGGGAAAACAGCGCGTCACCATACGTTCTTCGAGATGCTTGGAAACTTCTCTGTCGGTGATTACTTCCGTGAAGATGCAATCAAATGGGGTTGGGAACTCTTGACGAGTGATGACTGGTACGGTCTTGACCCAGAACGTCTTTCGGTCACGATTCATCCGGAAGATGATGCAGCGCGTCAAATCTGGCTTGAACTCGGTGTACCGGCTGAGCGGATCATTCCGCTTGAAGATAACTTCTGGGAAATCGGTGAAGGTCCATCTGGTCCGAATACGGAAATCTTCTTCGATCGTGGTCCAGCTTTCGGAGACGATCCGAACGATTCAGAACTTTATCCAGGTGGCGAAAACGAACGCTATCTCGAGATCTGGAATATCGTCTTCAGTCAGTACAACCACGACGGACACGGCAACTACACGGAACTTCCGCGTAAAAACATCGATACTGGGATGGGACTCGAACGGATGGCGTGTGTCATGCAGGACGTGCCGACGAACTTCGATACGGATCTGTTCATGCCGATCATTCATAAGACAGAAGAAATCAGCGGCAAGATCTACCGTGATGATTCGAAACTTGATGTAGCATTCAAAGTCATCGCAGACCACATCCGTACTGTATCATTTGCGATCGGTGATGGTGCTCTTCCTTCGAATGAAGGACGTGGATATGTCCTTCGTCGTTTACTACGCCGTGCGGTTCGTTATGCGAAAATGCTTGGGATCGAACGTCCGTTCATGTATGAACTCGTTGATACGGTCGGGAACGTCATGGTTGACTTCTACCCACAAGTTCCGGAAAAAGCGGACTTCATCAAACGCGTCATTAAAAACGAAGAAGAACGTTTCCATGAGACGCTTCATGACGGTCTTGCAATCTTGAACACGGTGGCTCAGAATTCTAAAGCAAACGGTGAGCACGTCATCAGTGGCGAAGATGCGTTCCGTCTGTATGACACGTATGGTTTCCCACTCGAATTGACAGTTGAGTATGCGGAAGATCATCAGATGTCTGTTGATGAAGAAGGCTTCAAACAAGCGATGGACGCGCAACGTCAACGTGCGCGGGCAGCACGTGAAGAGAGCGGTTCGATGCAACAACAATCGGAAGTCCTCTCGACACTAAAAGATAAAAGTACGTTCGTCGGCTATACCGACCTTAAGGCGGATGCAAAAATCATCGCATTGTTGCATGATGGAGAACGAGTCACAGAAGTGGCTGCTGGTGAAGAAGCGCAAGTCATTCTCGATATCACGCCGTTCTACGCTGAAAGTGGTGGTGAAGTCGCGGATACAGGAACAATCGAAGGCAAAGACTTCGTTCTTGATGTCAAAGATGTTCAAAAGGCACCAAACGGTCAAAACTTGCATACGGTCATCGTCCGTACAGGAATCGCAACGGAAGCGGCGGATGTCGTTGCAAACGTCGAAGCAGCAGAACGTAAAGCCGTCACGAAAAACCATACAGCAACACACTTGCTTCATAAAGCATTGAAAGACACGCTCGGAACACACGTCAACCAAGCGGGATCACTTGTTTCTCCAGAACGTCTCCGCTTCGACTTCTCACACTTCGGTGCCGTGACACAAGAAGAGTTGACAAAAATCGAACAAGACGTCAACCAAGCGATCTGGGCATCATTACCAGTTGATATCGAAGAGATGAACATCGCTGATGCAAAAGCAAAAGGCGCGATGGCATTGTTCGGTGAGAAGTACGGGGAAACGGTCCGTGTCGTCTCAGCAGGCACATACTCGATCGAGTTGTGTGGCGGAATCCACGTCGGAAACACTGCAGAGATCGGTCTGTTCAAGATCGTCTCAGAGTCTGGGATCGGTGCAGGTACACGCCGAATCGAAGCCGTGACAGGTGCAGGCGCGTATCGTGTGATGAATCAACACTTAGAAACACTCGAACAAGCAGCAGCTGTCTTGAAAACGAAAACGACGGAAGTTCCGGTCCGTATCGAAGCACTGCAACAACAACTTCGTGAGACGGAACGGGCGAACGAATCGTTGCAAGCAAAACTTGCGAACATCGAAGCTGCTTCACTAAAGGACGATGTTGAGGAAATCAACGGCGTACGTGTGCTTGCGAAACGTGTCGACGTCTCAGATATGGATGCCCTTCGCGGTATGATGGATGAGTTGAAGAGCTCACTCGGATCAGCAATCATTGTTCTCGGTAGTGCGCAAGGTGAAAAAGTCAATCTCGTCGCAAGCGTTTCAAAAGATTTAATCGACCAAGGCTATCATGCTGGTAAATTGATCAAGGAAGTCGCAACACGCTGCGGTGGTGGCGGTGGCGGTCGCCCTGACATGGCTCAAGCTGGTGGGAAAGATGCGTCGAAATTAGAAGAAGCACTCGCGTACGCTTCACAATACGTGCAATCACTGGCATAATAGAAACGTAGTGTATATGAAAGAGGTGATGAACGTGAGTCAGATGGATCAAACGATGAAATTCAACTTTCCAGAAGACGATAACAAAGCAGCGACACGGGATGTGTTGTTGACGGTCTATCATGCTTTAGAAGAAAAAGGATATCATCCGATCAACCAAATCGTCGGCTATCTCCTATCTGGAGATCCTGCTTACATTCCTCGTCATAATGACGCACGTAACTTAATTCGTAAGATTGAACGTGACGAATTGCTCGAAGAACTCGTGAAATCTTATTTGGCGGAGAGTGGAAATTCAAAATGAAACGTGCAATGGGACTAGACGTCGGTTCGAAGACGATCGGGGTAGCGGTCAGTGACTTGATGGGCTGGACGGCGCAAGGTGTCGAGACGGTCAAGTGGACGGAACCGGATTACCCAGAAGCCTTCAAACGGCTCGATGTCATCATGGAGACATACAATGTCGAAATCCTAGTCATTGGTCTTCCGAAAAACATGAACGGTTCCATCGGTCCCCGTGCGGAGGCGAGTGAAGCCTTTGCGAAGGAAATCGAACAGCATACTGGGCTTGAAGTCGTCTTCATGGATGAACGGTTGACGACGATGCAAGCAGAACGGATGCTGATCGATGCCGATGTCAGCCGCAAGAAACGAAAACAAGTCATCGATAAGATGGCTGCCGTCATGATCCTGCAATCGTATTTGGATCGGGCGAATCGATGAAGGGGGGAGAAACCGATGGCTGAAGAAAAACGTCAGTATCTCTTTCCAGATGAAGAGGGCGGCGAACATCTTTTCGAAGAATGGTACCGTTACTCAAGTGAACGGACAGGAAAAACCTATCTATTTCTTGAAATGATCGGTAACCCTGACGAAGGAGCGGATGATCTAATCATCTGCGAGATCGATGAATATGGAGAAGGCGAAGATGATTTTGAATTGAGCCTGATCGATGAAAATGATGAGCAAACTTGGGATGAACTCGAGCTTGCGTTAAAGGAGCGGATCACTGATGCAACAGAATGAGCCAACACGTTACGTAATTCCGGACGGCGAAGGAAATGATTTCGAATTCGTAGAACGTCTGCGTTATGAAAGCCCACGTTCGAGCAAGACATACATCTTCCTCGAGCCAATCGGAGCAGATTATGACGAAGCAGAAGAAGTCGATATCTTCGTTTACGAACTCGACGAATACGGTGATGGAGACAACGACTTCAACCTCGTACCAATCGACGAAGACGATACAGCGACTTGGGATGAAATCGAAGAAGTCTTTAACACGCTCGAAGATCAGTTAGACTAACCCGACTCATGACAGGTGACGTCGTAAGAGACTTTCTCTTACGGTGTCACCTTGTTTTAAGAGAAGAAGGAGGAACCGATGGAGAACGAATGGAAGCAAAATGCTGAAATCGAAAAAAGGCGACGCCGGACATCACGCCGGATCACGCTGATCATCCTTTCTGTATTGTTGACGATTTTTCTAGTTACCAGTGCGGTCATCTATGTCTTTTTGAAAAATGCGCTTGAACCGGTCGATGAAGCAGCGACGAAATCCGTCAAAGTCGAAATTCCTTTAGGCGCAGGAACGAGTACGATCGCGTCCTTACTAAAGGAAAAAGATTTGATTGCAAACGAGACGATTTTCCGTTATTACGTCCGTTATAAGAATGAATCGTCATTCCAGGCGGGTACATATACCCTGTCACAAGCCATGTCCCCGGATGAAATCATCAATGAATTGAAAACGGGAACGGTCATGAAGGCAGCGGATGTGAAAATCACGTTACCTGAAGGCATCACGATGGATCGTCAAATTGATTTAATCGCGAAAGCGACGAAGTTCAAAGAAGAGACGATTCGTAAAGAATTGACGGATGCGATGTTCATCGATGCCATGATTGAAAAATATCCGATGTTGACGGATGAAGTGAAGAAGAATGGCGTCTTGTACGCACTTGAAGGATATCTCTTCCCAGCAACGTATGAGTTCGATAAAGGAAAAAGCATTGATCAAATCGTCGAGACGATGCTCGACGAGACAGAAAAAGTCTACGATGAAAATGAGGATGCCATTCGAAAGTCAGGCATGACCTTCCATGAAGTGCTCAGTCTCGGTTCAATGGTCGAGCGTGAAGCCGCGACACCGAAGGATCGTCGTGAAATCGCAGGCGTCTTCAAAAACCGTTTAGATGATGGCATGAAACTTCAGTCGGACCCAACGGTTTGGTATGGCACAGGCGAGAATACGGCATTGACGACGCTGAAGGATCTTGAGAATAACTCGAAGTACAATACGTATAAGTACGAAGGAATTCCGATTGGTCCGATTTCAACGGTCAGTAAGGATTCCGTATTAGCTGTCTTGAACCCGAATAAAACAAAATATGTCTATTTCTTCGCCCGTCCACCAAGTGATACACATCCACGAGGACAGATTCTTTACGAAGAGACATATGAAGAACATCAACGAAACGTCGTTAAGTATAAACCGGAATGGGTGGAATACGAAGCGAGTAAAGAGCAATGAGCAACGGGTTGGGTTGAAGCGGAAATGACGCTTCAAGTCAACCTGTTTATGCGGAAGAGGGAGTGAATGGCGTGAAGGATTTCACGACCTATGTCGAATCGATGATTCATCCTCGTGATGCCCTACTAGAAGAAATGGAGCGTTATGCGGAAGAACATCATATACCGATCATCGAGTTGACCGGTTCCGAAGTCTTGTTGTCGCTCCTGCGATTACAGCAACCGAAGCGTATTTTAGAAGTCGGAACAGCAATTGGTTATAGTGCGATCCGGATGGCACGCGCGTTACCGGATGCGCGTATTACGACAATCGAACGGAATGCAAAGCGGTATGAAGAAGCAAAAACCTTCATCGCCCGGTCAGATGTGGCGGATCGGATTGACATCATTTTTGGTGATGCAGTAGAATTAGCCGAAACGCTTGAAGACCAGTTTGATGCAGTCTTCATCGATGCAGCTAAAGGACAGTATAAAAAATTCTTTGCGGGATATGGGCGACTCATTCCAGAGGGTGGCGTGCTTTATACGGACAATCTCTTCTTACACGGAGATGTCCTTGAGCCTGACCCGAAGACGTTCGATCGAAGAAGACGTCGGCTCGTGCGTCTCGTCAAAGAATTCACGGTCTGGATGATGGAACAAGAACAATATGATACGACGATTTTTCCGCTCGGTGACGGTGTATCCGTCAGTCGGAAAAAGTCGAAATGATGGAGGAACGAATGACATGCAAAAACCGGTAGTAATAGGCGTAGCGGGCGGAACGGGTTCAGGGAAGACGACGGTGGCACGTTCACTTGTCGATGCGTTCCCAAGCGAATCAATCGTCATGATTGAACAGGACGCATACTATAAAGACCAAAGTGAATTATCAATGGAAGAGCGATATCAGACAAACTATGATCATCCATTTGCTTTCGATAATGGTCTTTTGATCGAACACATTCAAGCGCTCCGCGAAAACATTGCCGTTGAAAAACCGGTATATGATTATGTCGCACATACACGTGCTCAAGAAACGATTCGTCTCGAACCACGTGATGTCATCATCGTAGAAGGAATTTTAGCGCTTGAAGACGAACGGTTACGGGAACTAATGGATATTAAGGTGTTCGTCGATACGGATGCGGACGTTCGCATTCTTCGTCGGATGCAACGTGATATCAACGAACGTGGGCGTTCAATTGATTCTGTCGTTGAGCAGTACACGAATGTCGTCCGTCCCATGCATCTACAGTTCTGTGAACCGACAAAACGTTATGCGGATATCATCGTACCAGAGGGCGGCGAAAACCACGTGGCAATCGATTTACTCGTAACGAAAATCCGAGCGATCCTTGATTATCGTTCGGCACTTGATCAAAGAGGATATTGATTCCAAAAAAGATGTGAATATACTATACTAGTGGAATAAAAAGGAGCGTGACAAAAATGGCAGAAAAGCAATACTACATGACGCTTGAAGGTAAAGCGAACATTGAAAATGAATTGAATGAATTGAAGTCAGTCCGCCGGAAAGAAGTCGTCGAGAACATCAAGATCGCCCGTTCGTTCGGTGACCTTTCAGAGAACGCAGAGTATGACTCGGCAAAAGAAGAGCAAGCAATGGTCGAAGGTCGGATTGCTCAACTCGAGGAGATGCTTCGTAACGTTGCGATCATCTCGGAAGAAGAGAAGGATATCTCAGTCGTCGGTATCGGTACGACGGTGACGTTCTTGAGTGTCGAAGACAATGAAGAAGATACGTACACAATCGTTGGTAGTGCGGAAGCAGATCCGTTCACAGGTAAGATTTCGAACGAATCACCAATCGCAAAAAGTTTAATGGGGCACCAAGTCGGAGATCAAGTCTCTGTACCAGCACCAGGCGGCGAATACGCAGTAAAAATTACATCGATCAAATAAAGAACACAGGAGCCGGAGCAATCCGGCTTTCTGTTTGATGGAGGAATGGACCATGCCAATCGCAATCATCGGCGCAATGGAAGAGGAAGTCAACTTATTGCGCAACGAGTTGTCAGAACGTAAAGATACAGTCATTGCAAACTATCATTTTTATGAAGGACTCTTGAATAGCGTTCCTGTCGTCATTTTGAAGTCAGGAATCGGGAAAGTGAACGCTGCGATCGGTACGACATTATTGCTTGACCACTACAAACCAACTGCTGTCATCAATACCGGCTCAGCAGGCGGATTTAAAGAAGGCTTAACGGTTGGGGATGTCGTCGTCTCAACAGAAGTACGTCACCATGACGTAGACGTGACAGCGTTTGGTTACGAATATGGTCAGGTACCTGGAATGCCAGCTGCCTACCAAGCAGATCCAAAGCTCGTAGCAACAGCAGAAGCTGTCATCGAGCGCATGGATGCAATTCGTGTCGTTCATGGATTGATCGCGACAGGTGACTCATTCATCCATGATTCAGAGCGTTCTGCTCAAATCAAGGCGCACTTCCCAGAAGTCGCAGCCGTCGAGATGGAAGCTGCGCCAATCGCACAAGTCTGTCATCAGTTTGGTGTTCCGTTCGTCGTGACACGTTCGATTTCAGATAGCGCTAATGAAGAAGCGTCACTCTCGTTTGATGAATTCCTCGAGATTGCGTCAATCAATTCCGCTAAAATGGTCATGGAAGTCGTTCGGACGTTAGCAGAATGAGGTAGAAGGAAGGGCACGGGAGACCTTGCTCTTCCTTTTTTCTTTGACAAAAGCAAATTAACGCTTTATATTAGTACCAGATACTAATAACAAAAGGGGATGCCTTATGAAGATCGGGATTGTAGGATTAGGAACGTCTTTGCCATCACGTCGCGTAACGAATGATGAGCTAGCAACGACGCTCGACACAAGTGATGAATGGATTCGGACACGAACAGGAATCGGGGCACGACGAATTGCAGCCGATGATGTGGATGTAACAGACTTAGCGACAGAAGCGGCTCAGAAAGCGCTTGATGATGCTGGATTGACAGTAGAGGACATCGGCTTGATCGTTGTCGGAACGGCAACAGGACGTGCGTTCCCTTCTACAGCCTGTATCGTTCAAGAGCGCCTGGGAGCACGAGGGGCGACCGCTTTTGATATCAGTGCGGCCTGTAGTGGATTCATCTTCGCATTACAAACAGCTGCAAGCATGTTATCAACAGTCGAAGGAAAACATGCACTGGTCATCGGTGCCGAAAAAATGTCGAGTATCGTTGACTGGTCAGACCGGTCGACAGCGATTTTATTCGGGGATGGTGCAGGAGCGGTCGTCATCGGACAAACTGAGCAAGAGGGATTAAATGCTTTTGAACTCGGAACAGACGGACGTGGAGCCCATCTGTTGTTTAAGGATATCGATGGACCAATCGAGATGAACGGTCGCGAAGTCTTTAAGTTCGCCGTTCGTAAATTACCGGAAATCGTTGAGAAGGTCATTCAAAAAGCAGACAGCACGCTTGAAGATGTCGATATCTTGATTCCGCATCAGGCGAACCTACGCATCATCGATGCAGCGTGTGAACGACTGCATATTCCGCAAGAAAAGGTCATCGTTACGATCGATGAGCATGCGAATACATCTGCTGCTTCGATTCCACTCGCACTCGAAGAAGCACGTAAGCAAGGTCGTCTGACACTAGGTACGAAACTTGTACTTGCTGGCTTCGGTGCCGGATTGACTTGGGGAGCAGCATATATTACTTGGACTAAAGGAGAGAACACATAAGATGATGAGAAAACGCGTTGTAGTCACAGGAATCGGGGCATTGACACCAATCGGGAATGATGCGAATACATTCTGGGATGCATTAAAAGAAGGAACGAACGGAATTCGTCCGATGGAGCGTCTTGATATCGATGAGTATCCAACGAAGGTTACGGGCGAATTACAGAACTTCGATGTCACAGAATTCATTGAGGCGAAAGAAGCACGGAAAATGGATCGCTTCGTTCATTATTCACTTGTCGCTAGCCTAGAAGCTGTAAAAGATGCTGGAATCGACATTAAAGAAATTGCAGAACGTGCTGGGGTCTGGATCGGATCTGGAATCGGTGGCGTTGAGACGATCGAGAAACAAGCGAAAATCTACTTTGAACGTGGACACCGTCGTGTCAGCCCATTCTTCATTCCAATGATGATTCCGAACATGGCAAGCGGTCAGGTATCGATCTATACCGGAGCCAAGGGACCGAATAACTGTTCCGTCACTGCATGTGCTTCAGGAACGAATGCCATTGGAGAAGCACTGCGTGTCATCGAACGTGGCGATGCGGATGTCATGATCGCTGGTGGAGCGGAAGCACCGATCACGAACTTAGCATTTGCTGGTTTTTGTGCCAACAAAGCGATGTCGACGAATCACGATCCTGAAACGGCAAGTCGTCCATTTGATGAAGGACGTGACGGATTCGTCATGGGAGAAGGCGCAGGTATCCTGATTCTTGAGGAATACGAGCATGCGGTAGCACGTGGTGCAAAAATCTATGCAGAGGTCAGTGGGTATGGATTAACAGCTGATGCGTACCACATCACAGCTCCAGATCCAGACGGAGACGGTGGAGCACGCGCGATGGCGATGGCGATTCAAGATGCGGGCATCACTCCGGAGGCAGTCGGATACATCAATGCTCATGGAACGAGTACACCAATGAACGACATCCTTGAAACAAAAGCGATCCACAGTGTCTTCGGTGAACAAGCGAAACAACTCGTCGTCAACTCGACGAAATCGATGATCGGTCACTTACTTGGTGGAGCAGGTGGCGTCGAGGCGATTGCGACGATTAAATCATTACAAGAACAAACAGTTCACCCGACGATTCATCTCAAACAGCCGAGCGAAGGCTGTGATCTCGACTACGTGACAGAAGGTTCACGTCACGTCGAAATGACTTATGCGCTCAGCAACTCGCTTGGGTTCGGTGGACACAACGCATCACTCGTCTTCAAACGGTATGAAGCTTAAGCTCAAGCGACTCCCTTGAAACATCAAGGGGGTCGCTTTTTTGATGAAATTCTGATTCAATAGAGAAATGCGTGTTTGACGCAGAAAGGAGTCGTTTATGGCTAACATCACAAAAAAGACATCGATCATGGCACTGCTCCTATTTTTACTGATTGCACTTAGTGGCATGCTCATATATCGTCTGTCGTCGTCTCAAGAAACTAAAACAAGTAACGAAACAAAAACAGCAAAAGTCGAACTGATTGAATCATCGCTTCCGAAAACGTCAGATATTGCGCTGGCGACAGATAGTCGTTCACAGACACTTTTAGCGCAATTGTATGAAGGATTATATGTCTTTACTTCCGGAACATCGGTCCGTCGAGGTTTAGCGCAGGATATGTCAGTCTCGAAAGATCGATTGACGTATACGATTCAACTCAAAGAAACGAAGGATGCCAATGGTCAGCCGATTACGGCGCAGCAGTTCGTCGATAGTTTTCGGCGTATCGCTGCTAATCAAACCAATTCACCGTATGGTTTCTTGTTTGAAGTATTTAAAAATGGACGCGCCGTCAATGATGGAAAAATGAAACCAGAGCGTTTAGGAGTCAAAGCCAAAGGACGCAATCAACTCATCATCACGTTGAATCAGCCGGTTTCGAATCTAAAGGAATTACTTGCGATGTCCGTCTTCTATCCACAACCGGAATCAAAGAAGTGGGAAGAACTTGTTGGAAATGGTGCATTTACACTAGAAAAAATGTCGAAAAGCGGATATACGCTTAAGAAAAATGATCAGTATCATCAGCAAAACGTTGTCGCAGTAGCGAAAATAGAAAGCCGTATCATTCCCGATCATCAGACGCAATGGAGTTCGTATGAGAAAAGCAAGGCGGCTATCCTTCCATTACAAGAAAGTGTCGAAACACAAGGTGATCAGGTTTCACGACCGACCTATCAAAAAAAGCGGAGTGGTGTCTTTTATATCGCCTTTAATCAAAAAAATGACACGTTCCGCGATACGACACTCAGAAAGCGGATTGCTCACGCCTTGATGGAAAAAGAATCGGTTCAACTTCCTTTAGGGTATGCAGGTATTCCGACGAATCGATTCGTCGTCACGGATACGAACGTATTGATGTCAGAATCCGTTCAAGAGAAACCTGAAAAATCACAAGAACATAGTAAACAACAAATTGAGATGCTTAATTTTGATGATCCACAAGCAAAACGGATTGGGGAACAACTCGAAACCTATCTTGAGAAACAAATACCTGAGATTGATATCATTCTTAAGCCAGTCGCGATCGAAGAGAAAATCGACAAAGAACAATCATCACGATATGCGATGACTTTGACTGGATGGATGCCAGATTATCCAGGACCGCTAGCCTATTTAAATCAGTTCGTCTCAGACAATCCTTTAAATTCGGTGAATTACCAATCCAAGGTATACGACCAGACAGTTGAAAAAGCAAGAAAAGAAAAAGAGATAAAACGAAAACAAGCACTCTATCATCGAGCCGAAGAACGGTTAATCCATCAGGATGCTGTCGTCGTTCCTTTGTATCAGACGACTGAGAAATTATATGTTTCTGATACGATTCAAGGAATTGAAGTACCGATTTATGGACCGGAATACCTACTCCGCTCGATGAAAATTTTAAAATAATCACTTAACTGGGACCATTATTTCTTAAGGTCCCAGTCTTTTTTGAAAAAATATTTAGAAAAATCGGATAAAAGGTTTGCAAAATTATCAGAACATTGTAAACTATTTGTAACGAAGGGTTTGATTCGAATATAGTAATTCTTTTTTTTTCGGTCAAAAACCTGACAGTATCATTTTTTTAGAAACCTAGGGGGGTCATCGTAACATGAAGAAGAAAAGCTTTGCTTTAGCTACATCGGTAGCACTCGTATCAAGTGCGTTCCTCGCAGCTTGTTCGACAACGGATTCAGGCGACAAATCGGGCGACACAGGTTCAAGCAAAAAATCAAACGATCAAACACTTAATTTGATCGAAGGTTCGGATATCCCGACACTCAACCCGACGACTTCAACAGATGCAGTGTCTTTCAACGTGTTGAACAACACGATGGAAGGTCTTTACCGTCTTGATGACAAGCAGCAGCCGACACCAGGTATCGCTGAAAGCCACACGGTTTCAGATGACAAATTAACATACACGTTCAAATTACGTGATGCGAAATGGTCTGATGGTACACCAATCACGGCAAAAGACTTTGAATATGCATGGAAAGAAGTTCTCAACCCGGAGAACGCTTCACAGTATGCATATGTCTTCTACAATATCGAAGGTGCAGAAGAGTACAACACGAAGAAAGGTGATCGTGATGCTGTCGGCGTTAAAGCGGTTGACGACAAAACGTTTGAAGTTAAATTAAAAGCCCCTGCAGATTACTTCCTCGGACTCACTGGATTCGGACCATTCATGCCGAAATCAGAAGAACTCTCGAAGAAAATCGGGAAAGACTTCGGTTCGACTGCAGATAAATCGCTGTACAACGGACCATTCAAGTTAACAGATTGGACACGTGAGCAAGGCTGGAAAATGGTTAAAAACGATAACTACTGGGATAAAGATGCCGTTAAACTCAAAACGATCAACGTTAAGGTTGTTAAAGAAGTTGCGACAGGCGTTAACTTGTATGAAAAAGGCGACATCGACCGTACAGGTCTAACTTCTGAGTTCGTTGCCCAGTACAAAGACAATAAAGAGTTCAAAACAAAAGGTGAATCAACGATTTTCTACCTTTACCTCAACACAAAGGTGAAAGCGCTTGATAATGAAAAAATCCGTCGCGCAATCGACATGGGTTACAACAAAAAAGGAATCACGGATGTCATCCTTGCAAACGGATCACTTCCAGCGAACTACCTCGTACCAAAAGATTTCGCAAAAGATGCTGACGGAAAAGATTTCCGCGACAAGTATCCGGCATTCAACGAATACAATGCCGATGAAGCGAAAAAACTCTGGGAAGAGGGTCTCAAAGAAATCGGTCAAAAATCGGTTGATCTTGAGCTCTTGAACTACGATAGCGACGATGCTAAGAAAATCGGTGAGTTCTTGAAAGGGGAACTTGAGAAAAACCTTCCAGGTATGAAGGTTACGATCAAACAACAACCATTCAAAAACAAACTTGATCTTGAAAACAAAGGTGACTTCCAGTTCTCATTCGCTGGCTGGGGTCCTGACTACCAAGATCCAATGACGTTCCTCGATCTCTTCGTCACGGGCGGACCATACAACCGTGGTAAATGGTCGGACAAAGAGTACGATAAACTCATCAAAGATGCACAAACACAAACAGATGCAACAAAACGTTGGTCTGAACTACAAGAAGCTGAGAAAATCCTTCTTGATTCAGCAGCGATCTCACCTGTTTATCAGCGTGGACGTGCATTCCTCGTTAAACCATACGTTAAAGGAGTCGTCGAGCATAACTTCGGCGCAGACTTCTCATACAAATGGGCTTCAATCGAAGGAAAATAAGCAAGATAAAAAACGGTTTCCGATTTGATTCGGAAGCCGTTTTTTATCTGTGATATATAAAAAAGACCGGGACATCCCGGTCTTTCGCGTAGAGGACGAATTATCTTTTTACTTTCGCACGTTTCCGTTGTAAGCCCATTGCCTTTTCGATCTTCGCGAGTTTTTTGGCAGCGACTGCTTCTGCGCGATCACGTCCAGCGTCGAGAATTTGATCGAGTTCTTCAGAGTCAATCAAATCATAATAGCGCTGTTGAATCGGTTCGAGTTCCGCAATGATCGCTTCTGCGACATCTGCTTTGAATGTTCCATAATTCGAGCCCTCGTATTTTGCTTCAAGAGCTGGAATCGAGATACCAGCGAGTAGGGAATAGATCTCAAGTAAATTCGACACACCTGGTTTGTTTTCACGATCGAATTTTACGATGCCTTCTGAGTCTGTGACAGCTGACTTTACTTTTTTACGAATGACATCTGGTGCGTCAAGCATCGAGATGAAGCCTTTCGGATTTTGATCAGATTTCGACATCTTTTTATCTGGCGTCGTCAAACTCATGATCCGGGCACCTGATTCAGCAATGATCGGTTCTGGTAATGTGAACGTCTCATAATAGCGGCTATTAAATCGTTGGGCTAAATCGCGCGTTAACTCAATATGTTGTTTTTGATCGTCACCGACCGGAACGAGTTCCGCGTCGTAGAGAAGGATATCAGCTGCCATGAGTGTCGGGTAGACGAACAACCCTGCACCAATCCGCTCTTTTCCTTGTGATTTATCTTTATATTGCGTCATACGTTCTAGTTCACCCATACCGGAAAGACATGTCAACATCCAGCCGAGTTGCGCGTGCGCTTTGACTTCTGATTGAACGAAAATCGTTGATTTTTCTGGGTTCAGACCACTTGCGATATAAAGAGCAGCAAGGGCGCGTGTATTGTTCATCAGTTCAACACGATCGATATCGACCGTGATCGAATGCAGGTCGACGACGCAATAATACGCATCATGACCATCCTGTAAGTTCACGAAGTGCTTCATGGCACCTAAGTAATTTCCGAGTGTGACCGTTCCTGTTGGTTTGATACCTGAGAAAATCGTTTTCATAATGAAATCCCTCCAAATAATAAAATCAAAATAAAAAACGCCCCTTGAAAATCAAGGGACGAGTCATCGCGTTGCCACCCAAGTTGCTATTTACATAGCCGCTCAATTTGCTGTAATGGGCAAACCCATCTGACTCTACTTGTTTTCGAATCAGCCACTCGAAAGTCCATTCACTTAGGCATCACCTGTCCATTTTCAGCACCATGGACTCTCTGAGAGGAGTGGATCTAAGTTACTACTCTTTGTCGTCGTGTTTTCTTGTTTGATTAGCTTGAGTTTACCATACCTTAGGTAGAGCGTCACGTTGATTTCGTTTAAAAATATGAGATGATCAGTGAGACGACGATGAAGATGATACCGCTTGAGACATAGGGTTTCGTCCGTGCTGAAGCACGGCGTTGCTTTTTACGAAGCACTTCTTCCTCCTCGTCTTCATCTTCGTAATAATCGCCATCAATCTCTCGCAACTTCGCTTCCCGCTGCTTTTTGAATCCAGCTGTCATGCCACGGAAGAAACCGTTAGCAGACATATTCGAGAAGAATCCTACTGCAACTAACAAGAATCCTGCTATGAATAAACCACCAGACAGATGATACAAGATGCTGTGTGTTGAATCCGTCATAGTCGCCCAAATCGTGTAAAGCAGAACAAGAACGACCGCAATGATGACCGGTCGGAAATACGTCGATCGCATGAAAATCCCCCTTTACGTACATAGATATTCTTAGTATACGAAACTTTTAATGCTGTTACGAATCGGTAACAAACGAATGATGCAAAATAGCAAATAGTGTGACTATTCACTTGACGTTAATGCTATTCTCACATAAAATCAATTTATCACTTCGTTTAAGTTTTTGAAACTAGGTCAATGTATTTTGGGGAATACATTGCAGTTTCGACGGGACGTTATTGATGTCATAGGCATTATGGCAACTTGGAAATTGAAAAGGAGATGACTTACCGATGAAGAAAAAAACAGTCGGTCTCGCTTTATCAGTCATGCTTGCAGGAAGCGCAGTGCTTGCTGGATGTTCGACAGGTGGCGGAGACAAAGATTCAGGTTCAACAGACGGCAAGAAAAATCTACGTTTGACGGACACTTCGGACATCACGACAGTGGACCCTGCGAAAGCTACGGATTCCGTCGCTTTCAACATGATCGGAAACACGATGGAAGGTCTTTATCGTTTAGACAAAGACGGAAAAGCGATTCCAGCACTTGCAGAAAAAACGGATATCTCAAGCGACAATTTGACGTATACGTTCACGCTTCGTGATTCGAAGTGGTCAGACGGTACACCCGTCAAAGCACAGGATTTCGAATTTGCATGGAAACGTGCTGCTGATCCGAAAACTGGTTCTAGTTACTCATACATCTTTGACACGTTAAAAAACGGCGCTGATGTCACACAAGGTAAAAAGCCTGTTGATGAACTCGGTGTTAAAGCAATCGATGATAAAACGTTAGAAGTAAAACTCGAGCGTCCAGCTCCGTATTTCCTCTCACTGACATCGTTCGGTACGTATACACCAATCAGTGAAGAATTCTACAAGAAAAACGAAAAAGACTTCTCGCTCAAACCAGATAAATTGCTTTATAACGGTCCTTTCGTTTGGGAAACTTGGAAAACGGATTCAAAACGTGTTCTGAAAAAGAACGACAACTACTGGGATAAAGATGCCGTCAAACTCGACGAAGTCACGATCAGTGTCGTTAAGGATAATTCGACAGTCGCAAACCTGTATGATTCAAACGAAATCGATTACGCAGGTCTGACTTCGGAGCAAGTTGAAGCATACAAATCGAAACCTGAATTCAAGACAGCGCTTCGTTCTTCGATCGCTTACTTGAAATTCAATAACGAAGATGCAACGATGAAAGATGTAAATGCACGTAAAGCAATCGCTCGTGCGATTGATCCAAAAGGAATCACGGATACGCTTCTTGCGAACGGTTCGATTCCGACAACAAGCTTCATTCCAAAAGATTTCGTTAAAGATGCATCAGGCAAAGACTACACGAGCGACATCAACTGGTTCGATCGTGACGCGAAAGAAGCAGCAGATCTTTGGAAAAAATCAAATGGCGATAAGAAAACGACGATTGAATTGCTTTCGTTCGATAGTGAAGATGCGAAGAAAATCGGTGAGTACATGAAAGGTCAAATCGAGAAGAATCTTCCGAACGTCACGGTTTCGATCAAACAACAGCCGTTCAAGAACAAACTCGATCTTGAAACAAAAGGAGATTATCAAATCTCTTACTCACTTTGGGGTCCGGATTACCAAGATCCAATGTCTAACCTTTCCATCTTCGAATCAACGAACAGCCAAAACGACGTGAAGTACAAATCAGCAGCGTATGACAAATTGTTAAACGCGGCAAACGACGAGTCAGATTTGACGAAGCGTCTAGATTTGTTCAAACAAGCTGAGGCACAATTGATTGAAAAAGATCAGGCCATCGCACCAATCTATCAATCTGGTTCTGCATACTTGAGCCGTCCGTCGGTCAAAGATTTCAACCGTCAATTGTTCGGAGCAGATTTCCAATACAAATATGTTGATGTGAAGTAATCGAGAACGGGAGCGTCCCTAAGTCAGTTCGGGTGCGCTCCTGTTTTATACTACTTTGAATGAACGGAAACTCATTTTTAGCGGAAATGTGAAATTTTCGTAAAAAAATGGTTCTAATTACTTTGTTAGCAAAGTATAATGGAATCAAACGAAAAATTCTGACTATTGGACGACATTAAAAAAAGCGTCTGATCGAACATCGAATCAAAGCACAATTAAAAAGAATTTTAAATTTTTATAACAAAATTCTTGAATGTTCCGACAATTGTGGGTCATACTGATTTTATTGATGTTTCGAAAAAAACAGAAAATCTTTATAGGGGGTGCCATCTTATGGGCCGTTATTTAGCTCAACGCCTGGTTTACGGCGTACTGACGTTTTTACTCATCGCTTCGTTCACTTTCTTCCTGATGGATCTGCTACCAGGTTCACCATTCCAGAACCAGGAGAAACTTTCTCCTGAACAGTTGAATATCCTTCGGGATAAGTACAATTTGAATGATCCACTACCACAACGCTATGCAGCGTACATGGTTAACTTATTCCAAGGAGACCTTGGTGTATCGTTCAAATATGACAGCCGTCCAGTTACAGATTTAATTTCTGAACGAATTGGACCATCGGCTCAACTTGGAGTTCAAGCACTCGTACTTGGTGTACTCTTAGGTCTCGTACTTGGTGTAGTTGCTGCACTTCGTCACAACACAGTTGTCGACTACGGAGCAATGTTCATCTCGGTTCTCGGGATTTCAGTACCATCTTTCGTATTCGCCTCACTCCTTCAGTATTATGTCGGCGTGAAATGGGGCGCTTTGCCAGTAGCGTTCTGGGAAAGTCCGGCGCATACGATTCTACCAACGATTTCGTTGTCTCTTGGGGTCACCGCCTCGATTGCCCGATTCGTAAGGACGGAAATGCTTGAGGTTACAGGTCAGGATTACGTCACGTTAGCTAAAGCAAAAGGCCTAGATGGTCAATCAATCACTTGGAAACACATGGTTCGGAATGCATTGATTCCTGCTATTACGATTCTTGGACCTATGACTGCTGCATTGATTACAGGTACATTTGTCATCGAAAAAATCTTTGCTGTACCTGGGCTTGGTGAGTTGTTCGTATCGTCAATCACACAAAATGACTATACAGTTATCATGGGTACGACGCTGTTCTTCTCGGCAATCTTCATTCTCATGATTTTAATCGTCGACTTGCTATACGGTGTCGTTGATCCACGGATTCGTTTGGGGGGTAGTAAATAATGGCTGAACAAAATTCAAATGCAAAAGCGGAACAGTTCGATTCATCGTTATTTCAACAAGTTGAGTTCAATGAACAAGCCGGTGAACGAATTGCCGGTAAAAGCTTAAACTTTTGGCAGGATGCTTGGATGCGCTTGCGTAAAAACAAAGCAGCGATCATTTCTCTTGTCTTGATCATCGTGATTGCCATCATGTCATTAGCGGGTCCTGCAATCTCTGGTAAAGATGCTTATACCCAAACAATCACTCAAGCTAAACTTCCACCTAAAGTAACAGGATTAGAGTGGGCTGGCTTTGATGGTATGGCAACACTTGGTGAGACACCAATCGATTTTTATAAACAAAAACAAGTAAAAGAAAATTATTGGTTTGGTACGGACCACCTTGGTCGTGATCTTTGGTCACGTGTCTGGGAAGGGACTAAAATTTCACTCTTCATCGGTTTGATGGCAGCGCTTATTGACGTTCTCGTCGGTGTCACATACGGTGGTATTTCAGCTTATTACGGCGGTCGCGTCGATAATATCATGCAACGGATCGCGGAAATCCTGACAGGGGTACCGAACTTAATCCTGATCATCCTCTTCATCTTGATTCTTGAACCAGGAATCACGACGATCATCCTCGCGATGACGATTACTGGTTGGATCGGGATGAGTCGACTCGTTCGTGGTCAGATCCTGAAACTAAAGAACCAAGAATTCGTTCTCGCAGCACGTACACTTGGTGCTTCTAGCGCACGTTTAGTCTTCAAACATTTGATTCCAAATACCTTGGGTACAATCATCATCTCGCTCATGTTCACGATTCCTGGGGCAATCTTCTTCGAAGCTTTCCTAAGCTTCATCGGTCTTGGGCTTGCACCACCGCAACCGTCGCTTGGTACACTGATCAATGAAGGGTACAAAGAACTTAAGACGTTTCCTTTCTTGCTCGTCGTTCCATCGACAGTGCTCGTACTCCTCATGATCAGCTTCAACATGTTGGCAGATGGATTACGTGATGCGTTCGATCCACGTCTACGTCGCTAACAAATATTAGATTAGAGAGGAGCTCATCCAAAATGGAAACAATCTTGTCAGTCCGCGACCTGAATGTCGCTTTCCATACGTACGCCGGGACGGTTCAAGCCGTCCGCGGAGTATCGTTCGATTTAAAAAAAGGTGAAACACTCGCAATCGTTGGTGAGTCCGGTTCTGGTAAATCGGTTACTTCAAAAGCCATCATGCGTCTGATTCCAAATCCGCCAGGTGAAATCACAAAAGGTGAGATCTTATTCGAAGGTCGCGATTTGGTTAAGCTTTCCGATAAAGAAATGCAAAAAGTACGCGGTCGTGATATCGCAATGATCTTCCAAGATCCAATGACATCACTTAACCCGACAATGACGATCTACAAACAGATTGCCGAAGGTTTAAAACGTCACCAAGGATTGACAGGTGATGCTGCTAAAAAACGTACGCTTGAATTACTGACGCTTGTAGGGATTCCAAACCCAGAAGCACGTCTGAAACAATATCCACACCAATTGTCTGGTGGGATGCGTCAACGGATCGTCATCGCAATCGCACTTGCTTGTAATCCGAAAGTCTTGATTGCCGATGAGCCGACGACAGCACTCGATGTTACGATTCAAGCGCAAATCCTCGAGTTGTTGAAAGACATTCAACAAAAAACGGGTACAGCGATCATCTTCATCACGCACGATTTAGGCGTCGTAGCGAACATGGCCGATCGTGTAGCGGTCATGTATGCAGGTAAATTGATTGAGAAGGGTACAGTCGATGAGATTTTCTACGAGCCACGTCATCCATATACTTGGGGACTCCTTGGTTCAATGCCACGTCCATCGGATGACCGTTCACAAGATTTACCGGCGATTCCAGGAACACCACCTAACTTACTTCATCCACCAGTCGGTGACGCGTTTGCACCACGAAATAAATATGCAATGAAGATTGATTTTGAAAAAGAACCTCCTTTCTTCAAAATTACAGATACTCACGAAGCGGCGACATGGTTGCTCCACCCACAAGCACCGTATGTTGAGCCACCACTTGCAATTCGGGATCTGGCGTTGAAATACCGCCCAGATAGCGTATTCGCGAAATCGCTTCTGAAAGGCGGTCTGAAATAATGGAAAACCGTAATAAATTACTTGAAGTAAAAAACTTGAAGCAACACTTCAACATTGGACGCGGACGTGTCGTTAAAGCGGTTGATGGTTTATCATTCGATATCTATGAGGGCGAAGTACTTGGTCTTGTAGGTGAATCGGGTTGTGGTAAATCAACGACTGGTCGCTCAATCATCGGATTGTATGAGGCGACAGACGGCGAAGTCATGTTCAAAGGTGAAAACGTTCATGGTAAAAAGTCGCGTAAAGATAAACTGAAGTTCAACCGTGCGATGCAAATGATTTTCCAAGACCCTTATGCGTCACTTAACCCACGGATGACAGTCGGTGATATCATCGCTGAGGGAATTGATATTCATGGTCTAGCAAAGTCGAAAGACGAGCGGAATAACCGTGTGTACGATTTACTCGAAACAGTTGGTTTGACGAAAGAACATGCGAGCCGTTACCCACACGAGTTCTCGGGTGGTCAGCGTCAACGGATTGGAATCGCGCGTGCGCTTGCTGTAGAACCGGACTTCATCATCGCGGATGAGCCAATCTCGGCACTTGACGTATCGATTCAAGCGCAGGTCGTCAACTTGATGAAAAAACTGCAACGTGACCGTAGTTTGACTTACTTGTTCATCGCCCACGACTTATCGATGGTAAAATATATCTCGGATCGTATCGGTGTTATGTACCAAGGTCACCTCGTTGAACTATGTAGTGCGGATCGCTTATATGAGAATCCGGTCCATGCTTATACGAAATCGCTCTTGTCTGCGATTCCTCTTCCGGATCCAGAGCACGAGCGTACACGTAAGCGGATCGTTTATGATCGTCCGACGAGTGGACCTGTTGGTAAATCAGATGAAGATTCAAGCATTCCACCACTTCGTGAAATCGAACCAGGTCATTTTGTTTCGATGACGGATGCAGAACTGGAAGCATATCAAGCGCAACTCGTATAATTGTTTAAAACAAAAGGCATTTCCACGTTGATCGTGGAAATGCCTTTTAATTTTCTGATGCAATTCGTGGAAGATGCGCGAAGCGATGAACGACAGAATCAATCGCATCAAGACGGCGCATGGCTTCATCAAAATCGATTTTTTCATAGTGATGTAGTCCGCCTGGTTGTTCTTCCAGCGTATCCGCATCGTGCACAAGTTGTTGAAGTGGTGTCCGGTTGATTGCACCAGGTGGAAGATACGAATCCGTATGCAGGAGAACGGCAAGTGCGATTTCTTTGGCACGAGCTGGTTCTTCACCAAGGCGAATCAAAAGTTTATGAGCGCGTTCAGCCCCTTTAATGGCATGAATATCATTTTGACGATAGAGATCATAGTTCCAAGTGCCATCGGTATACCATTCGTAATGCCCGATGTCATGGAGGAGTGCAGCTTTCGTAGCTGTATCCGCATCTAAACCTCGCTTCGTAGCGAGCGTCAGTGCGCGTTCAGCTACTGAAATCGCATGATTCAAGCCAGAACGGGATAAATATTTTTGAGCGATCGGATGATCGAGAATAGTGACGAGTGTTAATGACATGAATGAAAAACTCCTTCCTGAGCGTTGATATTTCTATACACTCTACAGAAAATTGAAAGAAATTGCAACTATTTTTCATTCCTTAATCGACAATCTCACATATTTAATTGCTTAAAGTAGGAATAGATTTTTGATATACGTGGTATAATTACTAATGTAGAAGATGATTATTTTGCTTTCGTAGGTTGTTAGTTCTGTTTCGGACCGATTGGGGTGTCGGAATATGAAAGAACGTGACAAAAAGAAAAAGCTGAAGAAGCGCCTTTTGCGGGATATTTTAGAGAAAAAACTAAAAGAAATGAAACTTCCTAAAGCAAAAGAAACGATTTCTCAGCCATTTGATCACACGCCAGCTTGTTAAAGCCACGTGGTGGCTTTAACAAGCTTTTTTACGAAAAGTTCTTTCATCTTTATAAAAAAGCTAGGTTTTCTGCTTTATTAGATGTAAACTGTCAAGTAATAGAACCATCATCGATATCTATGTATTCACTTAGGTGTTGAATGATGTTAAATCAGGGGGAGGATGTTTTTCAATGGTAACACTCTATACTTCACCAAGTTGTACTTCTTGTCGGAAAGCACGCGCGTGGCTTGAAGAACATGAAATCCCGTTCGTAGAACGTAATATTTTTTCAGAACCATTATCGCTCGATGAAATCAAACAGATTCTTCGAATGACGGAAGATGGAACGGACGAGATTATCTCAACGCGTTCAAAAGTCTTCTCGAAACTCGATGTTTCCGTTGAAAACTTATCGTTGCAGCACCTATACGATTTAATTCAAGAATATCCTGGATTATTGCGTCGTCCGATTTTGATTGACGAAAAACGTCTTCAAGTAGGATACAACGAAGATGAAATCCGTCGATTCTTACCACGCAAGGTGCGTACATTCCAACTTTTGGAAGCACAGCGTCTTGTAAACGAGTAATTTTAAAAAGCACGCTGCTTCGTGAGCAGTGTGCTTTTTGTTACCGATAAAAAAGGTTAAAATAAAGATAACAAAGGAATAGAAATATATCCTTCGGATTCGAAAGTGTGAATCCAAGTCATGTCCTCGTTCGTATTCTAGATAAGGAACGAGAAGAAAGGAGTGGACAGATTGAAAATCGAACGCGTCAATGACAATACGGTCAAGTTCTTCATCACTTATACTGACATCGAACGCCGTGGTTTTGCCCGAGATGAGATTTGGTATAATCGGGAACGGGGAGAACAGTTATTCTGGCAGATGATGGACGAAGCGAATGAAAAAGAGTCCATCTCCTTCGAAGGTCCACTATGGATACAAGTGCAAGCTTTTGAAAAAGGTCTTGAAGTCACTGTAACGATCGCAAAAAATGCAGTCGATGGTGAGCAAGTCGATGAAGACGAACTCGATTCACTTTTACGATCAGCGATGTCTGAGACAGAAGATAAAGATACAGAATTAAGCCAGGATGTCTTATTCGAAACTCATGATTTCGAGCATATCATTGCGCTTAGTCAATATGCGAATGCTCCTGTCTTCGCAGAACTTGAAACAGCGCTTTACCAAAAGGATGGACTCTATCTACTACATGTTCATTTCGAAGATGATGTGAATGTAGAAGCACAAGAAAATGTCATGAGTTTAATTGCCGAATATCTTCATTTCAGCGAACAAACGATTCATCCTGTCGCTGAATATGGAAAACAAATCATTGCTTCAGACGTCTTTGCCTTTATTCGGAAATACTTTCCGAATTAAAGGAACTAAAAGTGCGAGTAAAAGGAGGATCACGAATCGTGATACCTCCTTTTATTCTGACATTAAGTGAGGGTATAACCACCGTCTACGATAAGGGCTTGCCCATTGATGTAACTCGCTTTATTCGAGAGTAAGAAACAAACGACTTCTGCGATTTCAGAAGGTTGTGCAGGTTCGCCACGAAGATGATGCTTCATCGCAAGATCAAACTTATCTTTCCCGCCATATAATGCGTGGCTCAATGATGTGTCGACCGGTCCCGGACAAATGGCATTAAAACGATACTTGCCATGGAAGCGGGCAGCGTATGTCTTTGTCAGTGTCAATAAAGCGCTCTTAGACGATGCATAGGGTAAGAGCATGGCGGGAAACTTGACGTGACCGACGATCGCGCTATTATTGACGATAGAGGCACCTTTTGAGAAACGTTTCGTCGCGAGCTGGATGATTCGTTCAGGGGCATGATAATTCACTTGGAACACTTCTTTTTGTTGATCGGAGATTCTCTCGGGTGCGACGGGTTTTCCAAATGTCCCTGCATTATTAAAAATCCCGTCGATTTCTGGAAAATCTTCGAGTGTTTCTTCAAAGAACCTGTCGATGGCAGAGGAATCAGTCAAGTCGACAGGGAAGAAATATAAACGTCCTTCTCCGCTAGATTCAAGAGAAGCTCCTTTGTCTTGATTACGACCAATGGCAAGAACGGTATGACCTTCTCGAATCAGTTGGAGGGCAGTTGCTTCTCCGATTCCACTTGTTGCACCAGTAATGATATACGTACCCATTTAAACGCTTCCTTTCTGTCATGAGTTCTTAACTACAATTTTTACAACATACATAAAAGGAGGGGGATTCATGCTACGACGTGTACAACTTCTCATGACCCTCATCTTGACCATCGGTTTAATCGCCTTTTTATCCTACTATTGGAGCGTCTATATGGTAGGCTGGCTGTCCATCGTCATCATTTTGGTCGTCATGAGCGTGTTCGTCATCATTTTGCTTGAAAATCGTAACCCAGAACGAACGCTCGTCTGGGCACTTGTCATGATGGCACTACCTGTTGTCGGCGTGTTTGTTTATTTTACGTTTGGTCAGAACTACCGCCGGAAACGAATGTTTCGATTGAAAGCAATGCTTGATGAAGAGTCTTATATTAAATACCGTACCCAGTTTAAAACAGCAGTACACCAATCAGTGTTCCAAGAAGGACATTATGGAAAAGTTGTCACACTTATCGATTCGATCAGTCGACTTCCAATTTCGTATAATACACATACAAGAATTTTGACGAATGGTCAGGAGAAATTTCCGATTCTTTTAGAAGAGATTCGTCAAGCACAACATCATATTCATTTGGAATACTATATCGTACGGGATGACGAGCTCGCATTGCAGTTACAGGAAGTATTGATTGAAAAGGCACAGCAAGGAATTGAAGTCCGTTTTCTTTATGATGCCGTCGGGTGTTTTTCGACAGATAAGCATTATTTCAAGAAGATGCAGGATGCAGGTGTTGAAGTTCGGGCATTTTTCCCTGTCGTATTACCGTTCATTTCGAGTAAGTCTAACTACCGAAATCATCGGAAGATCGTTGTCATTGATGGAACAGTTGCTTTTACGGGTGGAATTAACGTTGGGGACGAGTATATCGGTCGCGATCAGCATTTTGGATTTTGGCGTGATACGCATCTTCTTGTACGCGGAGAAGCTGTTTCTGAACTTCAATTGATTTTCCTCCAAGACTGGTACTATATGACGGGGGAACGCCTGTTTACACCGTTTTATATGGAACCACTGGAATATGTCGATGAAGCAACGGGAGGCGTTCAAATCATTGCCAGTGGACCTGATGAGCCACATGAGGCAATGAAGTCACTTTACTTCGGACTCATCACAGAAGCGCGTGAATCTGTTTACATTGCATCTCCATATTTAATACCAGATGAAGATTTGATGACAGCACTAAAGACAGCCGCTATGTCTGGAATTGATGTTCGTATTCTTCTGCCAAGCTTTCCGGATCATAAAATCGTATTTTATGCGAGTCGCTCTTACTTTGATGATTTACTCCAGGCTGGTGTGAAAATCTATGAGTATAACAAAGGATTCATGCATTCGAAAGTCATCGTCGTGGATGACGCCATCGCAACGATTGGAACAGCGAATATGGATTTACGGAGTTTTCATTTGAATTTCGAGGTAAATGCTTTTTTATACGGAACAAATTCGGTACATCAATTAACACGTGATTTTTATGAGGATTTTAGCCAGTCTACACAAGTTGATGCTGATTTGTTTCATCGTCGTCCATTACGCCGCCGTTTAGTTGAATCAATTTCACGCTTATTCTCACCGCTACTCTAGCAAAAGGGGACGATGCTGATGTTTGAAGCCATTGATGGGTCAGGTAAACGCATTCTGATTCATAGGTTTTCTGTCCATGAATTAAAAGCGATGTCCTTACGTTGTCCGTATTGTCTGAAGCCATTGCGCGTCAGGCAGGGACGACGACCACATTTTGCACATATCTCAGCATGTTCAGGAGAAAGTAGCTTACATGTATCTTGGAAACGACGAATTGCAGATTCGTTGATGAATGCAGGCGTTCGCGTCGAGACCGAATGGACGATTGGACAGCGACGCTTCGACCTGTGGATTCCGGAAAAAGAGATTGGGATTGAAATTCAGCGTTCTCCGATGTCGGCAGATGAATGGATTAGACGAGCAAGACTTGATGCGAAACAAGGACAAACGGTTCGTTGGATTGGGTTTCATCCGTCACATGGTGTCACATTTCGTTTACAAGGATGGATGCGTCAAGCCTTCTTAGAAAATGAGTATTTGGACTTGATTGTTGACAATCAAATCCGACGGTTTCGACATCCGCTCCCTTTTGCGAAACATTATGTCTATTGTACCGTTCAATCCCTTTCATTATCCGACTTCCTTTCGACGGAACTTCCGTCATTTCCTCGGAAATTTTCAATGGCTCGATGGCAAGGAATCGTCTTGCGCTATCGACAGCGTCCTTTTTATCCTTCGTTACCTCCACGAATGCTTAAACTTCCATTATATGAGGCAGGGTTTCATCTTCTGAATCTGCCGTCATCGGTCTTTCTTCCGATCAGTCACTTATTATCGTATCCCGTTCATCCTTTTGAGTTTCAAATGGCAGTCTTTTTGCGGTTAAAAGGGGTTTATTCCTCTACTGCTTTAGAACAAGCCGTCTTTCATTTACTTCATCGATTGGATATACCGTTTGAACGACCGATGATCGATTTACTTATCACGGAATGGTTAGAGCGGATCGAGGAGGCGAATCGGCTGTTTTAGCAGGAGCACTTCGATTGTTTGTCGAAAAGAAAACAGGTATAACTGAATTAAAGGAGTGAGGGAAATGGCAGAAGTATTAACACGTCAAGATGTTGACGTTTCAGAAACTTGGAATCTAGAATCGATTTATGCATCAAACGAAGCGTGGGAAGAAGAATTTGAATCGGTGAAAGCGATGCTTCCATTACTCGTCGAGTATAAGGGTCGTCTTGGACAAAGTGCGGATACGCTCTATGAAGGGTTACAGTTACGAGACGAAGTCTCAAGACGTCTTTATAAGCTCTATACATACGCGCACATGCGTTATGACGAAAATACAGCGGATAGCTTCTATCAAGCCATGAACGACCGTGCTCGGACGCTTGCGTCACAAATCGGAGCCACACTTGCTTTCATGACACCGGAATTGTTAGCTGTACCTGAAACAACGATAGAAGCGTATCTTAATGAGAATGCAGACCTTGCGATGTACCGTCATGCATTTGATGAGTTGAACCAAGAACGCGAGCATGTGTTGACGGAAGCGGAAGAAGCGATTCTAGCGAAGGCGGGAGAAGTTCTCGGTCAATCCGGTACGACATTCGGTATGCTGAATAATGCAGATTTGACATTCCCGAAAATTAAGGGGGAAGACGGGGAAGAGACAGAATTGACACATGGTCGTTTCATCACATTCCTTGAATCATCTGATCGTTCGGTGCGTGAAGCCGCATTTAAAGCGATGTACGGAACGTATGCGAAATACACGAATACGCTCGCCTCAACTCTTGCTGGGTCAGTTAAGAAAGACAACTTCTATGCAGATGTTCGGAAGTTCCCTTCGGCACGCGCGGCAGCCTTACATGGTAATGCAATCCCTGAATCCGTTTATGATGGGTTGGTTGAAGCGGTACATGAGCACTTACCATTGCTTCATCGCTATGTTGCCTTACGTAAACGGGTCCTCGGTCTTGATGAGTTACACATGTACGATATGTATACCCCCCTCGTTTCTGAGGTCGAGATGAAGGTCTCTTATGAAGAAGCGAAACAATTGATGGTCGAAGGGCTCGCGCCGCTTGGAGCAGAATATAAACATATTCTCGAAGAAGGGTTGTCTGAGCGCTGGGTTGATGTCCGGGAAACGCGTGGTAAACGGAGTGGAGCATACTCTTCTGGTGCTTACGATACACAACCATTCATTTTGATGAACTGGCAAGATAACATCAATAATCTTTTTACGCTCGCACATGAATTCGGACATTCGGTTCATAGCTACTACACGCGGAAATCTCAACCATATCCATATGGCGATTATTCAATCTTCGTCGCTGAAGTCGCTTCAACGACAAATGAAGCGTTGTTAAACGACTATCTATTGAAGAAAGTGACGGATCGTAAAGAAAAACTTTATCTATTAAACAATCAACTTGAAACATTCCGTGGAACATTGTTCCGACAAACGATGTTCGCTGAGTTCGAACATGCGATTCATGATGCAGCGCGTCTTGGACAATCGTTGACACCAGAATTCTTGACGTCAACGTATTATGCCTTGAATCAAAAATACTTCGGAGAAGAGATTGTATTAGATGAAGAGATTGGTTTGGAGTGGGCTCGGATTCCACACTTCTATTACAATTACTATGTCTATCAGTATGCAACAGGCATTTCGGCGGCGGCTGCTTTGACGGATCAAATCCTAGAAGAAGGACAACCGGCTGTAGAACGTTACATCAATAATTTCTTAAAAGCGGGATCAAGCGATTATCCAATCGAAGTACTAAAAGCTGCTGGTGTTGATATGACAACAAAAGCACCAGTTGAAGCAGCACTTCGTCAATTTGAACGTGTCCTAGATGAATTCGAAGCGTTATTAGCAGAGTGACATCTTTGTGACAAAGTGAACAAAGTGTGGAAAAGAAAAAAGACTCACGGTATACTTATATTGTGAAGAGGGTCACATTCCCCAGTCGATTCTCTTTTTCCCCCATCCAATGGTCAAAAGAAGAAGTCCTTCTCGTCATGAAGGACTTCTTCTTTTTCTATGAGTGAATACCAAAAAAGGACAGTGAAGCTTGCTCCACTGTCCTTTTTGTATTAAGCATGTGCTGAATCTTTTAAATGACGCCATACTTTTCCATCACAGTACGATAGAGAAGCACATTTCTGTTGTAAGACCAGTTTTTTTAGTTCGTGTTCAACCTGGGATTCAGGAGCGTCATAAATAAAGGCGATTTCAGCCGTAGTTGCTGTTTCATACCGTCTCAAGAATTGTTCAAGTGGTGGCTTCGATTGTTTTTCAATCGTATGATCTAGCAGTTCACTTAAGATCGAAACATAGACCAAATACTCATAAGGTCCTTCTGCCTTAATGGCTTCCTCATCTCCAACGAAAGCGAGTGTCGGAAGAATTCGGACATCCCATTCCGTGACCAGTTCAGTCTCTTTCTCGAGCATTTGCTGAATCGTGTCCGACGAGACATCACGGTGGAATTCATCTAAATCCAGACCATACTCTGTCAATGCTTCGGCTAACCGCATCAATGATGGACGGCTGTAAGCACTCTCACCTTCGACATTATGAAGCATCCGAAGGCGTCGCATGAACCGCATACCAAACGTTTTTCCTTGAAGCTCGATTGCTTTTAGGATGACGAGTGGTGACATATCGCACGCGGAACGTGAAGGAGCACAAGGAATCGTAGCAATCGTGCGGAGACGAAAAAGATGACCATATTCTAGCTCTAATTTCTTGAGAACGGGTATCAACCGTAAACCGTCCGTTTGTGTCACATCTAAAAAATGATAGATTTCCAGAGGTTTCGTCGGTTGTTGAATCGATGGTTCGTCCAATGAACAATAAGATCCGTTACATTGTGCGTGTTCCATCCGTTCACCCCTTCCTGTTGTTATCGTTACCCTATTTTAGCAAC
The DNA here is from genome assembly GCF_002479335.1 of Exiguobacterium sp. UBA7533. Taxonomy (NCBI): domain Bacteria; kingdom Bacillati; phylum Bacillota; class Bacilli; order Caryophanales; genus Exiguobacterium; species Exiguobacterium sp. UBA7533. Next base: position 267,278 of record NZ_DLMP01000001.1, on the reverse strand, counting down.
GAAAAAAAAGAAAGAGCAAAGGTTTTGCTTGTTCATTCTTACACGAAAAATCAAGAAAGCGCTTTACGTTCCATGAAGCGAACGATTTTATTTTTAGTTTCACGCTGTGGAATGTCGTGTTCTGAAAGAATTCGCTCGAAATCCTTTTGCCCTTGTTCGAAGTTGCTGACCTCAAATTCTAACTCATAATCGGTATGTCCGAGATAGCGACTTTTATCAAGGACGAGTAAGCCTTCTGGAAGCACCGTCTCGATGCGTTCGGTTTCTAAACGTCCTAAATGTTCCAACGAACCTTGCAAGTCAAAAGACGACAACTGGTGATTCATCTCTTCGGAGTGAATCAGACCGTATTTGAATAGATCTTCCGCTTCACTTGCTGATAGTGTGACATGTGTTTCAAGCAATCCATTTTCATGAGGTTGTTTTAAAGTAAGGACAAGTCCTTGTTTTTTTTCACGTATCCGTAAGGCAGCACCTTTTTTTCGAAGTTCGAAATCAGGCGTATCAAAATAATCATTTGCTTGCCACATGGGTTGTTTAGTTGACGCATAATGGGTAAATAACGATAGATATTCTTGTTCAGACAATAAGTTCTTGAATTCGATTTCCAATTCTTGTCTAATCGGAATCACGCCTTTCTAGTTGAATGTCTGAAAATATGATAACATGAATGAGGTAGGAACAGGCACTGAACCAATACTATTCGATTAAAAGTGGTGACAAATCAGATGACAAAAGAAAATTGGGATTTATTTCTTGCGCCGTATCAAATCGCGGTCGATGAGTTGAAAGTAAAGCTAAAAGCGATTCGTAAACAATTTCAGCAACGGGGAGAGCATTCACCGATTGAATTTGTCACAGGACGGGTCAAACCTGTAAAAAGCATTCTTCAAAAAGCAGAACGAAAAGCAATTGCGCGTGAATCATTGGAACAAGATATGCAGGATATTGCCGGATTACGCATCATGTGTCAATTCGTCGATGATATCATTCATGTTCTTGAACTATTACGTTCGCGCGGTGATTTTAAAATCGTCGAGGAACGTAACTACATCACTCAAAAGAAGGATAGTGGTTATCGATCGTATCATGTCATCATTGCTTATCCAGTACAGACGATCGAAGGTGAAGTACCGACATTAGTCGAGATTCAAATTCGTACGCTTGCGATGAACTTTTGGGCGACGATCGAACACTCGTTAAATTACAAGTACCAGGGGAACATTCCGGAAGAAACACGGGAGCGCCTGCGGCGTGCGGCAGAAGCGGCATTTTTGCTTGACGCGGAGATGAGTCAATTGAAAGTAGAAATTCAAGACGCGCAACTCGTCTTTCAACGCGACGCTAAGGCGTCGGAACGATTAAAAGAGTAGGGGGATGACCATGCGTTTTGCAATCACGGCTCGTGATGATGAGCGTTCTCATGCGCTAAAACAACAACTCGAGCAGGCGTTGACGGAGCGGGGATGTGTGCTTGATGTCAGTCAACCGGAAATCGTCGTTTCAATCGGGGGAGACGGGACAATGTTACAAGCGTTCCATTCGTATCTCGATCAAGTAGAGACGATTACCCTTGTAGGGATTCATACAGGGCACCTTGGTTTTTATGCGGATTGGCGTCCTGAAGAGATGGATGAGTTGATTGATCATATCGCGAAGCAGGATTTAGCGACGGTCGAATACCCGCTGCTTGAACTATCAATTGACTATGCGGATGGCTCACATAATCAACTGCTTGCTTTGAACGAGTGTACGATCAAAAGTTTCAATCAAACACTCGTTTGCGATTTATCGATTCGAGGCGACTATTTTGAGACGTTTCGAGGTGACGGGTTATGTATATCGACACCCTCTGGTTCGACGGCATATAACAAGGCGCTCGGCGGTGCGATTGTCCACCCGGCACTCGAAGCGATCCAAATTACAGAAATGGCTTCGATCAATAATCGTGTTTACCGGACGATCGGCTCACCGATGTTGTTACCGAAACATCATGATGTCGAAATTCGTCCCGTCAATCCGATTGATTTTCAGATGACCTATGACCACTATGCTTCGATTGTCCATCAAAATGTGACATCGATCCGGTGTCGAGTATCAGATAAAAAAGTGAAATTTGCTCGTTTTCGTTCTTTCCCGTTTTGGCAACGGGTGCGGGAATCTTTCCTGGCAGACGAAAGACGTTGACGCAGTATGTAAAGGAAATGGAAACATGAATGGATTTCAGCTACAACAGACGGTTACTGATATCGAGGATGGCTGGCGCGTCAGTCATTTTTGTACGACCCGTCTAGGTATCTCACGAAAAATGTTAGTATCAATCAAAAATCATGGAGATATCACGCGGAACGGTCATCATGTCAACGTCCACGACGTCTTGTGCGCGGGTGACCGTGTCCACGTCTTCTTCCCGGAAGAAACACCAGCACCGGACATGGTAGCGACAGAAGGGGAACTCGATATTTTGTTTGAAGATGATTGGTTACTCGTCGTCAATAAACCACCGGGGATGGCATCGATTCCGTCACGATTGCATCCGGAACACTCATTGTCGAATTATGTTCTTGGTTATTATCGAAAACAAGGAATTCCGTATGCGATCCATATCGTCAATCGACTCGATCGAGACACGAGTGGCCTCGTCTTATTCGCTAAACACGGACTTGCTCACCACCGGATGAGTCTCATGCAACGATCGAACGAATTAGAGCGGCATTATTTAGCCTATGCACCCGGACATGTGCCGGTACAAACGATTGATCAGCCGATTGGTCAAACCGATCATTCCTTCATGGAACGAATGGTACGACCGGATGGTCAACGGGCCATTACGCATATTTTAAATAGTCGACGGGTCCAAGCTTTGGATCGAGAGTTTTCCTTACTGGATATTCGACTAGAGACGGGACGGACGCATCAAATTCGTGTCCATCTTGCCTTTTTAGGACATCCTTTGATTGGTGATACGATGTATCAGGGTGAACCATTGCTCCCGCGTCAAGCACTCCATAGCGCGTCAGCGACGTTCCTTCACCCTGCGACAGGAGAACGTGTCCGATTTGAAGCGCCGCTTCCCGAGGATCTTCGATTGGAATAATGAACATACGATAAAAGGCAGTGG